>NZ_WSPD01000005.1:0-328538 GCF_026319105.1 Enterobacter sp. HSTU-ASh6 | reverse complement strand
AAGTCGATCACCATGGGTAAAGGATGTTAAAAAGTGTTCACCATGTCCCCGAACACCTGTCTACCATGTCCCCGGACCGTACACCCTGAAAGGGAGAGGGAGCAAACCATTCCCTCGCCCCTTTGGGGAGAGGGTTAGGGTGAGGGGTGAATTACTTCAACGTCCCCACCAGCGCCTTCCGGCTATCTTCCAGCGATACCACGCGTTTACACACGTCTTTGCCGAACTTCTGGAAATCATCTTCCTGGTTCTTCCACTCGTTCTGAATGGAGGTCTGCAGGCCGCCCAGACTGCCCAGCACGCCCTGAAGAGGGTTACCGCCGCCTTTCAGTACCGCTTTAGCACCCATCTCGTTGATGCTGTCCTGCAGGATACCGCCCATCGCCTGGTTCACCAGCTGTTGCCCGTCAGCGCGGACCTGATCAATTGCCTTGTAGTGGAACGTCAGGCCGTCGGTACGCGTTTCGATAATCCGGTTCATCTGCTCTTTCAACTGCTTATCGAGCTTCGTCAGGCGGGTGCGCATATTGCTGCTCTCCCCCACCTCTTTGGTGATGATCTTATCCAGCGCCACGCGGCTTTTCTCAACGCGCGTCAGCGCGCCTTCGTTAATCCATGGCAGCGCGGTACGCAAATCGGCCTGGTAGTCTTTCGCCTGCTCACGCTGTGCGGCAGTCAGGTTGTACTGTTTGCCGTTAAAGGTGACGTTCCCTTCCGGCGTAATCACCAGATTGCCGTTCTCGCCTTTGACCTGCACGGTTTGCGGGCTTAACACCACGTCATCACGCGGGGTGACGCTACATTTATACTCCGCATGGGCGGTGAATCCGGTTGCCATCAAAGCAGCAGCCAGCAACGTTTTGCGCATCTTAAACACTCCCTCAGACAAAATGGGCCAGCTAATGCTGGCCCTTTACTACTTTATTAGTCCCACCAAACGTCGAAAAGTTCGCTGACGCGAACATCTTCCAGCTTGTGGTCTTCAAGCCATTTACGTACCAGGGCCTGATGTTCTTCGGTGCATTTACCCACTTCCTGGGTGCAGATCAGACCTTCCCACGCCAGATAGCCGCTACCATCGAAGGCCAATTTGTTTGGCTCGATCACCTCGTTGATGAACGCATCAACGTCCTGATCGATCTGCTCAACGCTGGTGCCTTCCGGGAAACGCCAGGCAACGGAGAAGCCCACTTCCTGGAATTCTTCGATGTGCATCTTTTTACGCAGACGACGGCTACGATTCTTTGCCATTATTTCACCCTCTCGAACATTAAGTCCCATACACCGTGACCAAGACGATGGCCACGCTGTTCAAATTTCGTTACCGGACGCGATTCCGGACGCGGTACATAGTCGTTGCTCGCCGACTGGTTTTTGTAACCGTCCAGCGATGACATCACTTCCAGCATATGTTCCGCATAAGGTTCCCAGTCGGTCGCCATATGGAAGACACCGCCCAGCTTGAGCTTACTTTTTACCAGCTCAGCAAACGGCGCCTGAACGATACGGCGTTTATTATGACGTGCTTTGTGCCACGGGTCAGGGAAAAAGAGCTGAACCATGGTTAAAGAATTGTCAGGAATCATTTTGTGCAGCACTTCCACCGCGTCATGACACATCACGCGCAGGTTCTCAACGCCCTCTTCATGGGCCGTAGCCAGACACGCGCCCACGCCCGGGGAATGCACTTCAATGCCGAGGAAGTTCTGCTCCGGGCGGGCTTTGGCCATGGTCACCAGCGAGGCGCCCATACCGAAACCAATTTCCAGAGTTACCGGCGCGTCGCGGCCAAACAGCTCGCTAAAATCCAGAGGCTGCTCGCTGAACTCAACGCCCATCACCGGCCAGTAGTTGTCCAGCGCATGTTGCTGCCCTTTCGTCAGGCGACCCTGACGGCGGACAAAGCTGCGAATACGGCGCAGCGGGCGACCGTTTTCATCAAATTCCGGTGAAATGACGTCGTTTTTCATAAAAGAGTTGTCTGCTTGTGAGAATGTTCGGGAAACGGGCATTATCCAAAGTTAAGGCTTCTATGCAAGCATGGGAAAGATCCGGTTTACAGCAGATTGACGCTGTGCTGCAATCGGCGTCCCTGATTATACGAATCGATGACCATGCAAGCCTCTCAATTTTCAGCCCAGGTGCTGGACTGGTACGACAAATACGGGCGTAAAACCCTGCCCTGGCAAATTGAAAAAACGCCTTACAAAGTATGGCTCTCCGAAGTGATGTTGCAACAAACGCAGGTCGCAACGGTGATTCCTTACTTTGAGCGTTTTATGGCGCGCTTCCCGACGGTGACCGATCTGGCTAACGCTCCGCTGGACGAGGTGCTGCACCTGTGGACCGGGCTTGGCTACTACGCCCGCGCGCGTAACCTGCACAAAGCGGCACAGCAGGTCGCGACGCGCCACAACGGACGCTTCCCGGAAACCTTCGACGAGGTGGCGGACTTACCCGGCGTCGGACGTTCAACCGCCGGCGCCATTCTCTCCCTCTCTTTAGGCAAGCATTTTCCGATCCTCGACGGCAACGTGAAGCGCGTGCTGGCACGCTGCTATGCCGTCGACGGCTGGCCGGGGAAGAAGGATGTTGAAAAACGTCTTTGGGAAATAAGTGAAGAGGTCACCCCGGCAAATGGCGTCGAGCGTTTCAACCAGGCGATGATGGATCTGGGCGCGATGGTCTGCACGCGCTCAAAGCCAAAATGCGAACTCTGCCCGGTGAATAATCTCTGCGTGGCGTACGCCAACCAGTCGTGGGCGCAGTATCCCGGTAAAAAACCCAAACAGACGCTGCCGGAACGCACCGGCTATATGCTGCTGATGCAGCACGGCGATGAAGTGTTCCTGGCCCAACGTCCACCGAGCGGTCTGTGGGGTGGTCTATACTGCTTCCCACAGTTTGAAGATGAAGACTTGCTGCGTGAATGGCTTAAAAAGCGCGGGATTGCTGCCGATAACCTGACGCAGCTGACCGCGTTTCGCCACACCTTCAGCCATTTCCATCTGGATATTGTGCCGATGTGGCTTCCCGTGTCCTCCTACGCCTCGTGCATGGATGAAGGCACCGCTCTCTGGTATAACTTAGCGCAACCGCCATCAGTCGGGCTGGCGGCTCCCGTGGAGCGCCTGTTACAGCAATTACGTGCCGGTGCAATGGTTTAGCATCGGCTAAAAAAGAGGAATGAGTATGGCCAGAACGATTTTTTGTACTTTCCTGCAGCGTGACGCTGAAGGCCAGGATTTCCAGCTTTATCCGGGCGACCTGGGTAAACGCATTTATAACGAAATTTCCAAAGAAGCCTGGGGGCAGTGGCAGAAAAAGCAGACCATGCTGATCAACGAGAAGAAACTCAGCATGATGAACCCGGAACACCGCAAACTGCTGGAGCAGGAGATGGTGAGCTTCCTGTTCGAAGGTAAAGACGTGCACATCGAAGGCTATACGCCACCGGAAAAATAACAGCGTGCGGGGGGAAACCCCGCCGTTAAAGCAAACACAACACGCACTCCCGGAATGATGAAAAAACTTTTAGCGCTAGCCCTTGTTGCGCCGTTGCTTGTCTCGTGTTCGTCAAAAAAAGGTGATGAGTACAACGAAGCCTGGATCAAGGACACCAACGGTTTTGATATTTTGATGGGGCAGTTTGCCCATAACATCGAGAATATATGGGGATTTAACGAAGTTCTTATTGCCGGACCTAAGGACTACGTTAAGTACACCGACGCCTATCTGACCCGTAGCCACATCAACTTTGATGAGGGTACGATCACGATTGAAACCATTGCCGGCACAGACCCTGCCGCTCGGCTCCGTCAGGCAATCATCAAAACCCTGCTGATGGGTGACGATCCGGGCTCAATCGATCTCTACTCCGATGCCGACGACATCACGATATCCAAAGAGCCGTTCCTGTACGGTCAGGTCGTCGATCAGACCGGCCAGCCCATTCGCTGGGAAGGCCGCGCCACGAAATTTGCCGACTACCTGCTGCAGACGCGCCTGAAAAGCCGCTCGAACGGTCTGAAGATTATCTATAGCGTCACCATCAACCTTGTTCCGAACCACCTCGACAAGCGTGCGCATAAGTACTTAGGCATGGTGCGTCAGGCCTCACGCAAGTACGGCGTGGATGAGTCGCTGATCCTGGCGATTATGCAGACCGAATCATCGTTTAACCCGTACGCGGTGAGCCGTTCCGACGCCCTGGGGCTGATGCAGGTTGTACAGCACAGCGCCGGTAAAGACGTCTTCCGCGCGCAGGGGAAATCCGGAACGCCGAGCCGCAGCTATCTGTTCGATCCGCAGAGCAACATTGATACCGGCACCGCCTATCTGGCGATGCTGAACAATGTCTACCTGGGCGGGATTGATAACCCGACCTCGCGCCGCTACGCGGTGATCACCGCCTATAACGGGGGTGCGGGCAGCGTGCTACGTGTCTTCTCGAATGACAAAGTGCAGGCCGCAAACATCATCAACAGCATGGCGCCGGGAGATGTCTACGCAACCCTGACCACCCGCCATCCGTCCGCGGAATCCCGTCGTTATCTGTATAAAGTGAATACGGCGCAGAAGAACTACCGTCGTCGCTAGAAAACCAACACCCCTCACCCTAACCCTCTCCCCAAAGGGGAGAGGGGACTGAACACCCTCACCCATACGAAAATGTTATTTGCATCACAATCCAAACTGCAAATTAATGTGGATTGCATTTTTTTGCGGGAGGTAACAAAACATATCGTTGCCAACTGATAGAATTGCATCAAATAACAACCCTGAATGTTCCTATAACAACATATCTCCCGCTCACTTGTGAGGAAAGTAACATGAACCTTAAGCTGCAGCTTAAAATATTGTCGTTTCTGCAGTTCTGCCTGTGGGGTAGCTGGCTGACTACACTCGGCTCCTATATGTTTGTGACGCTCAAGTTCGATGGTGCGTCAATCGGTGCCGTATACAGTTCGCTCGGTATTGCGGCGGTCTTCATGCCAACGCTGCTGGGGATCGTGGCGGATAAATGGCTGAGTGCCAAATGGCTGTACATGCTTTGCCACCTGGTGGGCGCGGGGACGCTGTTTATGGCAGCCCAGGTGACCACGCCGGGGGCGATGTTCATGGTGATCCTGCTTAACTCGCTGGCCTACATGCCAACGCTTGGGCTGATCAACACCATCTCCTACTATCGCCTGAAATCCGCGGATATGGATATCGTTACCGATTTCCCGCCAATCCGTATCTGGGGCACTATCGGCTTTATCATGGCGATGTGGGGCGTGAGCTTCGCGGGCTTCGAACTGAGCCATATGCAGCTTTACATCGGCGCTGCACTCTCCGTGCTGCTGGCGCTGTTCACCCTGACGCTGCCAACCATTCCGGTCTCTAACCAGCAGAAAAACCAGAGCTGGAGCACCATGCTCGGCCTGGACGCCTTCGCGCTGTTTAAAAACAAACGCATGGCGATCTTCTTTATCTTCTCCATGCTGCTGGGCGCGGAACTGCAGATCACCAACATGTTCGGCAACACCTTCCTGCACAGCTTCGATAACAACCCGCTGTTCTCCGGCAGCTTTATCGTTGAACATGCGTCGGTGATGATGTCCATCTCGCAGATCTCTGAGACGCTGTTCATCCTGACCATTCCGTTCTTCCTGAGCCGCTACGGCATCAAGAACGTCATGCTGATCAGTATCGCGGCATGGATGTTGCGCTTCGGTCTCTTCGCCTATGGCGACCCAAGCCCGTTCGGCACCGTGCTGCTGGTTCTGTCGATGATTGTTTACGGCTGCGCCTTCGACTTCTTCAACATCTCGGGTTCCGTGTTTGTGGAAAAAGAGGTGAAACCTGAAATCCGCGCCAGTGCACAGGGTATGTTCCTGATGATGACCAACGGCTTCGGCTGTATTCTGGGCGGCGTGGTGAGCGGCAAAGTGGTTGAGATGTACACCACCAACGGCATCACCAACTGGCAGCCGGTGTGGCTGATCTTCGCCGCGTACTCACTGGTGCTGTTCTTCGCGTTTATCGTGCTGTTCAAGTACAAACACGTTCGCGTGCCGAATGGTGCGCAGCCAGTCGCGCATTGATTGTTGTGCCCGGTGGCGCTAACGCTTACCGGGCCTACAAAAACACCGTTCGTAAGCCGGGCAAGGCGAAGCCGCCACCCGGCTATTTTATTGCTGCAAGCACCCACCCCACCGACAGTAAATCCGCGCTGCCTCCGGGACTCAGGTTCCGTTCAATCAATGCGTTATCCATTCTGAGCAACGCCTCGCGGTCCCAGCCTGCAGCCAGCAGTTTCCGCGCATAACCCTGAACGTAGCGCAGCCCCTCAATGCCGCCGCGCGACACCAGATTGCTGTCCTGATTGACTGACATCAGGCGTAACAGCAGGTCGTGAAATGAATGTCCGTTCCACTGCGCCAGCGCCTTACGCACCGTAGCAAAACCGCTTTCGGCCTCTCCGCGCGCGCCGGTTAAGCCATACAGCTGATACTGTCGCTCGCCCGCCGTCGCCTGCCCGCTGCGTGCGGCCAGCTCCCGCGAGACCAGCCCGCTGCAGAGGTTACTCACCTCACAACAGAGGCTGTCTGCGGAGACCCTTTTCACACGCCCGGCAGCAAAGCACAATAAACCAAGGGCAAAAATACCGCCTTTGTGCGTGTTCACCCCGTTCGTTGCGGCATACATCGCCTGCTCGCAGGCCATCCCCATCGGGCGGAGAACCCGTAACTGTTCGTCAGCGGGTTTATCGGTATGCGCGCTGCCCAGCTCAGCAAAGCGCGAAAACCACGGCGTAATCGCCGCAATGCTGCGGACAAACAGCGCGTGGTCCATATCGCGATGGGCGCCGTTATTGAGTTTGTCCACCAGCCCCGGCTTGGGCGTCAGCTCCAGCTCCTGCCACAACGCCGCTTCGGCAAGCGCGGGCACGTCAGCCGGGCGCAGTTTAGTCGCGAGCAAACCAGTCATCGATCATCTTCTCCACGCGAGCCACAACCTGTACCACTTGATGCGCGCGCGAACGGGAACAGGCATGCGCCGGCTCGTCGCAGATCAGACAGCGTCTGAGATTCGTCCCCAGCGACTGTCGCCCGACGTGGCCGTGCTGAGGGCAGATCACATCCAGATCCCACAGCCTGCCAAGCGGATGCGTCTGCTCCAGTTCCGCACAGTGCGCTTTGATTTCTGCCGCCGGATGGGCCACGCACCACAGGGCTTCCGGCCCGGTCGGGAGCCACAGTACCTGGCGGTCCAGCACCTGCCAGCGGTTTTCCCACAGCAGCTGGTCGCACATCTGCAGCGCCACGCCCATGGTGTTGCGATAGCGCAGGCTGTCTTTGACCTCCCCTGGCGTCACCAGGGTGAGGGAAATGACCGGTTGTTGATAGTGCTCAAGCATGTCAGCCTGACGCCCTGCGCGGCGCTCTTTCGCCGCCAGCAGTTCGTCCAGGCTGACACCCGCCCGCACGAGTGTCGCTGAAATCATACGTCCTCCTTCACCTGTCGCACGGTGTCGATCACGCTGCCGTCCCGGTAGCGGATCACCCCGACGATTTTGTCGGTAAACGCGATTGGTTTGGGGACGCCAGTCAGGGAAATCGCCCGCTCGTACAGCGCAGTGATGTCCACAACCTTGAGCCCCGCTTCCAGCAGGCGCTCGCGGATCTCCGGGCGCGCCGGGTTGACCGCGATACCGTGATCGGTGACCAGTACGTCAATGCTCTCTCCCGGCGTGAGGCGCGTGGTAACCCGCTTCACGACCGTCGGAATGCGGCTACGCAGCAGCGGCGCAACGACGATGGTCAGGTTCGCCGCGGCGGCCACGTCGCAGTGTCCGCCGGACGCACCGCGCATCACGCCGTCGGAGCCGGTGATGACGTTGACGTTGAAATCGACGTCAATTTCCAGGGCGCTGAGGATCACCACGTCAAGCTGGTCGCAGCTTGCCGCCTTACTGCCGGGGTTGGCGTAGACGTTGGTGGAGATCTCCACGTGGTTCGGATTACGCGCCAGCGAGGCCGCCGCCTGGCCGTCAAAGCACTGGGTATCGAGCAGCTTTTCAATAAGCCCCTTTTCATGCAGATCCACCAGGCTGCCGGTGATGCCGCCGAGCGCAAAGCGTGCCTTCACGCCGCTGCGCTCCATCTTCTCTTCCATAAAGCGGGTGCAGGCGGTGGCCGCCGCGCCGGAGCCGGTCTGCATCGAGAAGCCCGGTTTAAAGTAGCCGGAGTGCTCAATGACGTCCGCCGCATAGCGGGCAATCATCAGCTCGCGCGGGTTGCTGGTGACGCGCGCTGCGCCAACGCTGATTTTCGCCGGATCGCCCACGCTCTCCACCTGCACGATGTAGTCCACCTGGTCCTGCACCAGGCTGGCGGGCATATTGGGGAATGGCACCAGCGCTTCGGTCAGCAGCACCACTTTACGGGCAAAGTGCGCATCCACCATCGCATAGCCCAGCGAGCCGCAGCAGGATTTGCCGTGCGTGCCGTTGGCGTTGCCAAATTCATCGCTGCACGGCACACCGAGAAACGCCACGTCGATATTCAGCTCGCCGTCCTGGAGCAGCTTCACCCGCCCGCCGTGGGAATGAATTTGCACCGGCTCGTCCATCAGCCCGTGGGAGATGGCCTCTGCCAGCCTGCCGCGCATCCCGGAGGTGTAAATCCGGGTGATCACCCCGCTTTCAATGTGCTCAATCAGCGCGTCGTTGCAGGTCATCAGCGAGCTGGAGGCCAGGGTCAGGTTTTTGAAGCCCATCCGCGCCAGCAGCGCCACTACGGTGTTAATCACCCGGTCGCCTTCACGAAACGCGTGGTGGAAGGAGATGGTCATCCCGTCCTGCAGACCGCAGCGCTTAACCGCCTCTTCGACAGAGGCGCACAGTTTGCGGTTGTGCTTCGCGTCGCTGTCCGCCAGCCACGGCGTCGCGCTGTGGGCGGTATCAAACGGTTTTAAGTCCCGCAGATGGGGAAAATTGACATGGAGAAGTTCAGTCTGATTCATTATCTCATCCTTACCGACGCACGCCGGAGGCCGCCGCGCGCTCCAGCACCACCTGCGCGTGGTTAATAATTGGTGCATCCACCATTTTGCCGTTGAGCGACACCACGCCCAGGCCGTTACGCTCGCCCTCTTCTGCCGCTTCAATCACCCTTTTGGCGTGATCCACCTCTTCCTGGGTCGGGGCATAGGCGTTATGCAGGAGATCGATCTGGCGCGGGTTGATCAGCGATTTACCGTTAAAGCCCATCTTGCGGATCAGATCGACCTCGCGCAGGAACCCGGCCTCGTCGTTAACGTCTGACCACACCACGTCGAAGGCGTCGATGCCTGCGGCACGCGCGGCGTGCAGCACGGCACAACGGGCGTAGAACAGCTCGGTGCCGTCGCCGCGTTCGGTCTGCATGTCCATGACATAGTCAAAGGCGGCCAGCGCGATGCCGATTAAGCGCGGAGAGCTGCGGGCAATCGCCACGGCGTTAATCACGCCAACGGCCGATTCAATAGCCGCCATCACGCGGGTAGAACCCACCTCGCGACCACATTCTTGCTCAATGCGCACCAGGTGGCCTTCCAGCTCATAGATGTCATCCGGCGTATCGGTTTTCGGCAGACGGATCACGTCCACGCCGGCCCGTACGGCGGCCTCCAGATCCAGCAGGCCAAACGGCGTGCTCAGCGGGTTAATGCGCACCACGGTTTCGATATCCTGATACATCGGATGCTGCAGCGCATGAAACACCAGCATGCGTGCGGTGTCTTTCTCGCGCAGGGCAACGGCGTCTTCCAGGTCAAACATGATGGAGTCCGGGCGGTAGATAAACGCGGTGGAGAGCATGGCGGCGTTGGCACCCGGGAGGAACAGCATGCTGCGGCGGAGTTTGCTCATTTCAGCGCCCCCCAGTTGATGGCCTGTTCAT
The DNA here is from genome assembly GCF_026319105.1 of Enterobacter sp. HSTU-ASh6. Lineage (NCBI taxonomy): Bacteria > Pseudomonadati > Pseudomonadota > Gammaproteobacteria > Enterobacterales > Enterobacteriaceae > Enterobacter > Enterobacter sp. HSTU-ASh6. The sequence goes on along the minus strand of NZ_WSPD01000005.1, from coordinate 318,609 downwards.
CGGCGGCACGCATCAGCGCGCTTTGCAGGCGGGCGCGGATCACACAGTCCAGCGCCCCTTTGTCTTCAATAATGATGAGTCCCTGGTGCACGTTCATGGCGCGCAATGTGTCGTTGACCACCTGGCGAATTTGCTCGCCAAACTGCTTAATCACTTCGCTGTGGATGACTACCTCCAGCTCGCCGTGAGCGGGAGCGATTTTCACCATCAGGTCGCTGGACTCCTGCGTTCCGGCCAGCGCCTCCCTTACAATTTTCATGATAAATTCCTGGTAGTTAAGCGACTTCCGCACTCGCCCGATAGTGTGTCTCGAGGTGCGCGAAGGTGGAGTCCGGGACTATCTCCCGGATCCGGGAAAACTGCTGTGTCTTCAGTAAGCGGCGCACTTCGGACGCTGAAATGGCGTTGCCGGTGGCCTTGATGCGCGGCATTTCCACCACCTCGATATGCGAGGCCAGCAGGTCGTGCAGCGTCTGGTTGTACTGGCGGGTGATGTCGCAAAACGGCTCCGAACCGATGAAGCGGTGCGTGATGCCCAGCGCCGGGGCAATGAAATCCCGGAAGATCAGCACATCGATTTCGCTCCACGCCTGCTGCACTTTGCCGGTCTCCTTCAGGAAGTAGGCCGGAAACGTGGCGCGGGAGATGATGTACTGCGAGCCTTCATGCACCACCACGTTCGGCAGATGCGCCACGCCCGTGCGCACCATCTCAAGACGCGCGCTGAACGGGAAAAACGAGGCATCTTCACGCACCACGAACAGATGCAGGGCATCACACTGCATCGCCGCCTGCTCCACCAGATGGCGGTGGCCGAGGGTGAATGGATTGGCGTTCATCACAATGGCGCCAATTTTCTCCCCGCTCTTGCGGCTCGCGCGCAGAGAACGGCAATAACGCTCAATCCCCTGCGGGGTGTTCTCCATCAGTACCGCGTTGTTCCCGCTCTCGGCAATCGGCCAGAAACCGCTGCGGGCAAAACGCGCCTTGTTGCACGGACGGGTGCAGAGGAAGAGGTGAAAATGGCCGCGCTCAAGCGCCGCATTTTGCACCTCCGCCAGCAGCCGTGCGCTGAGGTTCTCGCCGCGAAGCTGCTCGTTGACCGCCACGCATTTGATGACGTTGGCGGCAAGCCCTGCGCAACCCACCAGCTGCGGGCCGGACCAGGCTTCGACAAACAGCGTGATGTCGTTGTCCAGGCCCAGGCCGCTGTCCGCCAGCAGGTAACGGATCTGGCTTAAGCGTTCCGGGTGCTTCGCCACCAGCGTGTGGCGAAAATCGATGGGTTGCGAGTGCATGTTACCGCCTTACTCAGTGTGCTGCCGCGAGCCCGACGGCTGGCGCTTCCACAATCACGTTACTCAGATGACCGATATGCTCGATCTCCACCTCAATGCGATCGCCCTCTTTCATAAACAGCGGCGGGTTGCGCTTTTTACCCACTCCGCCTGGAGAGCCGGTGATGATCACGTCACCCGGGCTTAAGCGGGTAAAGGTGCTGATGTACTCGATAAGCTCGGCGACTTTGTGGATCATGCTGCTGGTATTGTCTTCCTGCACCATGCGGCCGTTCAGCCATGTGCGGATCGCAAGCTGGTGCGGGTCCGGGATCTCATCCGCCGTCGCCATCCACGGGCCAAACGCGCCGGTTTTGCGCCAGTTTTTACCGGCGGTAAACCAGGTGTGCTGCCAGTCGCGGGCGGAGCCGTCCATGTAGCAGCTGTAGCCCGCCACGTGGCGCAGGGCATCGTCGCGGCGGATATTCTCCCCGCCTTTACCGATGATCACCGCCAGCTCGCCTTCGTAGTCGAATTCGCTGGAGTGGCGCGGCTTCAGCACCGGTTCGTTGTGGCCGGTCTGGGAATCCGGGAAGCGGACAAACAGCGTTGGAGCCGGGTTATGCTGGTCAAACTCCTTGCGCTTGTCGGCGTAGTTCATGCCCACGCAGAGGATTTTTTCCGGCTGCTCAATCACCGGTAAGAAGGTGATGGCGCTCATCGGCACGTCCACTGCGTCATTCAGGTAACGGGTGGCCAGTGCCAGCCCGTTACCCTGCAGCAGCGCTTTAAGGTCGCTGTAGCGGTCGCCCAGACGGCGACCTAAATCAATCACGCCGTCGGCCTGTACGATGCCGTAGCTGCGTTTTCCCTGGTATAAAAAGCTTGCGAGTTTCATTGTTCTTTCCTGAAAACTTAAACGAGGAAGTTGCCCAGAATCAGCAGTGAGACAGAGACGTTAATCGCGCCGCCAATTCGGGTAGCAATCTGGGCGAACGGCATCAGGCTCATGCGGTTGCCTGCGGTCAGGATCGCCACGTCGCCGGTTCCGCCCTGGCCGCTCTGACAGCAGGAGACGATGGCGACATCAATCGGGTGCATACCAATCTTTTTGCCGACGAAGAACCCGGTCGCCACCAGCGCGGAGACGGTGCTGATAATCACCAGCAGGTTGGTCAGCGTGAAGGCCGCCACCAGTTCATGCCACGGGGTGATGGCCACGCCAACGGCAAAGAGAATCGGGTAGGTCACGGAGGTCTGGAAGAACTTGTACACCACCTGCGAGCCTTCCAGCAGACGTGGAGAAGCGCCGTTGCACAGCTTCACCAGCACCGCCATAAACAGCATGCCCACTGGCGCAGGCAGGCCAATCAGCTTGTGGCCGAGCATGCCCAGCATGTAGAGCAGCACCGCCAGCAGCGCGCCGGAGGCGATGGTGGTCACGTCCGCTTTACCGGAGAACGCGGGCTGAGAGACGGTGGCATCCGCATTCGCGCGGTTCGGCATCAGCTGGCCTTCACCGGTCAGGTGCGGATAGCGTTTGCCGAGCTGGTTCAGGCACCCGGAGATAATGATTGCCGTCAGACCGCCGAGCATCACCATCGGCAGCACGCGTCCGAGCGCAACGCCCTGGTCCATATGCAGCAGGGTGGCATAGCCGATGGAAAGCGGGATCGCCCCTTCTCCTACGCCGCCCGCCATAATCGGCAGAATGATGAAGAAGAAGATCTGGAACGGCTCAAGACCCAGCGCCAGGCCGACGCCCATCCCCACCAGCATGCCGACGATTTCGCCGCACAGCATCGGGAAGAAGATGCGCAGGAAGCCCTGAATCAGCACCGTGCGGTTCATACTCATGATGCTGCCAACGATGATGCAGCAGATGTAGAGGTAGAGAATGTTGGTGGATTTGTAGAACTTAGTGGTGGACTCGACCACCACGTCCGGCAGCAGGCCGTAGTAGACCAGCGCGGAAGGGATAAAGGTGGCGCAAATCGCCGCCGCGCCGAGCTTGCCGACAATTGGCAGGCGTTTGCCAAACTCACCGCAGGCAAAGCCGAAAAAGGCCAGCGTCGCCACCATCACCACGATATCGCTCGGCAATTTTCCGCCCAGGCAATCAATTGCAATCAGCGCACCCGCCAGAACGAACAGCGGCAGAGGAATAATCCCAATTTTCCAGGTATCCATAATATGCCACCAGCGCTCTTTGAGCGAAGGTCGCTGAATTTCAATCGGGTCGTGGGTAACAGAGAAAGAATCGTCAGTTGTGCTCATAATAAGCCCCTTGGTTATTTTGTGCGTTCAGCTTAGAGTCACAAAGGCTTACTTTATGTGAGGAAAGGCATATTAAAAGCGAAGTTTTAATGGCCGCTATGGTTTTAATGGTTTCTTTTATTTACTGTGATTTATACCGTATTTATTCCCGTGGTTTTTATGGTTTCTTTTCCGAATTGAACAAACAAATAACATTTATTGCGGCAGCCTGAAGTCTGCCCTCCTTCCTGGCTATGCTTTTACAGCCCCTGCTGTGCAAGGGATCACAAGTTTTCGGCAAAGCGGGCATCCGCACGAAAAAAGATGATATATTGGCCATCTTTGTCGCTACCTCGCGTGATAGTTATGAAAGTCTCTTTCCAGATTAAGCTGTTTATTTCGCTGGTTGCCTTTTTCTCAGTACTTTTTACCTTACTGGGTGGATATTATTATGTCGATGTTGGTAAACAGCTTTATCAGGAAATGAGCGCGCGCGCCAAAATACAGGCTGAAGAGATAGCACTTATTCCGACATTACGTGATGAAGTTGAACAAAAGAATATCAACGCCATTCATGATTTTATGCAGAAGATTTCAGCGCTCAGTGACGCCAGCTTTATTGTGATTGGTGATAATAAGGGGCTGCACCTTTTTCATTCCGTCTTTGCCGACAGAGTGGGGACCACGCTGGTCGGCGGTGACAATGAAGCCGTTTTACAGGGGAAAAGTATCACCACGATCCGCAAAGGCGGGCTGGGCATTTCGCTGCGCAGTAAAGCTCCCATCTTTAACAATGCCGGACAGGTGGTCGGTATTGTTTCGGTAGGCTATCTCACCAGCTATCTGGATACCATTACCGTCAGTAAGGTAGTCAATATCCTGATTGCCGCCGTGCTGCTGCTGATCGCCCTCTTTGTCTTCTCCTGGTTCTTTACCCGCAGCATTAAGAAGCAGATATTCTCCCTCGAGCCGCGAGAGATCGGTCTGCTGGTGCGCCAGCAGAAGGCGATGATGGAGTCCATCTACGAAGGCGTGATCGCCATTGATGACGAACGACGCATAGAGGTGATCAACCAGGCGGCGCGCAAGCTGCTGGGCCTGAGCCAGCCGGCCCGGGAACTGCGCGGGCAGCTGATAAACCAGGTAATTGAGCCGGTGCCGTTCTTCGACACGCAAACTATGCTGGCGAAAGATACCCATGACGAGATTTGCCGTTTTAACGACCTCACGGTTATTGCCAGCCGGGTACACATCATGCTTGAGGGGGCGCTGCAGGGCTGGGTGATCACCTTCCGCGATCGCAACGAGATCGACTCGCTGAGCGCCCAACTCAGCCAGGTCAAACGCTATGTCGATAATCTGCGCATCATGCGCCACGAGCAACTGAACCGGATGACCACCCTCTCCGGGCTGCTGCATATGGGCCGCTATGAGGAGGCCATTGGCTACATTCAGGCGCAATCGGAACATGCCCAGGAGCTGCTGGACTTTATCTCGTCGCGCTTCAGTTCCCCGACGCTGTGCGGCCTGCTGCTGGGGAAAGCCGCCCGCGCGCGGGAGAAAGGGGTCGAACTCAGTTTCGACCCGGCCTGTCGGCTGGACAAACCGTTCCTGCCGCTGGGGGAACAAGAGCTGATTTCGATTATTGGCAACCTGCTGGATAACGCCATCGAAGCGACGCAACGGTCGCCGCTTCCCCACGCGCCGGTGGAGGTGCTGATCAAACTCAGCGAACAAGAGCTGATCGTTGAAGTGGCCGACCAGGGGGTTGGCATTACCCCTGCGATCCGTGACAGGATCTTTGAGCGCGGCATCACCACCAAGACACGCGGCGATCATGGGATTGGCCTGTATCTGATTGAAAGCTATGTCACACAGGCAGGCGGCACAATTGAAGTTGCCGATAACACGCCGCGCGGCGCCATTTTCTCACTGTTTATCCCTGCGACTTGAGCCGCCAGGCAACTGGAAGACACCGACTATGCAACATGAACTTATCGACGTACTGATTGTTGAAGACGAGAACGAGCTGGCGCAGCTGCACGCGGAGCTGATAGGTAAGCATCCGCGTCTGAGGCTGGTGGGCATTGCCTCGTCGCTGGCTGCGGCCCAGGCTGAGCTTGAAAGCAAACAGCCGCAGCTGGTGCTGCTGGATAACTATCTGCCTGACGGCAAAGGGATCTCGCTTATCACTAACCCCCTGCTGGCGCGCGCCAACTGCTCGGTGATTTTTATTACGGCCGCCAGTGATATGGACACCTGCAGCCAGGCGATCCGCAACGGCGCGTTCGACTACATTCTTAAACCGGTCTCCTGGAAGCGGCTCAGCCAGTCGCTGGAGCGGTTTGTGCAGTTTGCCGAACAGCAGCGCGTCTGGAAGATTGTCGACCAGCAGAACGTCGATTCGCTCTATCAGCTACAGGCGAAAAACTACCGTCAGGACAACGGCAGCAAAGGCATTGAGGAAAATACGCTGGCGCGGGTGCAGTCGCTGTTTAACGCCCGGTCAACACACTGCTTTACCGTGGATGAGGTCGTGAGCGAGACGGGGCTGAGTAAAACCACCACCCGACGCTATCTGGAGCATTGCGTGGAGGCGGGTTTTCTGACGGTGGAGATGCTGTACGGCAAGATTGGGCATCCGAGGAGGATGTACAAGCGTAGTGCGGTTTAACTCCCCTCACCCCGGCCCTCTCCCCAAAGGGACGAGGGTGAAAAGACGGCTCCGTGCAATCCCCTCTCCCCTTTGGGGAGAGGGTTAGGGTGAGGGGGTCTACTTCAATACATACCCATACAGCCGCTTAATCCCGTCGGCATCCTTCTCGCTGTAGACCCCCTGCAGCTCCGGCGAGAAGCCCGGCAGCAGGTTGATGCCCTCCTCCAGCGCCAGGAAGTAACGCTGCACCGCCCCGCCCCAGACTTCACCCGGCACCACGCACAGCACGCCCGGCGGATAAGGCAGCGCCCCTTCAGCAGCGATCCGCCCTACAGCATCCCGAATACGCACCAGCTCCACGTTCCCGCGAATATACGCCTGATTGGCATCCTGCGGGTTCATCACCACCTCCGGCAGGCTCTCCTTGCGGAACATCGCCTTCTGCAGATCTTTCACGTCAAAGCTGACGTAGAGATCGTGCATCTCCTGACATAACTGGCGGAGGGTATAATCCCGGTAACGCACCGGGTATTTCTGGAAGATAGTCGGCAGCACGTCCGCCAGCGGCGTATCGTCTTCAATATGCTGTTCAAACTGCCCCAGCATCGCCACCAGCTGAGCCAGCTTCTCGCTGCTTTCAGCAGGCGTCAGCAGGAACAGGATCGAGTTAAGGTCGCACTTCTCCGGCACAATGCCGTTTTCACGCAGATAGTGCGCCAGAATCGTCGCCGGAATACCGAAATCCGTGTACTCCCCCGTTTCGGCATCAATGCCCGGCGTGGTCAGCAGCAGCTTGCACGGGTCGACAAAGTACTGCTCGCGGGCATAGCCCTCAAACCCGTGCCATTTAGCACCGGGCTCGAAGCTGAAGAAGCGAAGCTCGCTGGCGATGGCGTGGGTGGGATGATCCTGCCACGGCCGCCCTGCCACCACCGGTGGGATAAACGGTTTGATCATATGGCAATTGGCAATGATCGCCTTACGCGCCTCAATGCCCAGCTCAACGCACTCCGCCCACAGCCTGCGCCCGCTTTCCCCTTCGTGGATTTTCGCGTTCACATCCAGCGCCGCGAACAGCGGATAGAACGGGCTGGTGGAAGCATGCAGCATAAACGCATTGTTAAGACGCTTGTGCGGGCAGAAACGCGCCTGACCGCGGATGTGGTTATCTTTTTTATGGATCTGCGACGTTTGCGAGAACCCGGCCTGCTGTTTATGCACCGACTGGGTCACAAAGATACCCGGATCGTTCTCGTTCAGTTCCAGCAACAGCGGGGACGTCTCCGCCATCATCGGAATAAACTGCTCGTAGCCCACCCAGGCGGAGTCAAAGAGAATGTAATCGCACAGATGACCGATCTTGTCGATCACCTGACGGGCGTTGTAGATCGTCCCGTCGTAGGTGCCAAGCTGAATGATCGCCAGGCGGAACGGCCGCGTCTCGTCGGCCTTTTCCGGCGCCGTCTCGCGGATCAGCTCCCGGAGATACGCCTCGTCAAAGCAGTGCTCGTCAATTCCGCCAATAAAGCCAAACGGGTTACGCGCGGCCTCAAGATACACCGGCGTGGCGCCCGCCTGGATCAGCGCCCCGTGGTGGTTGGATTTATGGTTGTTACGGTCAAACAGCACCAGATCGCCACGGGTGAGCAGTGCGTTAGTCACCACCTTGTTGGCCGCCGACGTACCGTTCAGCACAAAGTAGGTTTTATCCGCGTTAAACACTTTTGCCGCAAACTTTTGTGCATGCTTGGCGGACCCTTCGTGGATCAGCAGATCGCCCAGCTTCACATCGGCATTGCACATGTCGGCGCGGAAGACGTTCTCACCGAAGAAATCATAGAACTGCCGCCCGGCCGGGTGCTTTTTGAAAAAGGCGCCGTGCTGGTGGCCCGGACAGGCAAAGGTGCTGTTGCCCATCTCAACATACTGGCTCAGGGTGTCGAAAAACGGCGGCAATAGGGTCTCTTCGTAACGGCTGGCTGCGGTCTCCAGCTCCAGAAACTCCTGAGCTTTACCCGAGATGACCGCGCTGACGCCGTCGGGCGCTTCCGTGGGCTCCTGCGAGAAAATGAACACCGGCAGCTGAAAGCCCGTGCGTTTCAGTAGCGCAAGAATGCCGCTGCAACTGTCTGTCGTCGTCAGGACGACGGCGGCCACATCGGTGAAATCCGTGTTATCCAGCGTCACCTTTTCGCGGTGCGTAGACACAGTAGAGAGCAGCTCGCGGCTGACGGCGATTTTCATGGTTTTCATAAGCGCAGTTACCCTCACCGAACGGTGAGACAGGAGGAGAAAATTCGCGCAATAATGTCACCTTTTATTTTTAGCTGCAACAAGCAATCCTTATGCATTTAATCACCCAATGCTAACGGTCGGAAAGCAGAAGCATGTCATAATCATGCAATACCAATGAGTAAGTAACAGGAGTCAGATGTGGTTATCGGGCCATTTATCAACGCCGGCGCCGTATTGCTGGGCGGCGTACTCGGTGCAGTACTGAGCCAGCGGTTACCGGAGCGTATTCGCACCTCTATGCCCTCCATATTCGGCCTGGCGTCTCTAGGGATCGGTATTCTTTTAGTCATCAAATGCGCCAATCTGCCCGTGATGGTGCTGGCCACCCTGCTCGGCGCGCTCATTGGTGAGTTCTGTTATCTGGAAAAAGGCATTAACAGCGCAGTCAGTAAAGCCAAAAACCTGATTGCCCGGCCGGGCAAAGCGAAGCACGGCACGCATGAGTCCTTTATTCAGAACTATGTCGCCATCATTATTCTGTTTTGTGCCAGCGGCACGGGGATTTTCGGTTCGATGCAGGAAGGGATGACCGGTGACCCGAGCATCTTAATTGCGAAGGCGTTTCTCGATTTCTTCACCGCCACCATTTTCGCCACCACCCTTGGCGTCGCAGTGGCGGCGATTTGCGTCCCAATGCTGCTTATCCAGCTGGCGCTCGCCACCTGCGCCACCTTGATTCTCCCGCTGACCACGCCAGCGATGATGGCGGACTTCACCGCCGTCGGTGGCCTGCTGCTGCTGGCGACAGGCTTGCGCATTTGCGGGATCAAGATGTTTGCCGTGGTCAACATGCTACCCGCGCTGCTGCTCGCCATGCCGCTCTCTGCGCTCTGGACGCACTTTTTCGCCTAAAGATGCGGCGAAATGGCGAGAGATTGCGCAGTCTGTAACGAAAACAACATTTTTCGTTGACGACAGAGGGCAGATCGGGTTTAATGCGCCCCGTTGCCCGGATAGCTCAGTCGGTAGAGCAGGGGATTGAAAATCCCCGTGTCCTTGGTTCGATTCCGAGTCCGGGCACCACTTATTTCGAACCCTCGCTTAGGCGGGGGTTTTTGCTTTCTGAATCAGCAATTTTTGTTTTATCAGTAGTTAACGCCCTTATCGTTCCTCCGGCCCCGCTTCCCGGTGGTGCAACATGGGCATTATGATAAAGCCTACCAAAGACCGAAACGGTACCTTCTACATCCGAAAAGTGTTTCCTCAGGCGCTACGTTTAGGGTCACACCCGGAGACAATTTGTTGTCCGTCAGCGACCCGTCCCAGAATTAGTCAGCATTTTACGATAACGCCAGGATTTATAGCCAAGTTTTGCTGGCGTTATATACCAAATAAAAGGGAGTAAAATCAATAATGTGAGCGCAAGGTTAAGACTTGTATCCCTGGAGGCAAGTAAAAGAGTTAAAGCCAGTATGATGAAGGCAATAATCGTTATCCACTTCATTGCTTTAAAACGATTGGACAGATCATGAGTTACGCTATCCAACGAACCACCGTAATTCTCAATATTGTTTTTTAGTTTTTGAAGATCTCGTTTACTAAAACCTGATTTTAAAAGTGCTTCTTCGCTGGTCATTCCGTCACCCGCCCTATAACCCACTGAAATAATTTATTTATATCAAATAGTTGAAGATATCTACACCCTCGAACACTGACATTATTGCCCACTTCAGAGCTTCACTGCTGCTGTTATCTATTTCCATATCCACGACACCCCGACCACTGCGTCAGCAGCGCATGCAGTTTAGCCGGTTCGAGAGGCTTGCGAAGCACCAGGTACCCCTCCTGCTCCGCTTCCAGCAGAACCGGTGAATTAAATTCGCCGCTGACTATCGCGCCGCTCATATCCGGGAGACGTTCAAAAAGCGCTTTCAGGATATCGAAGCCGCTTTCGCCGGATCGCAGGCGCTGGTCGCACAGCACGGCAAACGGCGTGAAGCCCTCGTCGATAATGGCGAACGCTTCTTCAGCAGAGGCCGCACAGCGCACGTTGATTCCCCAGATGCTCATCAGGCTCTCCCAGGCAGACGTTACCAGCGGATCGTCATCGACGACCAGGCAGGAACCGTGCAGCGGCGCATAGCGTACCGGCGTGGCAGTGTTGTCACAGGTGGGCGAAATATCCGGCGCGATGTCTTCGCCAGTATATTGGGTGAAGCGCATCCAGAAGCGTGAGCCTTTACCTTCAATGGATTGCATCCCGTACTTCACCTTCATCAGCTTGGCACAACGGGCCACTACGGCCAGTCCCAGCCCGTGTCCGGCGCTGTCGATCTTCCATGCCAGCTCGGGACGGTAGTAAGGCGAGAAGATTTTGCCCTTCTCGTCATCGGCGATACCGACCCCCGTATCCCACACCTCCACCATACACTCCTCGCCGCGTGGTCGGATGGCGACCAGCACGCCGCCCTGGAGCGTGTAGCGAAGGGCGTTTTGAATCAGGTTAATCAGAGATTGTCGCACCAGCAGCGGATCGCCCAGCACGTAGATGCGGCGTTTGGGCCGCCGGGTACATAGCTTAAGCGCGCGGCTGTTGGCCTCTTCGCGAAACAGCGTGATGACCGAGTCGAGCAGAACACCGATATCCACTTTGCCAGGGGCAGAAAGTACATTCCCGGATTCTATTTTGCTGAGATCGAGCAGAGAATTGAGCATCAAATGTACCGAGCGAACGCTCTGCTGCAGGTCAAGAAGCTGTGGCGTCAGGCTAACGTCCCGGTTTCGGTGGAGGATGGCCTCGATCAGAAAGCCCATCGCGTGCACGGGCTGGCGCAGATCGTGGCTGGCGGTGGTCAGAAATTGATTTTTATCCAGCAGCGCCTGCTCCGCGTCCTCTTTGGCCTGACGAAACTGTTCCGCCAGCCGTGAGCTTTTTTCCTCAAGCAGCGCTTGCTGAATAAAGAACGCATGTGACGTTAACGCATGGCGGTAAATCGCGAAGCCGTAAAGCAGATTCAGCATAAGCACGATAAACATCAGCTCATCCAGCCGCCAGATAATACCGAGGTTCAGCATCCCCCAGGAGGCGAAGAAAAACCGCGTAAAGGTGCTGATGACAGGCGTCAGATGCGTCGCATTGGCGGCGACGATGGCGGCAATGCTGATATTAAGCAGCAGGAAAAAGTCAAAGTTCTGCGTCTGCGGGGTAATTAAATAGAGGGATGAGATTCCCAGCCCGTGAATAAAGGCGATATTATTAATACGCGGAAGCCAGCGTCTCAGGACGTCTTTTTCAACGTCTTCTTTCGCTTCGCGCTGATAACGTCGGTGCAATATTCGTATCGCCACAGCACATAGCAGATAAATAATTATCCAGGAAATCGTTGGGCCAAGGTCGTCCCCAAGCATATAAATCCAGATGGCGAAAGGAATACCGACAAAGGGCACCGCGCTAAAGCTGAACACCAGCCGTAAAAAGGTGTTGTTTAGCAAACGGATCTGCGCTGGAGCGGAGATACCATCGTTCTGTAAACTCTGAAAAAACCTCATTCCGACGGTTCCTGCTTGCCATGCAGAAGCGTAATGGCCTCGACACGACTATTAACGCCTATCTTTTTCAAAATATTACTAATATGTTCTTTTACCGTGGGCTCGGAAATTGAAAGCTGCGCGGCGATTCTTTTATTTGGCAAGCCGCGCATAATCATATTTAACACGTCAATTTGTCGCGGCGTTAAGTTAAACTTACTTAACTTCTCCTTATTCGACTTGATGGAAAGTTCGTTTCCCTCAGGAAACCAGGTCAGATTATCGGTGAGTGCGAAAACGGCCCGTGAGAACATTTCAGGCGGTTCGCTTTTTAATACAAAACCGTGCCCCCCGGCGGTATGAACTTTCCGCCAGATATCATTATTGTCATCCCCGCTGACCACCAGGAGTCGTACCTGTGGGTAAAGTTGTTTTATTTCCTTGAGTAAACTCAAGGCCGTTCCGGACGAGAGCCAAAAATCGATTACCAGCAAGCGTGGTGGGCCATTGTCCCTAATTTGACGGTAGCAATCTTCCTCATTCGTCACCACATGCGCCTGCTTAAAGTGGCAGTGTGTAATCAGAAAATTGGCGATGCCGCTTGCTACCAATGGATGGTCATCAACGACCAACGCATAATTCTGTCCCAAAGGGTCCTCCTTTTACCTTCGCATATCTAAGAGTACGGATGAATTATTTTCTACCCACCCTACTTTAGGAGGGTTTTTTCGATTAGGAAAGGGAAATATATTATTTGCTGATTTGGGTAACTGTAAACATAAATACAATCAGTGAAATTAACTGATTGGATATAAAGGGTAATTTATGAGAAAACCACTAATCTTTTTAACCGTTACGTTGATGCTAGCCGGTTGTTCCACGCTAAAAACCGATCAGGCTATTCCACTTCTGCAGGCTGAGACCGCTAAAATGCTGGGGCTGGGCTCATCGGATGAAATAACCGTGACTAACGTTAATGGCGCCCAGCCAGACGCACTGGGAGGACAAAAACTCTCTTATCGCGCGACGACAGAAAAAGGGCGTATTTTCGATTGTTCATCGATGATGATGCCAGGGATTTTAGGATCCGCACCGACGCTGAGCGCGCCAACCTGTACACCTGTTGTCACCCATAAATAATTAACACAACATTAAAAGGCGTACTGAAATAACGCCTTTTACGTTATCTGACGTATCTGAGTTTTCATATAAAAACGATTTTCCCGACATCACGCTAATGAGTACGGAGATAGCCCGTGAATAACTCTACATCGCATTCTTTAGCGGTTAAGACACCGCTTTCCAGACTTTACCTCGCTCTATTTTCCGCGCCGCTGTTACTGCTTTCACCTGCCGATTTCGCGCGTGCAGCGGATGCTATTTTTGATGGCGACTCGCGTATTACCGAAACGCTGGGTTACACCGGAGATGTTTACGTAGGACGTAATCAACGCGGAAACCTGCTGATCGATAATGGCAAAATCACCGCCTATAACATCAATATCGGTCGGCTGTTCGACGGCCAAATTTATGAAAGCGTGGTCACGGTCCGTGGGCCAAACGCGGAGCTTAACGCGCTGAACGATCAATACGTCCTGCACGGCGACCTGAATCTTGGCCTCGGCACCCTTCGAGTCGAAGAGGGCGCGCTGGCGAGCGCTAAGGAGATCGTTGTCGGCACCACGCGTGGCTATGACAGCCACCTTATCGCCACGGGTGCTGGCTCTCGCGTGACCAGTAATTTTCTTAGCGTAGGCACCGATCTGGGCGCACGCTCCACGCTGGCGATTGAAGACGGTGCGGCGCTCAATACCGCCTACGATGCGCGCATCGGCAATGGTACGGGGCCGGATGAAACCGACACGCTGAGCCCAAAAGCCACCGTCACGGGGAGCGGCTCACTGTGGAATGTTGGCCGTACGTTGACGCTTAATGGCGACCTGGACGTACTGAACGGCGGAGCGGTTAACGTTGGCGGCGTGCAGGTAGCGGGCGTCTCCGGGGCAGGGAAAACCGCTGAGCTGGTTATTGCGGGCAAAGACTCGCGCTTTACCAGCCAGAGCAGCGTTAGCGTGGGCGATTATGGCAACGGCGTGCTGTCGGTTATTGACGACGGTTCATTTTCCGCTGGCAGCAATGCGCTGATCGTGGGGACATCGGGTTCCGGTTCGAACCGGGGTGCGCTAATTATCGGCAGCCGCGGCAACATGGACACCGGCACGGGTATAACTGAGCCAACGCTTGGTAAGGCGGGCGGTGCGGGTACCCTCGATGCGAAGACGGCGATCAGCCTGCGTGGCGGGCTGTTCGGCAGCTATGTCTACTTCAACCATACCGACGAAAATTACGTCTTCAGCAACACGATGAGCGGCGAAGGTGAGGTGATCAATACCTCCGGACAGACAACGCTGAACGGCGATCTTTCAGCCCTTCAGGCGAACGTGACCGCGCGCGGAGGCAAAGTCATTATTGCCAGCAACATCAACACCCAGCCAGAAGACGATATCTTTGACATTCAGACCCTTAGCGCCGAGAACGGCGGCACGCTGATCCTCAACGCGACGGCGGGTTCAGACGTCAGCAATGGACTGGGTTACAGCAGCGCCGCGTCAATCAAGGCCGGCGGCACGCTGGGCGGCAACGGCACGCTGGGCCAGACCGAGATCCTGTCCGGTGGGCATATCTCACCAGGGGATGGCGATATCGGCACGCTGACGCTGAAACGCTATCTGAATTTTGTGGGCGAGTCCTTCTATGACGTCGATATCGCAGGAGATGGCCGCAGCGACCAGCTGCTGGTATCGGGCAAAACGACTATCAGCGATCTGGCTAAAGTACAGGTCACCGCGCTGGACCCGCAAACCAGTTACAAAACGGGCCAAAGCTATCGCATATTAACCTCGGACGGGGGAATTGACGGTCAGTTCGCCGGAGCGATTTCCAAATCTGCCTTCCTGGACGTGGCGCTCAGGCAGGGCACCAACGCCGTCGATCTGACCATCGCCCAGAAAGAGACTGGCGGCGAGAATCCTGGAGGCGAAAACCCGGGTGGTGAGAACCCGGGAGGAGAAAACCCAGGAGGTGAGAATCCAGGAGGAGAAAACCCAGGAGGCGAAAACCCCGGCGGTGAGAATCCTGGCGGTGAAAACCCCGGCAGCGGCAAGCCGGGGATTTTCCAGACCGTGGCCAAAAGCAGCAACCAGTGGAACACTGCCGGCGCGCTCTCCACGCTGACGCAAAGCGGCCCGTCGCTGGCATTGTATAACTCGCTACTGGTGCTGAGCGCGCCGGAAGCACGCGAGGCGTTCAACCAGCTATCCGGTGAAGTTTATCCGTCAATGCAGTCCAACCTGATTGCCGGCAGCACGCAGGTGTTTAATGTGTTAAACCAGCGGATGCAGCGCGCGTTTGATAACGACACCCTGCCGATACCACCGTTAGCAATGTCGCTGGTGCAGCAGCCGGAGCCGCAAAACAATGGCGTCTGGGGCCAGACCTTCAGCTCCTGGAGCCGAAACAGCGGCGACGGTAACGTGGGCAAGCTGGACGGCAACACCACCGGCTTCCTGCTGGGGGCAGATCGTAAGCTGGCGGACCATAACGTGCGTGTCGGTGGCTACTTCGGCTATAGCCGGGGGGATTACGACGTCGACAGCCGTCGTTCCTCAACGGATACCGATAACTACCACCTTGGCCTGTATGCGGCTGGCCAACAGGATGCGTTCTCCCTTCGTGGCGCGCTGGGTTACACCTGGCACAAGATTGAAGGCGAGCGCAATGTGGATTTCAGCGGCTTCTCGGATCGGCTGAAGTCGGATTACGACGCCAACTCGCTGCTGGCGTTCACCGAAGCGGGCTACCGTTTCGGCCAGCCAGAGATGAATGTCGAGCCCTTTATTAATCTTTCCTGGATCCGACTGCATACCGACAGCTTCAGGGAAGACGGCGGTGCCGCCGCGCTGAGCGTACGTAATGAAACGATGAACACCTTCTATTCCACCCTCGGGGTGCGCGGCGTGACCGAGTTGCCGAAGAACATTAACCTCTACGGTTCGCTGGGCTGGCAGCACGCCTATGGCGATAAGAATACGTCTTCGCGCATGGCGTTTGCGGGCAGCGACGCGTTCATTACTCAGGGACAAGCCGTGGATGAGGACGTGATGGTGGGTGATATCGGCGTGAGCGTACAGCTGTCGCGGGCTGCGACGCTGGATGTGGGGTATCAGGGACAATACGGTGCGGATACCCGCGTCAACTCGGTTAACGCGAATCTGCGCTGGTCGTTCTGAATGATTTCCCTTTAAAGAACCCGCCCTTGTGGCGGGTTCTTTGTTTCGGTTTCTGTCAAAGCCAGGGATCGTTCCCACCTGCGTCCAGCAGTTTGTTTTTAAAGATAAACAAACACGCCTCATTAAAGTTCTCAGCCCCCAGCCGTTCCGAGAGCGCCGTGCGTTTGCGGTAGAGGCTTTTAACCGACATCCCCAGCTCGCTTGCCACCTCCTCCATCGACATGCCTGCCCGCAGCAACCGCAACATGATCGCTTCGTGCATGCTTAGCCGCAGGTTAAGCAGCCACTTCGTGGTCAGACGCCTGCCCTTCATATTCAGCACCAGATTAAACAGCGAGGCCATATCCGCCGCGGTGTGCGACATGTTGGTAAACAATTTCATACTGAGCAGATTCTCCTCACGATGGCGCATATCGAGCATAACGCAGCAGATCGTTTTTTTCGTTCTGGCCGGATGGCGTATCAGGTAATCATATAAACGGAGCGGAGAACGACTATCAATCAATACAGAATATTCATCTGCACCGTTATCAAATATGTTTCTGTCAACCGAGTCGAGCAGGATAATATCCGGGAAAAATAGCCTCATCCCCCTGACAAGGTAGCGATCCTGAGTCACTAACACTATTGAAGTTGCCACTAACCATCCCTTTTAGATTAAAGCAAGAACGATCCTGCGGAAAGAAAACCGCCTTCGTTTTATAGCGCTGTCATATTAACGATAAATGTATTCTGGCTTTGGACATCCCTCAATTCAGACATTGATGAGTGAGACTTCCTGTAGACTCTCATTCAATGGCTACCATTAATTATAAATAAAAAACAATCGCAGAAAAGTCACTTCTCTGAACATTAAGAATTTTTGTCATGAAACTTCCCAAACATGCACCAGAAACTACTTTAATTGACGCAGATAATCGGCATTAAAAATATAAACATTCTTGTCACAATAAAAATAAATTATTTTAATTTCAAATAGTTAGAATTAACCAACCCCTTCCAAATAATCGCTAAAACCGGCTCATCCCAGAATTATCTCAAAACAGCATAGCCGCTTTTCAGCATATTTATCCGGCAAGATATCAGGTGTACATTATCTTCCATCCCACCGACTGAGATAAGGATCCATAATTACCTTTAAGTAAGTACCCCGTAACATCACTGCATTCAGATTTAATGTTCTCATTTATGGCCTTTAACGCTGAGTTTAAAGGCGGCCGTGTTATGCAATGGATTCATGATAAACAAATGGCAAATAGATATGGAAAGTTCACTTCGCTTCAATACGTTATTCTTTTATCGCATCCCAACATTATTGTTCCTGTTATTACTCTTTCCTGTTCTGGTTCAGGCTACGGGATCCGTTTATGAGCAACAGATTCAGCAGGCGCGTAACGGTAATTACACTCCGTTTCTCGATTATGTTCAGCGTTATCAGCAACAGCATGCCCTGACGCCTGAGAACGTTGCGGACTGGCTACAGGTAGCAGGATGGGCAGGTCGCGATGACGAGGTGATTCAGGTCTGGCGGCGTTATGGTATTTATATGCCGCTTCCCGCCCGGGGCGTTGCGGCCGTCGCGCAGTCCAGTCGAAATCAGAAAGCGTGGCAGCCCGCGTTATCGCTCTGGAATGAAGCGCGTAGCCTTGCCCCAGAGAATGACGATTACCGTATCGGCTACATCAAAACCCTTGCCGATGCCCGCATGGATACCCTTGCGCTGCAGGAAGCCCGGCAGCTGGTGGCTGAAAATCCCTCGCAGGCCCATCTTCAGACGCTCGCGTATGTCTGGTTAATGCAGGGAAAGAACAGCGATCGGCTTTTAGCGGACACGCGCGCGTTGAATATCGCGCCAGAGAATAAGGCGCTGCAGAGAGACCTCATCGATGCGCTTACGGATAACCGGGTGAATACCCCCGCGCTTCAACGTTCACAGCGGGTGGCGCTGACTACCGCGCAGCGTCGCCGTCTTGAGCTGAATGCCGCTGCCGAAACCGTTCGCCTTGCTGACGTGCCCGCCAGGACAGAAAAAGAGCGCCTGCTTCTTGCGCAACGTGCACTGAATCGTTACGACACCCTGTTTGCTCGCTGGCAAAACGATCCGCAGGCGGCGGACGACATTATCCTTGCCCGTATCGACAGGCTTGGTGCGCTGTATGCGCATGGCGATTATCCGCAGGTCATCCGCGAGTATCAGGCGCTGACGGCCGCACGGCATCCGGTCCCGGGCTGGGCAATCGGCTGGGTTATCTCCTCGTATCTGCAGGAGAAAAACGCCGCTGCCGCCTTCTCACTTCTGCAACGCTATCCACAATATGCGTCCGATCCGCAGGACGAGGAGCATGCGCTGTTCTATGCCTGGCTGGATACCGGTCAGTATCAGGCCGCCCGCCAGTATGCTGAGCGCCAGACCCGCAACATCCCCTGGAGTCGTTACGATTTCGGTTCCCCTACCCCTCAGCCGAACGATCGATGGCTTAGCGGACAGTCGCTGCGCTTTAACTATTTACTGGCGACCCACGCCGAGCCGGAAGCCGAAAAGCTGGCTCAGCGTATGGCCGCAACGGCGCCCGGCAACCAGGGATTACAGATTGACTATGCCTCCCTGCTTCAGGCCCGGGGTCTGCCGCGCGCGGCCGAGCGAAAGCTGAAAATGGCAGAGGCGCTGGAACCGTCGAATCTGGAGCTGGAACTGCAGCAGGCCTACGTCGCGATGGATCTGCAGGAGTGGCGACAGATGGACGTACTGGCCGACGACGTGCTTGCCCGCGCACCCCTCGATCGCAGCGCCCGGCGTCTGGACAGGCTCAGAGCGGTCCACCACCTGTCCGAGCTGCGTCTCAATGCGGGAAAAGGCTTGCACTCCGATAACCCCGTTAGCGGTACCCACGACATGAACTGGGACGCCACGCTCTATGGTCCGCCAATGGCAGATAACTGGCGGCTGTTTGCGGGCACCCGCTACGCAGAGGGTAATTTCGATGAAGGCAAAGGTTCCAGCCGTCATTTGTCGGGCGGCGTCGAATGGCGGCCTCGTGACCTCCTGCTCGAAGCTGAACTCTCCGGAAACCGCTATCACGGGGCCAGCAAGCCCGGGGCTCGCCTCTCAAGCACCTACAGCGTCACGGATAACTGGCAGATCAGCGGCAGCCTCGAACGCCTGTCCCGCACCACGCCTCTGCGGGCGTTACGCAACGGGATCAGTGCTAACCGGGGTGAAGGCGGCGTGCGCTGGTATCAAAACGAGCGGCGTGAGTACCAGTTCAGCGCCGCCGTCAGTCACTTTTCAGACCATAACCGCCGACAGGAATACACCCTCACAGGAAAAGAGCGTCTCTGGCAGGCGCCGTCCCTGACGCTGGATCTCGAACCGGAGATCGCCGCCAGTAAAAACAGCCAGCGGAACACGCTCTATTACAACCCGGCGCGGGACCTGTCCGTGACGGCTGCCCTGTCCGTCGATCATGAGATGTATCGCCATTACGACACCCTCTGGAGCCAGCAGATCGTGGCGGGAGGCGGCAGGTACTGGCAGAAAAAACAGTCCGCCGGGGCCATCACCCTGGTGGGTTACGGACAACGCATCCAGTGGAACAACGTCATTGATACCGGCGTGATGCTGAACTGGGATAAACGCCCTTACGACGGCAAGCGCGAAAGCAATCTCTCCGTCACGTTTGATGCGACTTTACGCTTTTAAGGATGAATATGCTGAATACACGTCTTTCCGTGAGCCTGCTCCTCTTCGGCTGGCTCTGCCTGAGCGCGAGCGCCTGTGCACAGGCTTTCTCATTTATTGCCCCCAAAGCGCGACCGCAGCTGGAGGCGAGCAAACCCTGGCCGACGAACCAGTTTCTGGTCCTGGCCTACCACGACGTAGAAGATGATGCCGCCGATCAGCGCTACCTCTCCGTTCGCACCAGCGCGCTGAACGAGCAGATTAGCTGGCTTGTGCACAACGGCTATCACGCCATCAGCGTGCAGGACATTCTGGATGCCCATGACGGGAAAAAAACGCTGCCGCCGAAAGCCGTATTACTCAGTTTTGACGACGGCTACAGCAGCTTTTACACCCGCGTCTGGCCGCTGCTTCAGGCATGGAACGTTCCTGCGCTGTGGGCGCCGGTGGGCAGCTGGGTGGATACGCCGGCAGATCAAAAGGTTAACTTCGGCGGCCTGATGACGCCCCGCGATCGCTTCGCGACGTGGGACATGGTGCGCGAGCTCAGCCACTCCCCGCTGATTGAGATCGGCTCGCATACCTGGGCCTCGCACTACGGCATTCCGGCCAACCCGCAGGGCAGCCGCGAACCGGCGATCGCCAATCGCTTTTATGATAACGCAACGGGCCGCTATGAAACGGACCTTGAGTTCAGCCAGCGGATCGGCGATGACGTGCGCAAAGTCACCGAAAAAATCACCCAGGTGACCGGCAAAGCTCCGCGTGCCTGGGTCTGGCCCTATGGCGCCGCCAACGGCACGTCGCTCGAAATTGCCAAAAAACAGGGCTATCAGCTGGCTTTTACCCTTGAGGACGGGCTGGGTGACGTGCGCAATCTCGGCAGCATTCCCCGTCTGCTGATCGCCGGGAATCCCTCGCTCAAAGCCTTTGCCAGCACGGTTAGCCAGGTTCAGGAGCCTGAACCGGTGCGCGTCATGCATGTCGATCTCGACTACGTTTACGATCCCGATCCGGTTCAGCAGACCCAAAATATCAACCGACTGATCCAGCGGGTTTACGACATGAAAATCAGCCATGTTTTCCTGCAGGCGTTTGCCGATCCGCAGGGCGATGGCAGGATCAAGGCGCTCTATTTCCCCAACCGACGGCTTCCGGTCCGGGCCGATCTGTTTAATTTTGTCTCCTGGCAGCTGCAAACCCGCGCGGGGGTAAAAGTCTTCGCATGGATGCCGGTGCTCTCGTTCGATCTCTCCCCTTCCCTGCCGCGCGTCCAGCGCCGGGATCGGCAAACCGGCCGGTTAAGCGACGCCACCGAGCCTTATATCCGGCTCTCCCCGTGGGATCCGCAGGTGCGTCAGCAGGTGACGGACATCTATGAGGATCTGGCCCGCTATGCCAGCTTCAATGGGATCCTGTTTCATGACGATGCGGTACTGACGGACGTGGACGACGCCGGGCAGGACACGACTCGCCAGAAGAGCCAACTGCTTATCGGGTTTACCCACGCCCTTGGCCTGGCGGTGAAGCACATCCGCGGTCCGCAGATACAAACCGCCCGCAATCTGTTTGCCTTACCCATCCTGCAGCCCGAAAGCGAGGCGTGGTTTGCGCAGAATCTCGATGACTTTCTGGCGGAGTATGACTGGACGGTGCCGATGGCCATGCCGTTGATGGAGTCCGTCCCGGTAGACGAAAGCGATGCCTGGCTGACGCGTCTGGTTAAGGCCGTCGCCGAACGCCCCGGCGCGCGCAATAAAACCATTTTTGAGCTGCAGGCCAGGGACTGGGGGCAGAAACCGCCCCGTGCCGTTTCCGATAGCCAGCTTGTGGCGTGGATGCAGGTGCTCCAGCTGAACGGCATTAAAAACTACGGCTACTACCCCGACGACTTCCTCAATAACCAACCTGATATTTCCCGTATCAGGCCTGAATTTTCATCGTACTGGTACCCTGACAATGACTGATCGCCTTATCGCCTTCTCTATTTTATGTCTGGTATTCGGGTTGCCGTTAGGCGTGGCCGCCCTCTTTACCGGCGAACTGATTCTGGATTTTGTCTTCTTCTGGCCGCTGTTTATGTCCGTGCTCTGGATAACCGGCGGGCTCTATTTCTGGTTTCAGCTTGAACGACACTGGTCATGGGATCACGACACACCGGCCCCCACGCTCGCCGGCGAGCCGCTCATTTCCATTCTGATCCCCTGTTTCAATGAGGAAAGGAACGCCAGAGAGACCATCAGCGCCGCGCTGGCTCAGCGGTATGAGAATATAGAAGTGATCGCCATTAACGACGGCTCGTCTGACAACACTGCGCAGGTGCTGCAGGAGCTGGCGCTGGAACAGCCGCGCCTGCGGGTGATTAACCTCGCGGAAAATCAGGGCAAAGCGCTGGCGCTCAAAGCCGGGGCGGCGGCGGCCCGGGGCGATCTGCTGGTCTGTATTGACGGCGACGCGCTGCTCGATCGCGATACCGCGGCTTATCTGGTGGCGCCGCTGATCCAGTACCCCCATGTCGGGGCGGTGACCGGCAACCCGCGTATTCGCACGCGCTCCACGCTGATTGGCCGCATACAGGTGGGCGAGTTCTCCTCCATCATTGGGCTCATCAAGCGGACGCAGCGGATCTACGGTCGGGTCTTTACCGTCTCCGGCGTCATCGCCGCCTTTCGCCGGCAGGCGCTGGCGGATGTCGGGTACTGGAGCCCGGACATGATAACCGAGGACATCGACATCAGCTGGAAGCTCCAGCTGCGCCACTGGGATATTTTTTTCGAACCGCGTGCGCTGTGCTGGATTTTGATGCCGGAGACGCTGAAGGGCCTGTGGAAACAGCGTCTGCGCTGGGCCCAGGGCGGTGCTGAGGTGTTTCTGGTTAACCTGCGTAAGATCGTGCGCTGGGAGCACCACCGCATGTGGCCACTGTTTATGGAGTACGCGCTGTCAACGCTGTGGGCCTTCGCCTACGCGATGACGGTGCTGCTGTTCGTCTTCAGCCATGTCGCCCCGCTTCCCGCGAACCTGACCGTCGAGAGTCTCTTTCCCCCGGCGTTTACCGGGCTGCTGCTGGGGGTCATGTGTCTGCTGCAATTTCTGGTCAGCCTGTACATCGAGCGGCGCTATGAGCGAAACGTGGCCAGCGCGCTTTTCTGGGTGATTTGGTTCCCGATGGTGTACTGGATGATTGGCCTGTTCACTACCCTCGTCGCCTTTCCAAAAGTGATGCTTAAACGCCAGCGTGCCCGCGCGCGCTGGATCAGTCCGGACCGGGGAAAAGGAAGCCTGCAATGAACGAAAATACCTTAATTTTGACTGAACATCGGCTCTTGCCGCGACTTTTTGATGCCGCGTTAACGCTGGTTGCGTGGGGAGGTTTTTTCTTTTTCCTGTATGCCCGGCTCTGGATGCAGCTCACCGATGAGAGCGACTATCGCTGGGGCGCGATCGTTGCGTCCTTTAATACGGTGCTGATCTATTTACTGTTCGCCGCGCTCAACGGCTGGCTGCTGATTTTATGGTATCAGTACAACCGCCGCCGGGCTCAGGTGAGACGGCGTCAGCCGGGTTATTTGCCGGAGGAGGAGCTTGCCCGCAGCTTTAATGTCTCACCACAGATCATCTCTGAGATGAGCCAGTACAACCTGCTGACGGTCTATCATGACCAGATTGGCCGGATTATTGATTTGAAGGTCAGCGGGCAGCAGGAAGAGGAAGAACCGTAACAAAAGGCGCCCGCAGGATGCCCTGCGGGCTGAGGGATCCACAGTAATTTTTAAACAGAAGCAATAATCTTGTTTCAGAATGACTAAAGGCTTTCAGCGATGCCCTGGTCCGGCTGTAAATCGCTGAGGCGTTTTCCTTCCGGCCGGGGCGAGGCGCATGGATGCGCCGAGAGGGCGGGCTTTACAGGGACGTTACCTCCGCCCGTCCCCGATAAGCCGGAAGGAATTAGCCGAAGGTACCGCGAAGCGGCGATTTACCGCCGGGAGCCCGGGTCGCCAGGGTGGTGGCGACTGAGCCACCCTGGCACGTTCACAGGCCATGTCGTTGCAGAGTAGCAAGGAACATAAAGTGAACGGAATGACCACCAGAGCCGTATGTTCCCCCTCACCCCAACCCTCTCCCTCAATGGAGAGGGAGTCGTCCGTGCAGGTAATATTTTATAGTGAGTCCCTTACCACAATCAGCGGCTCAATATCACTCTCTTTTTTCACCACCAGCGAGTCATCGCCGCGCAGACAGGTTCCGCCGTAGTTTCCGCCCACGGTAAAGGTGCAAACCTGAATATGCTTGCCATCAACGTTTGGCAGGCACCACAGCTGCTGGTAGATATTTTTGCGGTCAACAAACTTGCCGCTGGATTTGTCCAGCAGTTCATCCTCAGCGCTAATCAGATCGATATTGCTGCCGCAGCGCCCGGCGATGGGCTTAACGGCATAGCCGGTCTGTTTCAGCAGATCGTTGACCTCAAAATCGGTATCGAGCAGGTAGCGGTGGTTCGGGAACAGTTGCCACAGTACCGGGAGGATCGCCTTGTTGCCGGGGATCACCGTCCACAGCGGTTCGAAGACCAGCACTTCCGGGCGCAGCAGGACGTCAATCAGCCGTACTTCCCCAGCCGGGTGGCCGGTGCGAATCGGTACCGCGGCATACTCGGTTTCGCTCACCTCGCGGATCTGCTCTATCGCCGTCTCCCACGCCCAGGTTTTCCACACGCAGTTGACGTGGCGGCCTTCGTCGTCAATCAACTGCCCGGCGGCATCCCAGCTCAGGGCGCCAAGACCGTGCAGAATTTTCGTTTCAAACCCGGCCTGCAGCAGTGAGCGCTGGATAAAGAGCGCGTGATAGTCCTCTTCGACATCGTTGTCCTGCATGATATGCACGAACGGACGCGCGTGGCTGTGCTTCCACGCCCCGGTCAGCTCTTCCAGCAGGCCTTCCGCCGGATTGTGCCCGTTGCCGCGATAGCCGTTTTTGACCCACTCTTCGAGGATCAGCCCGCCCTCCGTGTGGCAGGAGGCGGAGTCGGCGTTGTACTCATACACCTTAATCCCGCGCTCATCCATGCAGAAATCCATACGACCGGTAATCATATGGTGGCGGCGCCACTGCCAGGAGAGGCGCAGGCGCGGCCAGAGGATTTTCGGTATGTCGAAAAGCGCCAGTAAGTTGTCATCTTTCAGCACCTTATCGGTCGCGTGCAGGTACATCAGGTGCAGCTCGTTGGTGGCTTTAATCAGCTCCTGCTCGGCGCTTTCGGTAATGGTGAAGTACTGGCAGGGATCTTTATTGATAAAGTGACCGTTGGCGCGGATATAGGCCTGTTGCAGGGGGTCATTTTCGTTGAGCCACTTCCCGTCGAACTGGCGTCTGTTTTTCAGCCGCGCACCGCTGATTTTCAGCTGTTCGCCGTCGATTTCCGGCTGCGGAATGCTGTGTTCTGTGTCGTCAGTCTGGATCATCCAGCCGAGGATTTCGGTGTCAGTAAAGGTGTCGTGGATCGTGTAACTGCCGTTCTCAACACAGAGGCGCAGCTCGCGCGTCCACTGCTGCCCGAGCGGCAGCGGCGCGTGAATGACGTTCTGCTCCGCGATACGCACCTTATCGTCCAGAAGCTGGGTGATCACCGCCACGTGGCCGGTCTCGTGAAACTCGCCGCCCTTTTGCCAGATCAGCAGCGCCCCGGCGCGCGGCGCGCGCTTCGAGCCGTTGGCAAAGGCCTGAAGGGGCAGAATGTTATCGTTCACCACCTGACGCAAAAAGCGCAGAGAGAAGATCTCCCACGCCATGCCGACATCGGTAAACACAAAGCCATAGTTGAGAAACAGAAAACGGCGGGCGAACTCAACGCACTGCCATTTGTGGCCCATGTATTCGTTGCCAATATAGCTGCGGAAATCCGCATCTTCCGGGTAATTTCGCGGGTCCAGACTGCCGTAATTTGAAGAGTAAATCGCCACGCCACCGGGCGCATAGCCTAACAATGTCCCGAATGGCGCATCACTGCTTAACGTTCCTTTACGCATGTATCCAACCTAAAACAGGCAGGCGGCAATTTTTTAAGGGTTGTCGTCGTCTGCACGTTGTAATTAACCTGACAGAGGAGGATTTATCATACACCTGCGTGGCGCATTAATTACACGTTAAACAACCAGCATGCTGCAAAATGCCCTGGCGCAATCTCCTGCATCGCCGGCTCCTGCGTCTGGCAAACCGGCATGGCATGCGGGCAGCGGCTGCAGAACTTACAGCCAGGCAGCGCGGAGGTGGGGCCTGGAATATCGCCGCGCAGGGTAGCGTCGTCGAGGTGACGAATGCGCGGGTCGGGACGGGGAACCGCCGCCAGCAGCGCGCGGGTGTAAGGGTGCGCCGGATGCTGATACAGCGCATTCGCCGGGGCCACCTCCACCAGCTTACCGAGATACATCACCCCAATTCGGCTCGAGATATGGCGCACCATGGAGAGATCGTGGGCGATAAACAGATAGGTCAGCCCCAGCTCCTGCTGCAGGTCCTGCAGAATATTCACCACCTGCGCCTGCACCGAGACGTCCAACGCCGAGAGCGGTTCATCGCACAGCACAAACTCCGGATTCACGGACAACGCGCGGGCAATACTGATGCGCTGGCGCTGCCCGCCGCTGAACTCGTGCGGGAACCGTTCAAGGTGTTCCTGCTTCAGCCCGACTTTATAGAGCAGCGTTTCCGTACGCTCCTGCTGCGCTTCCCGGCTGTAGCCGTGGATTTGCATCGGCTCGGCCACCAGCTGTCGCACGGTCATCCCCGGGTTGAGCGAGGACCAGGGATCCTGAAAAATCGCCTGCATTCTTTTACGCAGCGGCTTCAGCTCTTTTTCACGGGCGTGGGCGATCGCCTGTCCGGCAAAGTGGATCTCGCCCGAGGTGATATCGAAAAGACGCAGAATGGCGCGCCCGAGGGTCGATTTCCCGCAGCCGGACTCCCCAACCAGGCCAAACGTCTCGCCGGGCTGGATATCAAAGCTCACGCCATCGACCGCTTTCACGGCCACGCCTTTACGCAGCAAACCGCCGTTAAGCTGATAGTGTTTGTGCAGGTCCCGTACGCGCACTAAAGGTGTCTGTTGTTCACTCATGCCTGAATCTCCTTGTCGGCCCATAGCCAGCAGGCGGCGCGATGGCCCTCTCCGGCGGAATAAAACGCGGGCTGCCGCTCACACTGCGGCATACGCTTCGGACAGCGTTCGGCGAACGGGCAACCCGGCGGCGGGTTAAGCAGACCAGGCGGCGAACCTTCTATCGGCGACAGCCGTTGGTTCTCCTCATCCGGACGCGGCAGCGAAGCCAGCAGCCCCTGGGTGTAAGGATGCGCAGGGCGATAAAAAATGTCCTCCACGCTCCCCTCCTCCATCACCAGCCCGCCGTACATCACCACCACGCGGCTGCAGACCTGCGCCACCACGCCGAGATCGTGGGTGATCAGCAAAATCGCGGTTTGGGTCTGCTGCTGCAGGCTTTTCAGCAGGCGCAGGATCTGCGCCTGAATGGTCACGTCCAGCGCGGTGGTCGGTTCATCAGCAATAAGAAGCTTCGGATTACAGGAAAGCGCAATGGCGATCATCACCCGCTGGCGCATCCCGCCGCTGAACTCGTGGGGATACTGGTCGTACCGGCGTTCCGCCTCAGCAATGCCCACCTGTTGCAGCATGCCGATCGCCGCCGCTTTAGCCGCTTTTTTACTGAGCCCTTTATTGCGCATCAGGATCTCCGCCATCTGCTTGCCGATGGTCAGCACCGGGTTGAGGGCGGTCATTGGATCCTGGAAAATCATCGCGATCTCGTTGCCGCGAATGGCGCGCATCTGCGCCGGGGTTTTCTGCGCCAGGTCCTCGTTCTGAAAGCGGATGCTGCCGCCCGTTATCCGGCCGTTGCTGCCGAGAAGCTGGATTATCGACTTACAGGTGACGCTCTTGCCGCAGCCCGATTCGCCAACGATACCCACCAGTTCTCCCGGCTGAACCTGAAAGCTCACGCCGCGCACCGCATGCATTTCCCCCTCCCGGGTGCGGAACGTGGTATGCAGGTCATCGAGTTCTAATAAGCTACTCATCGCGACTGGCTCCCGGCTCAAAGGCGGTACGGAACACATCGCCCAGCACGTTAAAGCTGAACACCGTCAGCAGGATCAAAATGCCGGGGAACATTGCCAGCCACGACGCTTCGCCAATATAGGACTGCGCGTTGTTCAGCATACTTCCCCACGACGCCGCAGGTGCCTGCACGCCCAGCCCTAAGAAACTGAGCGTTGATTCCATCAAAATCGCCGAGGCGATATTGAGCGTGGCGGCCACGATAATGGTCGGCAGCACACCGGGAATAATGTGGCGCACGATAATGCGCAGCGGATATTCTCCCGACGCGCGGGCATAGAGCACATACTCGCGCTCTTTCACCGACAGTGTTTCGCCACGCACCAGCCGCGACATGTTCATCCACGTCAGCAGGCTGATGATCAGGATGATGTTATCCACGCCCGGCTTGAGGTAAGCATTCACCACCAGCAGCAGGAAGAAGGCCGGAATGGCCATCAGGATATCCACGGCGCGCATCATCAGGTTATCCAGCCAGCCGCCAAAATAGCCGCTCACCGTTCCCACCACCGTGCCGATAAGCGTGGAGAAGAGCATGGCGAGAAAACCGACCATCAACGAGATCTGGCCGCCATACAGCGCGCGGGTGAAGTAATCGCGTCCGTATTCATCGGTACCGAACCAGTGCGCGGCATCCGGCGGTAGCGTGCGTGCGCCGAGCGCCATCCGATCCGGATCGTACGGACTTAACCCCGCGCAAAGCGCGGCGACAACGAAAATAAAAAGCACAAACAGAGAGAACTGCGCCGGACGGTTGCGGCGCAGCTGGTGACGAACCTGCTGCCAGCGTCTGCTCATCCAGGTTACCTCAGCGTACGAATGCGGGGATCGGCGAAGCGATAAAGCAGATCGGCGAGCAGGTTGCCGACGATCAGCATCATCGACGAAAGCATGATGATCGCCATGATCAGCGGGTAGTCCAGCGAGGCGATCGACTGGATCCCGAGCAGCCCCATCCCCGGCCAGGAGAAGACGCTCTCCGTCACATAGGCCCCCACAATCAGCTCGCCGAACGACAGGCCGAACAGGGTAATCACCGGCAGCAGCACGTTTTTCAGCACGTGGCGGAACAGAATACTGGCGCGCGTCGCGCCGTAGGCAAGCTGGGTTTGTACGTAGTCGGCCGAGAGCTGCGAGATGGTGTTGGAGCGGATGTATCGCACGTAGCTGGAGAGGTTGTAGAACGTCAGCGCAATGCACGGCAGCACGCCGTGGCGCAAGACATCCAGCGCGCTGTCTTCCATGCCGATGGTGCGCATCCCCATGCTGGGGAACCAGTTAAGCTGCACGGCAAAGACGGTGATAAGCAAAATGCCGAACCAGAAAATCGGCACCGAGATGCCGATATAGGCGAACAGGTTCAGCACGTGATCCAGCCAGCGGTGCTTAAATGCTCCCGCCAGCAGACCGAGCGGAATAGCCAGTACGATCGCCAGCAGCAGCGACGCCCCCATCAGCCCCAGCGTGGCCGGAATGCGTTCGCCGATCATCTCCAGCACCGGGCGGTGGTAGATCAGCGAATAGCCGAGATCGCCCCGCAGGACGTTTTTCAGCCACAGAACGTACTGCGTAACCAGCGGCTTATCCAGCCCCAGGCTCTGGCGAATACGTTCGATATCTTCCGGAGCCATACGCGGCGTGATGTACGCCGCCACCGGATCGCCGGGGGCGAGTTTGACCAGCAAAAACGCCACCAGTGAAATAAAGAACAGCATCGGGAACAGTTGCAGCAGCCGACGCGTGAGAAGTGTGTTCACGACATGCCCTTACTCAGACCCCGGCCTGACGGCCGGGGCTATCGCTTATTTCTGATAGATTTTTGACAGATCCTGGAACAGGTAGACCGGCTTCGGCTCTGCTTCCTGGGTGCCGCCGAAGCGCTTGTCCACCGCGACGGTCGCGTTGGTATAGGCAATCGGGTAGTAGGTCATGTCGTTTGCCACGGTCTGCTGAATTTGCTTGTAGATATCAGCCCGTTTCGCGGCGTCGGTTTCCACGGCGCCTTTATCCCACAGGGCATCGAACTGCGGATTTTTATAATGCG
This sequence comes from Enterobacter sp. HSTU-ASh6, assembly GCF_026319105.1. NCBI lineage: Bacteria > Pseudomonadati > Pseudomonadota > Gammaproteobacteria > Enterobacterales > Enterobacteriaceae > Enterobacter > Enterobacter sp. HSTU-ASh6. The sequence continues at coordinate 288,517 of NZ_WSPD01000005.1, read as the reverse complement.
CATAATTATAGGCCTCGTTGCTCATGAACAGTGATTTGTAACCGTCCGGCTCTGAGCCCATGATGTAGCCGCCCAGGTTCAGCTCCCAGGCGGTGTTGTTCATGTCGAGACTGCGCTGAGACATAGCGTTGGAGTCCAGCGGCATCAGCTCCACGTTCACCCCAATGCCCTTCAGCGCCTGCTGAATGTAGAGCGCCATGCTCTCCTGGGTTTTGTTGGTGTTCACATACGCCAGGCGCAGCCTGAGGTTGTCCGGCGCGCCGGACGCTTTAAGCAGATCTTTGGCTTTTTGCAGATCGAATTTGTACTGTTCTACATCGTCCGTCTTGTAAAGCGTATCTGGCGTCAGGAACGAGGTCGCCGGTTTGGCGTAGTCCAGCGAGGTAAACGCGGTCTGGGTCAGCTCATCTTTGTTGATGGCGTAAGCAATGGCCTGACGCAGCGCCTTGCTCTTCATCACCGGCACGTTCTGGTTGAAGGTCATGTAGGCCAGACGCCCTTCCGGATAGACCACGAAGTCAAACTTACCGGTATTTTTCAGGCGGTTCACATCCTGCGGGTCCACCATCTTGAGGTTGATTTCACCGTTTTGCAGGGCAAGATTCGCGGCATTGCTGTCTTTGGCGAAACGGTAAGTCACGGAATCAAGCTTCGCTTTGCCGTTCCAGTAATCGTCAAAACGGGTCAGGGCGTAATACTGTCCGGCGCGGTACTCTTTAAATTTAAACGGCCCGGAGCCCACCGGCGCATCGTTTTTGCTGCTCTTTTCCAGGTCGCCTTCACCGGCGAACACGTGCTGCGGGATCGGGTAGATCTGCACCAGGGTGCCGGTAAAAGCCGCACTGACCTGCGGTAAGGTGAATTTAACGGTGCGGTCGTCAACCTTGCTTACCTGCACCGGCTTATCGCCGTAGGTGAACATGCTGCGGAAGAAGCTGTGCTGTTTGGCATCCAGCAGCTTATTGAACGTAAAGACCACGTCGTCCGCCGTCAGCGGCTGCCCGTCCTGCCATTTCAGGTTGGGTTTTAACGTGAGGGTGTAGCTCAGGTTATCGGCAGACGGCGTCAGGCTTTCTGCCAGGCCCCACTCAATTTTGCCGTTATTAAAGCTGTACAGCGGAGCATACAGCGCCTGCATGATGGTTAACGTTGTGCGGTCACTGGCATAGAGCGGATTAACGGCTAGCGGGTCGCCGGAGGTTATGCCGATAATAAGCGAACCGCCCTCTTTTGGCGCATCGTTTTTTGCCGCGGGGGACGTATTTGTCTCTTTATTTTTCGCATCATCACAGCCCGCCAGGCCTAACGCGAGCGAAACGACCACGGCCGATAACAGAAGCTTACGCATCTCACTAACTCCTTGCCTTATAAAGTGTTTATAACTGCATCTTTTATTTATGTTGAAGCATCATATGCAGCTTTATCTGTTTACGCATTAATTATGAAAATGCGATTTTCGATTAAGCTTATGCCGGATTTGTTATATATAAGCGCCGGAAGGAAGAGCGGCAGATCAATTACGCTCAGTTCGTTAAACGCTTCACAAATCTCCTGCTACACTGCCTCAACACATCACAAAAAAGGCAGGCCAACATGTCAGACAACACCTATCAGCCACCCAAAGTGTGGGAATGGAAAAAGAACAATGGCGGCGCGTTCGCCAATATCAACCGTCCCATTTCCGGCGCAACGCATGAGAAAGATCTGCCTGTCGGCTCTCACCCGCTACAGCTCTACTCACTGGGGACACCTAACGGCCAGAAAGTCACCATCATGCTCGAAGAGCTGCTGGCGCTGGGCGTGACGGGCGCGGAGTACGACGCGTGGTTGATCCGCATCGGCGAGGGCGATCAGTTCTCCAGCGGCTTCGTTGAAGTGAACCCGAACTCGAAAATACCGGCGCTTCGCGACCACTCCACGAACCCGCCAACGCGCGTATTTGAATCCGGCAATATCCTGCTCTATCTGGCAGAGAAATTTGGTCACTTCCTGCCAAAAGATCCGGCGGGACGCACCGAGACGCTGAACTGGCTGTTCTGGCTTCAGGGCGCGGCACCGTTCCTCGGCGGTGGTTTTGGCCACTTCTACAACTATGCGCCGGTGAAGATAGAGTACGCGATCGACCGCTTCACGATGGAAGCTAAACGCCTGTTCGACGTGCTGGATAAACAGCTGGCGCGCGGTCGCTACGTGGCGGGTGAGGAGTACACCATCGCGGACATCGCCATCTGGCCATGGTTCGGCTGCGTGGCGCTGGGCAGCGTGTACAACGCCGCCGAGTTCCTGGATGCAGAGAAGTACACCAACGTGCAGCGCTGGGCGAAAGACGTGGCGAACCGCCATGCCGTTAAGCGCGGACGTATCGTTAACCGCACCAGCGGCGAGCTGAACGAGCAGCTCCACGAACGCCACGCGGCGAGCGACTTTGATACGAATACCGAAGACAAGCGTCAGGCATGACGACTGGCCGGGCGGTTTACCGCCCGGCAGAACAGATCCCTGTTCAGGGCATGATTAGCCTAAAGGTTGGGCCGGTATTGCTGGCACTATCCGGGCGTGTTTCTTCCGCCAGACGGTGAGAAATGACGTATCAACCGACAGCAGTCACAAAGGATCTGTTATGAAACTGATTAAAACAACGCTGGTTATCAGCGCCCTCATTTTTTCCGCCTCGGGAATGGCTATCGACAAAACCGCCGCTGGCGCGGTAGCAGGCGCGGCAATTGGCGCGGCCACGGGTAAAGATCTGAAATCAACCGTTGGCGGTGCCGTGGTGGGCGCAGGCACCGGTGCCATGTTCAAAAACGGCGACAAAGGCAAAGCCGCACGTAAAGGCGGTGCCGTTGGTGCTGTTGTGGGTGCTGGCGCAGCTGCCGTGACGGGCAATAGCGTGCTGAAAGGCGCGGCTGTCGGCGCCGGTTCCGGCGCGCTGATCGGTGAAGCGACGCACTGATAAACGCCGTAATTCTCCCTTTCGAACCGGCATGATGAAGAAACCCAGCAATTACGCTGGGTTTTTGTCTTCTCTCATTATTGGTTTAATACAGTATATTTTCGCCTGATTAGGGAGGACGTGATGGCTATCAGTGAGAAAGACCTGCTTGAGGCAGGTTTCAGCCAAAGCGAAGTAGACAATTTACAGGCCCGACTCTCAGCAGCTGGAGGCACCCTGCAGCATCTCATCGATGCGCTCTCACGGCGCTTCCAGGTTTCGGTATGGCTCACGGTCGTGCTGGTTCTGGTTATGCTGGTCACCCTCATCGCGGGTAGCCGGACACACATTCTTTCCGGGAGCATGAGTTTCCCCATTATCCTGATCATTGCCTGGGTGACCTTTCCACCCGCTCTGGGCTGGAAAGCATTCCGCCTGCAGAGGACTCTTACCCGGAAGGCTCGATAGCCAGCAAATCAAGCGCCACGTTTGGAAAACGAAGCCCCACCCTGAACTATATACAAGCCCGTTCGAACAACCGACGCGCGGCAGGCGTTAGCCCTGACATATGAATACAGGCATGCACCATGCCCGGCAGCCGTTCACAGCGTACCGGTACTCCCGCCTCCTCAAGCCGCCGCGCATACGCTTCAGCCTCATCGCGCAGGGGATCATACTCACAACTCAGGATGGTTGCTGGCGGTACCCCCCTCAGCGAGGCCATACGCAGCGGCTCGGCATAAGGATGACGACGGTTTCCCAGATAGTTTTCCCAGCAAAACGCCATCGCATCACGCGTTAAAAAATAACCTTCAGCAAATTCACAATAGCTTTCGGTCGACATATCGCGACTTAACGCCGGGTAGAGCAGCAACTGATGCTCTATATGAGGTCCGCCACGATCACGGGCCAACAGCGTTGTCGCTGCAGCGAGGTTTCCGCCTGCACTGTCGCCGCCCACCGCCAGACGAGTGGCATCAATACCCAGAAGCGCGGCCTGTTCACTGGCCCAGCACAATGCCTGATAAACGTCTTCTAACGGCCTCGGGAAGGGGAACTCCGGCGCCAGACGGTAATCCACGGAGAGTATTTTCCGGCCAGTAGCATTCGCTAATGCCTGACAGGGTCGATCGTACAGTGACAGCGACCCCAGGCACCATCCGCCGCCATGAGCAAACAGCATTGCAGGCTGCGCGATTTCTGCCTTCGAGGCGGCAGGGGTATAGACGCGAAGTTCAATCTCGTAGCCATCATCGGCAATCACAACGTGATGTTGAATGGCGCCACCCGTTTCCTCCTCGCCCTGTAGCCGCAGCAATTCCACGTCGGTGGCGACACGCAGTTCGGCTAATGACGCCGGCTGCGGCGCGCCCGATGACGCAGCCAGAAAATCAGCAATATGTTTATCAAGCGGCATGATGTGCATCCTCTGAGAGGAATGGCACGATCAGCCCAATAAACGCCTCGTGACACTCTTCGGTAATAAAATGCCCGCAATCGGCCACCGTCTCACCACGCAGATCACGGGCATTGCCCTGCAGGGTTATCAGTGGTGCGTCGTGCGTGGCATGTTCGGCCCCCACCGTTAACACCGGCATGGTTAAAGGCGTTTGCGCGCGACGCTGGTTCTGCCGGATGGTCTCCGGGATAGCGCGATAATAGTCGAAACCCGCACGCAGCCCGCCGGGCGTCGAATAGGCGGTGATATACACCTCTGCTGCGACCCGTTCACGGCGATGCGACCAGCGGTCAAAAATATAGCTGAGATACTGTGATTCGCGCCCGCTGGTCAGGGTTTCGGGTAAATCCGCCAGCTGATTGAACATGAAGTGCCAGAGAAAGATATTCTCTTCCGGTGCGACAAAAATCGGCGGTGGCGGTGCCAGTCCAGGGATAACCGCTTCTGTCAGCACAAGCCGTTCTATCGCCTGTGGAAAATCGCTCGCCATGGCATAACCCACCCACATGCCGATATCGTGGCCCACGATGCTGTAATGTGAATGCCCCAGTTGCGCCATCATCGTATGCAGCGTGGCACCAACGCGTCCGGTGTCATAGCCGTCGCGCGGTTTGTCTGACTCCCCCATGCCTGGTGGATCAACCGCGATAGCCTTAAAACCTGCCGCTGCCAGCGCGCGCATGACATAGCGCCAGGTATACCAGGTCTGCGGCCAGCCCGGTATCAGTAATACCGGTTGACCTTCTCCCGCCACGACGCAATGGATGCGCTGTCCGTTCACTTTCGTATAGACGTGTTCTGCCCTGAGATCCGCATGCGCGATCTCACCGTATTGTTGTTCCATGGGGACTCCCTGTAATGTCGTGGCTTAGCGAATGCCGAGTAATGCGTTGATTTGTTGAGGGTTCACCGGCGCACCGGCGAAATCATCGAAGACTTTATCGGTGATGTGAATACTATGGTCGCGGATGAACGCAGCCCCTTCTCTGGCACCGTCCAGCGGATTTTTCAGACAGCATTCCCACTCGAGGGTTGCCCAGCCGGCATAATCGTATTGGGTCAGCTTTGAGAAAATAGCCCTGAAATCCACCTGACCGTCACCCAGTGAGCGAAAACGTCCTGCACGATCAACCCATGACTGATAGCCACCATAAATCCCCTGACGGCCGGTCGGATTGAATTCAGCGTCTTTGACGTGGAACATGTTGATCAGGTCCTTATAGATATCAATGAACTCCAGGTAGTTAAGCTGCTGGAGCACCATGTGGCTGGGGTCGAAAAGTATCCGGCAGCGGGGATGTTCTTTCACCCGCTGATAAAACATTTCAAACGTTATCCCATCATGCAGATCTTCACTCGGGTGGATCTCATAGCAGAGGTTTATGCCCTGCTCGTCACAGGCGTTGAGCACCGGCATCCAGCGTCTGGCCAGCTCGTCAAAGGCGGTTTCAATTAACCCTTCCGGACGCTGCGGGAACGGGAACAGATAGGGCCACGCCAGCGAGCCAGAGAAGGTACCCAGATCGCTGAGACCAAGCCGGGCAGAGGCCTTGACCGCCAGGAGCAGCTGCTGCCGCGCCCATTCGCCGCGGGCTTGTGCGTTGCCGTGTACTTCTGGCGGCGCAAAGCTGTCGCATAAGCTGTCGTAAGCAGGATGTACTGCCATCAGTTGGCCAAAAATATGACTGGTCAGTTCACTTATCACCAGGCCATGCTCTGCCAGCATACCGGTCAGATCGTCGCAGTAGGTCTGGCTTTCTGCCGCCGTCGCCACGTCGAAGAGACGGCGGTCCCATGCCGGAATTTGCAGAGCGCTAAAACCCGTTTGCGCCGCCCACCGGGCGATCGCGGGCAAATTATTAAAGGGGGCCGCATCATCGCTGAACTGAGCCAGATGGAGAGAGGGACCTTTGAGGGTTTTCATCGTATACTCCTATTGTTTGTCGATTGACAAACAATAGGAGTAAAGCCGGATAACCGCAAGCGAAAATTATAAATTCGTTGGTAATCCAGATGATTTAGGCGATCCTGTTGCACAGAATTCAGGACCAACCGGAGCAACAAAATGGCAGGCAGACCGCGCCAGTTCGATCGTGACCAAGCGCTTATCAAAGCGCGTAACCTGTTCTGGCGACAGGGTTATGAAGGCACCTCAATGTCGGACCTGGTGGCAGAACTGGGGATTGCATCGGCACGTATTTACAAGGCGTTCGGTTCAAAAGAGCAGCTCTTTCGGGAAGCTATCGCCGATTACGAAAAACAGGAAGGCGGTTTTGCGGATCGGGCCTTAGCTGCCGGGGGCAGCGTGCGGGATACCCTCCAGACGCTGTTAATGGATGCGGTTCACCTGTACTGCCATCCGGAATTGCCGCAAGGATGTATGGTGGTGGCCTCGGCAGCCAGCGTCAGTGCGGAAAATGAGACGATCAAAACCTGGCTGGCACAGCATCGCCTGCAGCGTACACAGCAGATCATCGACCGTCTCCATCTGGCAGTGCGTAACGGTGAATTGCCGGAGTCGACCGATGCCGAGAGTCTGGGAGACTATTTTGCCGTCTTTTTACATGGTTTGTCGGTGCAGGCCCGGGACGGAGTGCCGGAATCACGTTTGCAGGCGGCGGTTAAACAGGCGCTTAGCCTGCTGCCACATTCCTGAGTGAGAGGCTGAGAAAGGCCGCACACAACGGTTTCGTATTTTTGCGATCCGCTTTCAGAAATCACATCTTCCCCACTGTCACAACCCTGTAAACCGTTGCCTGTCGTAGCCTGAAGATAACAATGCATTTGCTTATCGTAAACTACAGGCTACAATAATGGCTAAGGTTAAACACTACATCACAGCTGACGGGTACGACCCGTTTGATGCATATCTGAGAAGTGTGAAAGATCCCATAGCAAAAGCCATGATTGCTACGCGTGTCGCCAGAATGTCAACGGGTAACTATGGTGATTGTAAACCATGCAGAGAGAGCGTTTCAGAGCTCAGAATTAACCAGGGGCCGGGTTACCGAGTCTATTTCAGCGAAGTCTCCGATCCGGCAGATGGCGCAGTAAGCCTGGTGCTATTGACTGGAACGAAAAAAAAGCAAAATGCAGATATAGAAAGAGCCGTTGAGTACCTCAACGACTACAAGCGCAGGATATAAGAGGAAATCGGAATGGCTAAATCAGTACTCCATGATGACGCAATGGTACAACTCCTGAAAGATTCTCCGGATTTCGCGCCCGTATATCTTCATCAGGCTTTTATAGAAATTGACGAGCCCGGAGGTTATGAGGCGTTCATGCTGGCTTTACGTCATGTGATTGAAGCCTCGGGCGGGATGACTGTCATTGCAAAACGTGCAGGTATTTCCCGCGAATCACTCTACAAATCACTTTCACCAAACGGTAATCCCTCATTTAAGCGTATCGCCGAAGTGGCATCTGCAACGGGATACCCGATTTCCCGAATTGCATCAGCAGGGTTAAACACACCCGCGTGAAAAGAAAGGCCGCACAGGGCGGCCTTTGCGCGTTAAGCCGTCAGGCGGAACTTCTGCACCGAACGCTGAAGATCTTCGGTCTGGCGCTCAAGCGCCGCCGCCGCCGCGGAAACCTCTTCCACCAGCGAGGCGTTTTGCTGGGTAACGCCGTCCATCTGGGTGATGGCGATACCGACCTGAGAAATGCCTTTGCTTTGCTCCTCTGAAGCCGACGCAATCTGCTTCATGATGGTGGTGACCTCTGTCACGTCACGCAAAATCGCATCCATGGTCGTGCCCGTGTCGCTCACCAGCTGCGCCCCCTGCTCCACACGGGAAACCGAATCGGCAATCAGCCCCTCAATCTCTTTCGCCGCGTTGGCGCTGCGGCTGGCCAGATTGCGGACTTCGCCTGCCACAACGGCAAAACCACGCCCCTGCTCGCCCGCGCGTGCCGCTTCAACCGCGGCGTTAAGCGCCAGGATATTGGTCTGGAAGGCGATGCTGTTGATGACGTTGGTGATTTCCGCAATTTTCTTCGAGCTTTCCGAGATCCCGCTCATGGTGGTGACCACCTCTTCCACCAGCGAGCCGCCGCGGCTGGCGGTGGTCGAGGCCACATCGGCCAGCTGGCTCGCCTGACGCGCGCTTTCGGCGTTCAGTTTCACCGTGGCGGTCAGTTGCTCCATGCTGGCCGCCGTCTCTTCCAGCGCCGCCGCCTGCTCTTCGGTACGGGAAGAGAGATCGTTGTTACCGCTGGAAATCTCCGTCGCCCCACGCCAGATATTCTCACTGCCGGAGCGGATGGTGCTGACCGCTTCGCGCAGGCTGTCCTGCATGGCGCTCAGCAGCGGCACCAGCTGTCCCACACAGTTGCGGCCAAACGGCTCAATAGGCTGGCTGAGATCGCCCTGGGCAATCTGGCGGAACTGCTGGCGAATGCGATCCAGCGGTTTGACCAGCATTGCCACCAGATAACGGTCGGTGAAGAGGAGGATCAGCAGGCCGATAATCGTGGCGACGATAATCACCGTCCGGGTCATGCTGGTCAGGCCGTCCACCACCACACGGGTGCTGTCGAGCGACGTCGCGGCGGCAGTGTTGAATGCCTCAGCCGCCGCACCGAACGCGCGGCTCAGCGGTGGGGTGACATTATTCGCCTGCTGACGATAGCCGTCCAGTGCGCCCTGTTTCGCCTGCTGCATTTGCGGGGTCACCCCCTGTTCGAGCAGCGCCTGCCAGGCGCCAATCACCCGGGATGAAACCTGCTCATCCATCGGGCCTGGGGAGATGGCTTTCATCTCGGCCAGTTTCTTGCCCATGTTATCCAGCGCCTGTTGGGCAGAGGCCAGATCCGGCGTGCCGCCTGCGGCTTTGACTTCCATTGCGCGGCTCAGACGGGTCACGAAGCGGAAATACTGATCGTTACCCTGGCTGAGTACCGTCATCTGTTTAACCAGCTGGCGGTCCACGTCATTGCCATCGGAAACGCGGGAAAGGGACCAGGTGCTGTACAGCCCAACCCCCGCCCACATTACACAAAAGATCCCGAGGATCGTCAGCATGACGAAACGTATTGTGAAATTACGGAGCATATTCATAAGTCTTCCTTGCCGTGAGGGTGAATTCGCCCAGAGGCGAGTGCTTCTCTCGTTATCGGCAGGAAAGAGGGAAATTATAACGTTTTGTGATCATTTTTAATTAGCGTGGCTTCACTGGTCACACAGCCACCGTTAACCCTTATCTTCGCGAGGAGTGATGTGATAAGTTCAGAATGAAAACGACGTTTCAAAAAATTATCGATAAGAAAAGGAGACATCATGACCTGGTACCCTGACGCTGCCCGCTATGAAACGATGCTCTACCGCCACTGCGGCAAGAGCGGCCTGCGCCTTCCTGCGCTGTCGCTGGGGCTGTGGCATAGCTTCGGCCACGTACAGCCTCTTGATGCCCAGCGCGCGCTGCTGCGCAAAGCCTTCGACCTCGGCATTACCCATTTCGATCTCGCCAACAACTACGGCCCGCCGGCGGGCAGTGCGGAAGAAAATTTTGGCCGTCTGCTGCGTGAGGATTTTGCCGCGTATCGCGACGAGCTGATTATCTCCACCAAGGCGGGTTACGACATGTGGCCGGGGCCTTACGGTTCGGGCGGTTCGCGCAAGTATCTGCTCGCCAGTCTCGACCAAAGCCTGAAGCGGATGGGCGTGGAGTATGTGGACATTTTCTACTCCCACCGGGTGGATGAAAACACGCCGATGGAAGAGACTGCCGCTGCGCTGGCCCATGCCGTGCAGAGCGGTAAAGCGCTGTACGTCGGGATTTCGTCCTATTCAACCGAGCGCACCCGGAAAATGGCTGACCTGCTTCGCGAGTGGAAAATCCCGCTGCTTATTCATCAGCCCTCCTATAACCTGCTCAACCGCTGGGTCGATCATACTGGCCTGCTGGATACGCTTGAGAAAAACGGGACGGGCTGTATCGCCTTTACCCCGCTGGCACAGGGGCTGCTCACCGGAAAATACCTGAACGGTATTCCTGACGGTTCACGCATGCAGCGCGAAGGAAACAAAGTGCGCGGACTGACGCAGAAGATGCTGACCGAAGCGAATCTGAACAGCCTGCGCTTGCTGAATGAGATGGCGCAGGCACGCGGTCAGACAATGGCGCAGATGGCGCTGAGCTGGCTACTGAAAGATGAACGCGTGACGTCCGTACTCATTGGCGCAAGCCGTCCGGAGCAGATAGAGGAGAACGTGCGGGCGCTGGATAATCTGCACTTTAGCCCGGATGAGCTGGAAAGAATTGATCGGCATGTTGCGGATGGGGAGTTGAATCTTTGGCAGGCGTCGTCGGAGAAATAGTGCGGTCTGTTGCCTTCCCCCCCCTCACCCTAACCCTCTCCCCAAAGGGGCGAGGGGACTGCTCGGTGCGGCCTTTCTCCCTCTCCCCTTTGGGGAGAGGGCGGGGTGAGGGGTAAGGTGAATTTTACTTCTTACTGATCTTATCCAGATACCCCATCACAAACGCCGACAGTACAAACGTCAGATGGATAATCACATACCACATCAGTTTGTTATCCGGGACGTTCTTTGCGTCCATAAACACGCGTAACAGGTGGATAGAGGAGATCGCCACAATCGAGGCGGCCACTTTATTCTTCAACGACGAGGCATCCATTTTGCCCAGCCAGTTCAGTTTTTCTTTTCGCTCATCGATATCCAGCTGAGAGACGAAATTTTCATAGCCGGAGAACATCACCATCACCAGCAGTCCACCCACCAGCGTCATGTCCACCAGCGACAGCAGAACCAGAATTAAATCTGCTTCGGCGATGGAAAAAATGTTCGGCAGAACATGCAGGATTTCCTGAAAGAACTTAATCGTCAGCGCGATAAGGGCCAGCGAAAGGCCAAAATAGACGGGGGCCAGTATCCAGCGAGAGGCGTACATGGCGTTTTCAAAAAAGCGTTCCATAAAGTCCTGTTTGCAAAAGAAACCAGCGCCCAGTATAGCTCAACGGCGCTGACTGTTTGCAATAGCTAACCAGAACGTCACTCAGACGTTGTCGGGGTTAACCTCAGGACGGGCATATTCCGGCCAGACCAGCGCCACCAGCTCCGGGTAGGCTTCCAGACTGAACTCACGAAAACACTGGCGCAAATTTAATACGTCCAGGTCGGAATAAGAGACCTTCTCACCGTTAAGGCAGCGCTTTTTGATATTGTCGTAATATTTATACACGGCTGAATTGAGGTCGCTACAGCGACGCTGAGCCTCAAACAGTCCGGGCGTGTCATTAATTTCCGACATTTTCATACGCTTAATTGTTGCGTGTAAAAAATCGATATATTCATGGTTGACCCGCCAGTACCAGACAGGCGTAACAGAGTTCATCAAAACAGAGAAATGGTCTTCACCTTCCTCTTTTGTCATGCGTTCCGGTTGCGGGGGTTCACTGGTGTCGTTCGACACTTTCGTTTTATTGAACTCCTGCATCAATAAAAGAACACCAGCGGTCAGTAATAGTAATGTGATGACCGTAAAAAAGATGCTGTTCATGGGTTGGCTCCATTTTTTTTGATTTTAAATTTGCCTCATGATATTGTCAACGAATCTCACGCCTTTACCAACCCCACCCTGTTGAAATTAAAGGAAATTAAAAATGCTGCCCGACTATCTCGTCCCGGCTAAGTACCACATTACGCCTGTGGAACAGCAACCGATGGAAGCAGAAAAAGAGGCCAGTTTCACTCAGGGGAAAAGAAAGCTCTCTGATTTCGAGCCTGATATATTAATTGGTGTTTCCGACAGCGGCAAATCCCGTAATATGTTGCTGGAAGAGCACGATCGCCATATAAAAGACCGCTTATTTCGTGCCATGAAAATTGAAGCCTTCGTCCATCTACTGAATGACCTGCAGGCCGAAGGTGAAATAGATGCCCAAAAATTAAGCCAGATAATGGCCGAGAAAACCAAAGCAATTAATGAAGCGGGCAATGAAATTTGGCTTAATCTAATTACACGCGAAAAAAACAACCCTATTTTTTATACCCTGGGGGAAGATTAACGTGAAAGAAATTAAGAACAATGACGTTTATTTGACTTTAGATGATAAAAAAAGTGATGAATTTATCTTAAAGCAAAATCTCGATGCACTGAGAAAATCAAAAAATGACGAGATGACACGTATTACGCAAGACCTGGTCTCGATCCCGGCAGCACTGGTTCGACTGAAATGGCAGAACCGGCGCGATATTTATCCGTTACAGGTAAAGGAAGAGATTTACGGTGCAGTGATGAATGCCATTATCGAACAGCGACCGGAGCTCAAAGAGAAGCTTCTTGGACGCCTTGAAGCCAACTATCAGTATCTGCTTGCCAGAGAAATCGCCACCCTGCGCCTGACACGTAAACTGGCAGACGGCGAGTACCGCACCTCAAACGTGACCTGCGTTGCGCTTGATGAGGACGCGCTGGCGTCTGGCAGCAGCGCCCCCACCGAACCTCTACGCTAATTAAATCTGAATACGGCAATCGCCTCTTTTAACTGACTTGTCTGCTGCCGCTGTGCTTCAGCCACCTGCAGGGTCTGCGCAACGTGGCGCACATTCTCCTGTACGCTGGCATCAATGCTGGCAATGCTGTCGTTCATTTGTGCGATGCTCGCCCGCTGCTGCTCACTCATCTGTGAGAGCTCTTCCAGCAAAGAGCGAAGCCCTTCGATACTCTCAATGATCGACTTCATCGTTAGCCCCGCGTGCTCAACCTGCTCGACCCCGTGCTGAGTGGTCGCCTGCGCCGCCGTAAGCAGCTGGCGGATCTCTTTTGCGGCCTCTTCGCTACGTTGCGCCAGGACGCGCACTTCGGAGGCGACCACCGCGAAACCTTTGCCATGCTCGCCCGCTCTGGCAGCCTCGACCGAGGCGTTAAGCGACAAAATATTGGTCTGGAAGGCAATGCCGTCGATCAGTTCCAGAATGGCGTAAATACGCTGCGACTCCTCGCGAATCTGCTCCATTGCCGCCATCGCCTGCCGTACGTTATTTCCCCCCTGCTCCGCCACGTGGCTGGTGCTGAATGCCACCTCTCTGACCTGGCTGGCTTTTTCACTGGTCAGGGTGGCGACAGCTCGTAGCTGTTCCATCGCGCTGGCCGCCGTTGCCAGCGAGTTTGCCTGGTGATCGGTACGCTCTGACAGCGCACTGTTACGCTGGCCTAATGTGCGGGAGGCTTCCAGCAGCTGGCCAATATTGGCGCTGACCTGCTCAAGCGTGGCGCGCATGGTGCCCAGCGTCAGGCTAAAGGTACGGGCGAAGGGCGACCCGGCGGGCGCGGCATCGACGGCGAGCGTCAGATAACCCGGCTCGCGGTTAATGACCCCGGCGAGTGCGGCCACCTCGCTCGCCGAGCGGGCGTCCTGCTCCATGCGCACCGCCAGCAGGATCAGGATCGCCGTCTGGACTACCACAAACAGGGCGTGAAAAACCACCATATGAAAACCGGTGTGCATAAACACCACCACGCCATACAGGTCGTGCTCCTGCAAATAGTTAAAGACCAGATGGTGTATAGCGATGACCGCAGCCCCCATCAACAGCGGTCGCCAGTCGCGCCAGGCAAGCAGCGCGGAGAGGAGGACGAAAACAGAGAAGTGATATTCGGTTTCCCCGTGCCCCAGATGGATCAGCAGCGCGGAAAAGGCCATCAGCACAAACGCCGAGCTCAGACGAAGCAGCAGCGCGCCGGGAAACAGCAGTGTGAGCACCGACGATAAACACGCCAGCGCAGTCGCCACGATGGCGCCCTGCACCACATTCTCATTGAGATAGCCCACGGCCAGTGAGATGCCCCAGAGTGACCAGATGAGCACCAGTATTAGCCTGTCGGCGCGGCGGCGTATGGAAGAAAGGGAAATCAGATCGTTTTGATGCGCGTGCGGATAGAGCCATGTCATCGTAGGCATACGGAGTCTCTTGCTGTGCAGGTGAAAAAGATCCTTCGAAGAAGGTCTGTTTTTATTATCTTTTTTAAGCGTAGCGGGGATATTACGCGACGCCAGTACAACAAAAGATAGCGTTAAATGACGCAGCCGAATATTGATATTTGCTTAACAATCAAGAGATTATTAATGATGGCTTTATTGATAAATAAATATGATGTGTGGGGAAATACGGCAGAAAATAATAACGATTTGGCCTTAGAGAAAACAAAAAAGCCGGCTTTCGCCAGCTTTTATTTTATTTTTTAGCCGCTTTTTCTTCGCCGACCAGTCCAATCTTCAGGTAACCCGCCTGATGCAGCGTGTCCATTACCTTCATCATGGTTTCATAATCAACGGTTTTATCCGCCCTGAAGAAGACCGTGGTGTCTTTCTTACCGCCGGTAAGCTGCTCCAGCGCCGGGATGACAGAGTCAGTCGTTACCGGGTCGTTACCGAGGAACATCGATTTATCCGCCTTCACGGACAGATAAACAGGCTTCTCCGGACGCGGCTGTGGCTGGCTGGAAGAGGCTGGCAGATTGACCTTCACGTCAACCGTCGCCAGCGGCGCAGCCACCATGAAGATAATCAGCAGAACCAGCATGACGTCGATAAACGGCGTCACGTTGATTTCATGCATTTCGCCGTTATCGTCCAGGTTTTCGTTTAGACGCATCGCCATCGCATTAACCTACGCGCAGTTTGGACGCCGCATGCACCGGCTTAACCGAGCTGGCATTGAGGTCGAGATCGCGGCTTTGCAGCAGCAGAACCTGCGCGGCAACATCACCAAGCGTGGCTTTGTAGCTGCCAATCATCCGCGCGAAGATGTTGTAGATAACCACCGCCGGGATGGCCGCTACCAGACCGATAGCCGTCGCCAGCAGCGCTTCCGCGATACCCGGTGCCACCACCGCCAGGTTGGTGGTTTGGGTCTGGGCGATACCGATGAAGCTGTTCATGATGCCCCAGACCGTACCGAAAAGGCCGATGAACGGCGAAATTGCGCCGATCGTCGCCAGATACCCGTTACCACGTCCCATATGTCGGCCAACGGCCGCAACGCGACGCTCAAGGCGGAAGCCGGTACGCTCTTTGATGCCTTCGTTATCTTCACTGCCAGCGGAGAGTTCCAGCTCGTTTTGCGCTTCGTTAACTAACAGGGTGGTCAGGCTTTTGGCGTGGAAGGATGAGGTCATGTCAGAAGCCTGATCCAGCGAGCGGGCTTCGGCTAACTGCAGCTGCTCCCGCTTAAGGCGACGCTTCTGAGAAATGAGTTCGGCGCTCTTGCTAAAGAAGATAGCCCACGTGATCACGGACGCCAGAATCAGGCCGATCATCACAATCTTAACCACGATGTCAGCATGTTGATACATGCCCCAAACGGAGAGATCCGTCTGCATCAAATTATTACCCACTCTGTATCTCCAGGACGCAAATCACAAAATCTGAGCATAATAATATCAAAACGTCGTCGAATTGATAGTCGTTCTCATTACTATTTACATAGTGCCGCAATTTTTGCTCACTTTCTTTGCGCTTACGCAGTAAAAATTTCTTATGCGGTTTTTTGCTAATATTTTCTGCTTATTCGATAAGCCTCAGGGTGCAGATTTTTACAATCGTGGTAGTCTGGACGTCCAGACGTATAAAAACAGGGTTAGCGAACATGACTAAGAAGCATCTTGATACCACGCTGGTACAGGCAGGACGCAGCAAGAAATATACCCAGGGCTCGGTCAACAGCGTGATTCAACGCGCCTCCTCGCTGGTGTTTGATACCGTGGAGGAGAAAAAAAACGCCACGCGTAACCGCGCGAAAGGCGGGCTGTTTTATGGCCGTCGTGGCACGCTAACCCATTTTTCTCTGCAGGAAGCGATGTGCGAGCTGGAAGGCGGTGCGGGCTGCGCGCTGTTCCCGTGCGGCGCCGCGGCGGTCGCTAATACCATTCTGGCGTTTGTGGAACAGGGCGACCATATCCTGATGACCAACACCGCCTATGAACCCAGCCAGGACTTCTGCACCAAAATCCTCAGCAAGCTCGGCGTCACCACCGGCTGGTTCGATCCGCTGATTGGTGAAGGCATTGCCGAGCTTATTCAGCCAAACACGCGCATTGTGTTTCTGGAATCGCCAGGATCGCTCACCATGGAAGTACACGACGTGCCGGCCATTGTGAAAGCCGTGCGCAGTAAAGCGCCAGAGGCGATTATCATGATCGACAACACCTGGGCGGCTGGTGTGCTGTTTAAGGCGCTGGAATTCGACATTGATATCTCGATTCAGGCGGCAACCAAGTACCTGATTGGCCACTCTGACGGCATGATTGGCACGGCGGTCTCTAACGCCCGCTGCTGGGATCAACTGCGTGAAAATGCCTACCTGATGGGGCAGATGGTGGATGCAGACACGGCCTACATGACCAGCCGCGGTATTCGCACGCTGGGGGTTCGCCTGCGTCAACACCATGAAAGCAGCCTGAAAGTGGCCGAATGGCTGGCACAGCACCCGCAGGTTGAGCGCGTTAATCATCCGGCGCTACCGGGCAGTAAGGGACATGAATTCTGGCAACGTGACTTTACAGGCAGCAGCGGTTTGTTCTCGTTCGTTCTGAAAAAACGCCTGACCCATGACGAGCTGGCAAATTATCTGGATAACTTTACCCTCTTCAGCATGGCCTACTCCTGGGGCGGATTTGAGTCCCTGATTCTGCCTAACCAGCCGGAACAGATTGCGGCGCTGCGTCCCGGCGGCGAAGTGGACTTCAGCGGTACCCTGATCCGACTGCACATCGGTTTAGAAAATGTGGACGATTTAATTGCCGATTTAGCAGCAGGGTTCGAGCGTATCGTGTAAAGTGCTGGCTGAAAATGTACTCCCTGGACGCTTTTGTGGACACTGCAACCAGAAAAGTCTGCATGAGATGCGCCCGCGATCAAACCCGACGGGCGAATAAGGGAGTACAATAGCGTTATATCTGCTGTTCCACAGGAAAGTCCATGGCTGTTATTCAAGATATTATCGCGGCGCTCTGGCAACACGACTTTGCCGCGCTGGCGGATCCTCACGTCGTCGGTATCGTCTATTTCGTGATGTTCGCAACGCTGTTCCTGGAAAATGGACTACTGCCAGCCTCATTTTTACCCGGTGACAGCCTGCTTTTACTTGCCGGGGCGTTAATCGGCAAAGGCGTTATGGACTTCACGCCAACCATGGTCATCCTCACCTCCGCCGCGAGCCTGGGCTGCTGGCTGAGCTATCTGCAGGGCCGCTGGCTGGGGAATACACGCGTCGTTAAAAGCTGGCTTGCGCAGTTACCGCATAAATATCATCAGCGTGCCACCTGCATGTTCGATCGGCACGGCCTGCTGGCGTTGCTGGCCGGGCGTTTCCTGGCGTTTGTTCGCACCCTTCTGCCTACCATGGCGGGCATTTCCGGTCTGTCGAACCGCCGCTTCCAGTTCTTCAACTGGCTGAGCGCGCTTTTGTGGGTCGGCGTGGTCACTACGCTCGGCTACGCGCTGAATATGATCCCGTTTGTGAAACACCATGAAGACCAGGTGATGACCTTCCTGATGGTGCTGCCGATGTTCCTGCTGGTGGCGGGACTGGTAGGGACTATTGCGGTAGTGATTAAGAAGAAGTACTGCAGCGCGTGAGCCCCTCACCCTGACCCTCTCCCCGCAGGGGAGAGGGGAAAAAGCCTAAACTCCCTGCATCGTTCTTATACGTGACGCATCTTCTCCCGGCGTGACGCCGAAGTAGCGTTTAAATTCCCGACTGAACTGCGACGCACTTTCATAACCCACCCGCATCGCCGCCGCGCTGGCCTTCATGCCGTCGTGGATCATCAGCATCCGCGCCTTATGCAGCCGGTAGGTTTTGAGGTACTGCAGCGGCGAGGTGCTGGTCACCGATTTAAAGTTGTGGTGAAACGCCGAGACGCTCATGTTCGCCTCCGCGGCGAGCTGGTCAACGCTCAGGTTTTCGGTGTACTGGCTCTCAATACGCTTGAGCACGCGGCTTATCAGACTGAAGTGGGTCTGTCGGCTCACCAGGGCGAGCAATGCCCCACCGCCGGGTCCCAGCAGTACGTGGTAAAGAATTTCGCGGATGATCTGTTTGCCGAGAATGCGCGCATCCAGCGGCCTCTCCATCACGTCCAGCAGACGCTCAATGGCGCAGAGGATCTCTTCCGATAACGTCGCAGAGTTAATCCCGCTCGACGCCATTGACGGCTGGAAGAGTTCGTCTTCGCCAATCTCCATCAGCAACTCCTGCAGCTGAAGGATATCGACATTGACGCGGATCCCCGCCAGCGGAACCGCCTCTGTCGCGAAGGTTTCACATTCAAAGGGTAAAGGTACCGTCAGCAGCAGATATTCATTGGTGTCGTAACGGAAGACGCGCTCGTTGATATAGCCAATTTTATGGCCAGAAAAGAGAAAAACGATGCCCGGCTGGTACATCACCGGCGTACGCGTCCCGGGCTGGGTGCCATAAAGCAGGCGAATATCCGGCAGCAGTTCGCTGGCGCGGTTTTCATTATCTATCAACCTCTTAATCTGCGCAGTGAGCTGCTGACAGATAGCCTCACGGTTCATTTTTCGTTACTCCGGGTACGGTTTCCGACGTTGACAGTGTGCGTCGTTTTCCGCGCTTTCTCCAGCGCTCTGTAGAAATGGGCAAGACATCGGCAGGAATGTGCATTGAGAGGATAGCCGCAGGCGACCACAATGTGCAGCATCAGGTTGCCCTCTGCGCCACCACGATTATTCACCCACTAAAGGGAACGAGCCATGAACAACTTTAATCTTCACACCCCAACCCGCATTCTGTTTGGTAAAGACGCTATCGCCGATCTGCGCGCGCAGATCCCGGCAGACGCCCGCGTCCTCGTCACCTACGGTGGCGGCAGCGTGAAAAAAACCGGCGTGCTGGATCAGGTTTACAGCGCGCTGGACGGTCTGGACGTGCGTGAGTTTGGCGGTATTGAGCCAAACCCCTCTTACGAAACGCTGATGAACGCGGTGAAAATCGCCCGCGACGAGAAGGTCACCTTCCTGCTGGCGGTCGGCGGCGGCTCCGTACTGGACGGCACCAAATTTATCGCCGCGGCAGCCCACTACGCAGAAGGCGTTGATCCGTGGCACATCCTGGAGACCCGCGGCAGCGACATTAAAAGCGCAATCCCGATGGGCTCGGTGCTGACTCTGCCGGCTACCGGCTCTGAATCCAACAAGGGCGCGGTGATCTCCCGCAAAACCACTGGCGATAAACAGGCCTTTATGAACGAACACGTTCAGCCAGTGTTCGCTATCCTGGATCCGGTTTACACCTACACCCTGCCTGCGCGTCAGGTGGCGAATGGCGTGGTCGATGCCTTTGTGCATACCGTTGAGCAGTACGTCACCTACCCTGTGAACGCCAAAATTCAGGATCGTTTCGCGGAAGGCATTCTGCTGACGCTGATTGAAGAAGGTCCGAAAGCGCTGAAAGAGCCGGAAAACTACGACGTGCGTGCCAACGTGATGTGGGCTGCAACGCAGGCGCTGAATGGCCTGATCGGGGCTGGCGTGCCGCAGGACTGGGCGACCCACATGCTGGGCCACGAGCTGACGGCGATGCACGGTCTGGACCACGCCCAAACGCTGGCCGTTGTTCTGCCTGCGCTGTGGAACGAAAAGCGGGATACCAAACGTGCCAAACTGCTGCAGTACGCCGAGCGCGTGTGGAACATCACCGAGGGCTCTGACGATGCGCGTATTGATGCGGCAATCGACGCGACCCGCAACTTCTTTGAAGGGCTGGGCGTGCCAACGCGTCTGTCTGGCTACGGTCTGGATGGCAGCTCTATCCCTGCCCTGCTGGCGAAACTGGAAGAACACGGTATGACCCATCTGGGCGAACACGGCGACATTACGCTGGACGTGAGCCGTCGTATCTACGAGGCGGCACGCTAAGCGTTTTTGTCCCTCCGACTTTCGTTTTTTGACATTTCGTCCAGACTTAATGCACACCCCATCGCCGGAGTCCCTCTCCGGCGATGCGCACCTGAAGGAGGAAAAATGGCAAACCAAACCGTAATCAAGCTGCAGGACGGCAACGTGATGCCCCAGTTGGGGCTAGGTGTATGGAAAGCCGGTAACGACGAGGTCGTCTCCGCCATTCATAAGGCCCTGGAAGTCGGCTATCGGTCGATTGATACCGCCGCCGCGTATAAAAATGAGGACGGCGTGGGTAAGGCTCTGGCCAGCGCTGGTGTCCCTCGCGATGAGTTATTTATCACCACAAAACTCTGGAACGACGATCAAAAGCGCCCGCGCGAAGCGCTGCAGGAGAGCCTGGAGAAACTCCAGCTTGATTTCGTCGACCTGTATCTGATGCACTGGCCGGTTCCGGCTATCGACCATTACGTTGACGCCTGGAAAGGGATGATTGAACTGCAGAAAGCGGGGCTGGTGAAAAGCATCGGCGTCTGTAACTTCCAGGTACATCACCTGCAGCGACTGATAGACGAAACGGGCGTCGCGCCGGTGATTAACCAGATCGAGCTGCACCCGCTGATGCAGCAGCGCCAGCTTCACGCCTGGAACGCCACGCACAAAATCCAGACCGAATCCTGGAGCCCGCTGGCTCAGGGCGGCGAGGGGGTGTTCGACCAGAAAATTATCCGCGATCTGGCGGATAAATACGGCAAAACCCCGGCGCAGGTTGTCATTCGCTGGCACCTGGACAACGGCCTGGTGGTGATCCCGAAATCGGTCACGCCATCGCGCATCGCCGAGAACTTCGACGTCTGGGATTTCCGCCTGGACAAAGATGAACTGGGTGAGATTGCGAAGCTGGATAAGGGGAAACGTTTAGGGCCGGATCCGGATCAGTTTGGCGGGTAATACCTAAAACGAGCCCGATCTTACACCGGGCTCGTTTTAATCTATAAACCGGACTGACATCTCGCTTCTCCGGGGAGGTCAGGCAAGGTGCAAATAACGTTAAACGCTTTCCCTTCAAGTTCATGTGGTCCGCCGAGACCGCCGCCTGCTTCTGCTTCATATTCCTTTCCGTTGACACTTATCTGGAGCGGAGTGCGATAAATCCAGTCCATCGGACCTATTGGCAGAAAGAAGATCCACTCATGCTGGCTCTGAAAAGCAAAACGACCGTTGTCGTCAGAAAGCGTTTGCTCCCTCTCTAATGTTATTTTAGCGCCCGGGACTGGCTTACCTGCGCTGTCGATAAGACGTCCTTCCACTTCTGGCTGTGTCTGGCGGTGCATTACACAACCGCTTAACGTCAGGCCAATCAGCATCGCTCCCGTTAACTTCATTATTTTCATGTTGGGCCTCCTGCCCTTATGCAGAAAAAAGCCGGGTGGCGTCTGCGCCTTACCCGGCCTACGCGCTGAACTGTAGGCCCGGTAAGCGCAGCGCCACCGGGCAATATGTCTAGCCGCTCTTACGTTTTACGTTTTTCTTCGTTCCCGCCCCACCGTTCGAACGCTGATGCACAATCGGCGTGTGCTTGGTCAGCGCCGGGCGCGTATTGCGATTCTGGCGACGCGCTTCGCGCATCTCCTCAAGCGTAGGCGCCGGCACCAGGCAATCGCGGCGCGAGCCGATCAGGTGCTTTTTGCCCATCTCTTCCAGCGCCTGACGGATCAGCGGCCAGTTTTTCGGATCGTGATAACGCAGCAGTGCTTTGTGCAGACGACGCTGTTTATCCCCTTTCGGCACCACCACCTCTTCGCTCTTATAGCCAATCTTACTCAGCGGGTTTTTGCCGGTGTAATACATGGTCGTCGAGTTGGCGAGCGGTGAAGGATAGAAGTTCTGCACCTGATCCAGACGGAAGCGACGCTGCTTAAGCCACAGCGCCAGGTTCACCATGTCCTCATCACGCGTGCCAGGGTGCGCCGAGATGAAATACGGGATCAGATACTGCTCTTTGCCCGCCTGCTTCGAGTAGGTGTCGAACAGCTCTTTAAAGCGGTCGTAGCTGCCCATGCCCGGCTTCATCATCTTCGACAGCGGGCCTTCTTCGGTATGCTCCGGCGCAATCTTCAGATAGCCACCCACGTGGTGCGTCGCCAGCTCTTTGATGTAGCGCGGATCTTCCACAGCAATATCGTAACGTACCCCGGAAGCGATCAGGATCTTCTTGATGCCTTTCAGATCACGCGCGCGGCGGTAGAGGTTGATCGTCGGCTCGTGGTTGGTGTCCATGTGCTGACAGATATCCGGATAGACGCACGACAGGCGGCGGCAGGTCTGCTCCGCGCGTGGCGACTTACAGCGCAGCATATACATGTTGGCGGTTGGGCCGCCAAGGTCGGAAATCACGCCGGTAAAGCCCGGTACGGTGTCGCGAATGGCTTCGATCTCATTGATGATCGAATCTTCAGAGCGGCTCTGAATAATACGTCCTTCGTGCTCGGTAATGGAGCAGAAGGAGCAGCCCCCGAAGCAGCCGCGCATGATGTTGATCGAGAAGCGGATCATCTCATACGCCGGGATACGGGCGTTGCCGTACGCCGGGTGCGGCACGCGCTTGTACGGCAGCGCGAAGACGCTGTCCATCTCTTCCGTGGAGAGCGGGATCGCCGGCGGGTTGATCCAGATAAAACGCTCGCCGTGTTTCTGCATCAGGGCGCGGGCACAGCCCGGGTTGGTTTCATGGTGCAGAATACGGGACGCGTGCGCGTAGAGCACCTTGTCGGCTTTCACCTTCTCGTAGGACGGCAGCAGCACATAGGTTTTTTCCCACGGTTTCGGGCGCGGCGGCTGCACGACGATCGCCTTTGCCTCCGCCTTCTTTGGCTCTACCGGCTTGTTATCGGCACACGGCAGATCTTCACCATAGGGGTGGGGGATCGGGTCGATTTTGCCCGGCATATCGATGATGCGGGAATCCACCCCGCTCCAGCCCGGCAGCGCCTCTTTCACCATGATCGCGGTATTGCGAACATCGCGGATGCTGCTCACCGGCTCGCCCTGCGACAGACGGTGCGCCACTTCCACCAGCGGACGCTCACCGTTACCGTAAATCAGCATGTCGGCTTTGGAATCCACCAGCACCGAACGGCGCACGGTATCTGACCAGTAGTCGTAGTGCGCGGTGCGGCGCAGGCTCGCCTCGATGCCGCCCAGGATCACCGGCACGTCTTTCCAGGCTTCTTTGCAGCGCTGGGTATAGACCAGCGTGGCACGGTCAGGACGTTTACCCGCTACGTTATCCGGGGTGTAGGCATCGTCATGACGCAGCTTACGGTCGGCGGTATAGCGGTTAATCATCGAGTCCATGTTGCCTGCGGTCACGCCGAAGAACAGGTTGGGTTTACCCAGACGCATAAAGTCGTCTTTGCTGTTCCAGTCAGGCTGGGAGATGATCCCCACGCGGAAGCCCTGCGCTTCAAGCATACGGCCGCAGATGGCCATGCCGAAGCTCGGGTGGTCAACGTAGGCATCGCCCGTGACCAGAATGATATCGCAGCTGTCCCAGCCCAGTTGGTCCATCTCTTCCCGGGACATCGGCAGGAACGGCGCCGGTCCAAAGCAGGCCGCCCAGTACTGGGGCCAGGAGAAGAGGTCACGATCCGGCTGGATCAGGGAAATTGCGCTCATAATGCTTCCGAAGAAAAAATAGACAAAAGGGCGGGGATTATACGCTGGATCATTGCGGGAAATGAAGGGGTATTTATTGCCCGGTGGCGCTACGCTTACCGGGCCTGGGGGCCTGTAGGTCGGGTAAGGCGAAGCCGCCACCCGACTCGTTTTACGGCGCCGGGTTAACCAGCATTTGCCCCACGGAGCCCCTGTCCATCATCTCCAGCGTCTGGCTGTGGAACAGGAACGGGAAGTGCGGCCACGAAGGCTGACCATAGTAGACGAGCAGTTCAACCTGACCATCCACCCAGACGGTATCTTTCCAGCCGCGGTCTTCCGGGAACGGCATCGCACCGTTCACGTTGCGGATCAGGAATGACACGCCTTCAATATGGAACGACTGCGGCATGTCCGAGCGAACAATCCAGCGCTCCCAGGTGCCCTGCTGCGCGGTAATGTCGATACGGTTGACGTCCCACAGCGCACCGTTGATGCCCGGATCGTCGCCCAGGCTGATATCCCGGCTGCGCACCGGCGAGCCGCTCATGATCTCCTGCGGCAGCAGGCGCATGGGCAGGCTGTCGGTCACCAGCGGCAGCAGGCCGGTTGGGCGCAGGGTCAGCACGAGGGTGGAAACCAGAATACTCGATGGCTCAAAGAACCCGCGAATACGATCCACAATGCTCGCCGCTTCGCCGCAGGTGACAGAAACTTCATCCCCGTTGGTCATATCAATGAGGATTTCGCGGCGCTCACCCGGCGAGAGGGCCAGCTGTTTAACGGACACCGGTGCCGGTAAAAAGCCCTGATCGCCGGAGATGACGTGCAGCGGACGACCATCGCTCATCTGGAGCTGATAGCGGCGCGAGTTAGAGGCGTTGAGCAGACGCAGGCGTACCCAGCCGCGCGAGACTTCTACGTAAGGGCTTTGTGCGCCGTTGACCAGCAGCGTATCGCCCACAAAGCCACCGCTGCCCGGCTCGCTGTATTCCGGCGTACCGAAGTTATCCAGACGTTTGTCCTGGATAATAATCGGGAAGTCGTCCACACCGTAGTGGTTCGGGATCGGCAGAGATTTACTGACCTCATCTTCCACCAGCCACATACCGGCCAGGCCGTTATAGACCTGCTGCGCCGTACGGTTAGGGGTGTTGGCGTGATACCACAGGGTAGCCGCGCTCTGACGGATCGGCAGCACCGGCGCCCAGTCGGCGTTAGGCGACATCATGCGCGCCGCGCCGCCAATCAACGGACCCGGAACCTGTAAACCGCTGATGGTCATGGCGACATTTTCAGACGTACGGTTGCTGTAGATGAGCTTAACGTCATCGCCATTCCAAACGCGGATGGTCGGCCCAAGGTAACGTCCGTTAATGCCCCAGACCGGCGCGCGGGTTCCCTGGGTAAAGGACCAGTGGCTGCGCTGCAGCGTCAGGAAAAGCGGCTGACCGCGACGGGATTCAATCAACGGCGGAATGGGCAGCGGCTGCTGCTGCCCGGCGGCGCTGGCTGTCAGCGGCATCGCACCCGCACAAAGGGCGATCCCCGAAGCCTGAATAAACTGACGCCGACTGAGTGACATATAAGCTCCATCTGAAACGACTAACAACGCGGGAATTCGTTTTCCCTTCAACGCCGGGTTAAATCTTACCGGCGGCTTCTCTCTCTGCGACTTCTTTGTCGAGCAGCGCAATATGCTGAGCCATCAGCTCGCGGCAGTGTGCTGCCAGCTCGCGCACCTGATCTTTACCGTATTTGCTGGTATCAACGGGTGGCAACATCTCGACAATCACCAGCCCGTTATTCAGGCGGTTAAGATTAATCTTATTAGAAGTATTGGAAACGCACACAGGAATAATTGGAACACCCGCCGCAATTGCGGCATGAAACGCTCCGGTTTTAAACGGCAGCAGGCCACGGCCGCGGCTGCGCGTTCCTTCCGGGAACATCCAGATTGAGATTTTGCGCTTTTTAAAATGGTTCACCACTTCCGCAATAGTGCTGTGCGCTTTTGCACGGTTATTACGGTCGATCAGCAGGTTGCCGGTAAGCCAGTACAGCTGACCGAAAAACGGGATCCACAGCAGGCTTTTTTTCCCCACCGTCACGGTCGGCGGAAGGACAATATTGGAGGCCGTCACCATATCGTAGTTGTTCTGATGGTTAGCGATATAGATGGCGTTACCGAAATTCTCCGCCCCTTCAGGCAGACGTTTTTCAACCTTCAGACCGAACAGTGGCGCCAGACGACCGAACATATGACCAAAAGTGGCAACATGCTTCGGATTACGCGGGCTGAACAGGCAATAAACAGAGCCGAAAACACAGACCAGAATGCAGTAGATAACGGTAAGAATGAGACGAACAATGTATAGCATAGCGACCTCTGAAGCCCTGACAGCTGACAATTATACTTCACCTGTGGCCAGGTAAGGACTTTATTACGAGCGCGTATTGTTAATCGCAACGCACGAATTAACAACGATTTTACGGGAAATTTTATTGAAATTCCCCCTCCGGACAGAGGGGGGATATCACGACATTACTCTTCGCTGTCACCCGCGGAGCTGCGTGCAGGAGAGTCAATCTCCACGCGGTCGATACGCTGCAGGCCGCGCATCAGCGAGCCGCGGCGACCGCGCTCACCCACCACTTTCTGCAGCTCTTCCGGACGAAGTTTGATTTTACGCTTGCCGACATGGATGGTCAGCGTGCTCTGCGGCGGCAGAAGGAAGAGGTGCGCCAGGCCATCTTCGCCTTTCGCGGCTTCCGCCGACGGGATGTTGATGATCTTGTTGCCCTTGCCTTTTGACAGCTCCGGCAGATCGCTGACCGGGAACATCAGCATACGTCCGGCGGTGGTGATCGCCAGCAGCATATCGCTTTCGTTCTCGATCACCAGCGGCGGCATCACGTGAGCGTTGTCCGGCAGGCTAATCAGCGCCTTACCGGCACGGTTACGCGAGACCAGATCGTTAAAGGTACAGATAAAGCCGTAACCCGCATCAGAGGCCAGCAGCAGTTTCTGGTCATCGGCTTCCATCAGCATATGGTCAACCGTAGCCCCCGGCGGCAGCGTTAGCTTACCGGTCAGCGGTTCGCCCTGCCCGCGCGCGGATGGCAGCGTAATCGGGTCGATGGCGTAGCTGCGACCGGTGGAGTCGATAAACGCCACCGGCTGGTTGCTCTTACCTTTCACCGCCGCTTTGAAGCTGTCGCCCGCCTTGTAGCTGAGCCCCGGCGCGTCGATATCGTGCCCCTTGGCGCTGCGCACCCAGCCGCTCTGCGACAGGACAATGGTCACCGGCTCGGACGGCTGCATGTCGTGCTCGTTCATCGCCTTCGCTTCTTCGCGCTCGTGCAGCGGAGAACGGCGGTCGTCACCAAACGCGTCGGCATCGGCCTGCAGCTCTTTTTTCAGCAGAGTATTCATCTTGCGTTCGGACGCGAGGATCGCCTGCAGCTGATCGCGCTCTTTTTCCAGCTCGTTCTGCTCACCGCGGATCTTCATCTCTTCCAGTCTGGCGAGATGGCGCAGCTTCAGTTCGAGGATCGCTTCGGCCTGGGTTTCGCTGATGCCAAAACGCGACATCAGGGCAGGCTTCGGCTCGTCCTCGGTACGGATGATCTCAATCACCTCGTCGATATTGAGGAACGCCACCAGCAAACCTTCGAGGATATGCAGGCGCTTAAGCACTTTCTCCAGACGATGGTTCAGACGACGGCGAACCGTATCGCGGCGGAACGTCAGCCATTCGGTGAGGATCTCCAGCAGGTTTTTCACCGCCGGGCGTCCGTCGAGGCCAATCATGTTCAGGTTGATGCGGTAGCTTTTTTCCAGATCGGTGGTGGCAAACAGGTGGTTCATCACCTGCTCCATGTCCACACGGTTAGAGCGCGGCACAATCACCAGACGGGTCGGGTTTTCGTGGTCGGACTCGTCGCGCAGATCATCCACCATCGGCAGCTTTTTGTTGCGCATCTGGGCGGCGATCTGCTCCAGCACTTTAGCGCCGGAGACCTGATGCGGCAGCGCGGTGATCACCACGGCGCCGTCCTCTTTGGTCCACACCGCGCGCATGCGCACGGAGCCGCGACCGTTCTGGTAAATTTTACGGATTTCCGCGCGTGAGGTGATGATCTCGGCTTCGGTCGGGAAGTCCGGCCCCTGCACGATATCCAGCAGCTCATCCAGCGAGGTTTTCGGTTGCTCAATCAGGGTGATGGCGGCATTCGCCACTTCACGCAGGTTGTGCGGCGGAATGTCCGTCGCCATACCAACGGCGATACCGGTGGTCCCGTTCAGCAGGATGTTCGGCAGACGCGCAGGCAGCATCTTCGGCTCCTGCAGCGTGCCGTCGAAGTTTGGCACCCAGTCAACGGTGCCCTGCCCCAGCTCGCCCAGCAGCACTTCGGCATATTTTGACAGACGGGATTCGGTATAACGCATCGCCGCGAAGGATTTCGGATCGTCCGGCGCCCCCCAGTTCCCCTGACCATCCACCAGCGGATAGCGGTACGAGAATGGCTGGGCCATCAGCACCATCGCTTCATAACAGGCGCTGTCACCGTGCGGATGGTATTTACCCAGTACGTCACCGACGGTACGGGCGGATTTCTTGAACTTGGCGGTAGCATTCAGCCCCAGTTCGGACATCGCATACACGATGCGGCGCTGTACGGGCTTCAGGCCATCCCCGATAAACGGTAACGCCCTGTCCATGATGACGTACATGGAGTAGTTCAGGTAGGCGTTTTCCGTGAATTCATGTAGCGCGAGGCGCTCTGCCATATCGCTCATTACGTGTGATTCCTCAACTCAGAAACCGATGGGTTTCAGGCAATATTGCCGCAGATACTACCCTATCTGACGAGTTGAGTCACAAAGAAAAAGGGCCGCTCAGGCGGCCCTTTCCGGGTTATTTGTTCAGCTTAATGATCTGCTTCACGTCGATTTCAAAATCGTTCCACTCTTTATCGACCTTGCCCTGGATTTCAACTTTATCCTGCGGGGTGACGGTCACGCCGTTCCAGCGCTTGTGGTCAATCTCCACGTTTACCGTGCCGGTCTCATCGCGGAAGGTGTAGCGGTCGTCGGACAGACGCTGGGTAATGTTCCCGCGCAGCTTCACCCAGCTGTCATCTTTCATCTCTTTAA
Organism: Enterobacter sp. HSTU-ASh6; assembly: GCF_026319105.1. NCBI lineage: Bacteria > Pseudomonadati > Pseudomonadota > Gammaproteobacteria > Enterobacterales > Enterobacteriaceae > Enterobacter > Enterobacter sp. HSTU-ASh6. Next base: position 259,417 of record NZ_WSPD01000005.1, on the reverse strand, counting down.
CCTTCACCGCGGTGGTGAGGTTCGCGTCATTATCAACAAACCCGCCTGTCTGCGCGTGAGTCTGAGTTTGCGTGGCTGACGGGCCGTTAAATCCGCCCTGGGCAGCAAAAACAGGGGCAGTGGTCATCATCATGATGGCAGCAATCGCAGCGAATTTTTTCATATTAACTCTCCCTTTAATCTGGTTTCGCAAACCATTTAACAGGGTAATCCTTAACAACTTCTTAAGGGGAAAATTTATTTATTTTTACTGTACAGCAGACGGATTCAGAGGGTTTACTGACGGCATCAAGGAGGGAATATGCGCATTTTACTGGTAGAAGACGACAAGCTCATTGGCGACGGCATCAAAACGGGCTTAAGCAAAATGGGCTTTAGCATGGACTGGTTTACCGATGGAAAAACCGGCCAGGCCGCACTCTACTCTGCACCTTACGATGCCGTGGTGCTGGACCTGACGCTGCCGGAAATCGACGGTCTTCAGATCCTGCGCGCATGGCGAGAAAGCGGCCGCAGCGAACCGGTATTGATCCTGACCGCGCGGGATGCGCTTAACCAGCGCGTCGAAGGGTTGCGCCTGGGCGCGGATGATTATCTCTGTAAGCCATTCGCGCTGATCGAGGTGGGGGCCCGCCTCGAAGCACTGGTCCGCCGCAGCCACGGCCAGACGCGCAGCGAGCTGCGCCACGGAAAGGTCACTCTCGACCCGACAAGCCTCGTCGCCACGCTGGAGGGGGAAACGCTGACGCTCAAGCCCAAAGAGTTCGCCCTGCTGGAGCTGCTGATGCGCAATGCCGGCCGCGTGCTGCCGCGCAAAGCGATCGAAGAGAAGCTCTACACCTGGGACGACGACGTCTCCAGCAATGCGGTGGAAGTCCACGTCCACCATCTGCGCCGCAAGCTTGGCAGCGAGTTTATCCGCACCGTGCACGGCATCGGCTATACCCTGGGTGACGCATGAAACTGACGCAACGCCTGAGCCTGAAGCTGCGCCTGACGCTCCTCTTTTTAGCGCTCTCCCTGACGGCATGGTTTGCCGCCAGTCTGGTGGCCTGGCAGCAGACGACCCACAAGCTGGATAAGCTGTTTGATACCCAGCAGATGCTGTTCGCCAAACGGCTGCTGACGATGGATCTGGACGAGATCCGTGCCCCTGAGCGCATGCGCGAGATCCCGAAAAAAGTGAAACATGGTCGTCTGGATGACGACGCGCTGGCTTTCGCCATTTATGCCGTCGACGGCAAAATGATCCTCAACGACGGCGAAAACGGGCGCGATATCCCGTATCACTATCGTCGCGACGGGTTTGATAACGGAAGGCTTAAAGACGATAACGATGAATGGCGTTTCTTATGGCTGACGTCACCCGACGGGAAATACCGCGTGGTGATCGGCCAGGAGTGGGAGTACCGCCAGGAGATGGCGCTGGACGTGGTCAGTTCACAGCTCACGCCCTGGCTGGTGGCGCTGCCGGTGATGCTGCTGTTGCTGATTGTCCTCCTGAGCCGGGAACTGAAGCCGCTGAAAAAGCTGGCCCAGACCCTGCGCGCCCGCTCGCCGGATGCCACCGATACTCTGCCGACGCAGGGTGTCCCTGCGGAAGTGCGCCCCCTGCTTGACGCGCTGAATCATCTCTTCGCACGTACCCAGGAGATGATGATCCGCGAGCGTCGTTTTACCTCCGATGCCGCTCACGAGCTGCGCAGCCCACTGGCGGCCCTGAAAGTGCAAACCGACGTGGCGCAACTCTCTCTGGATGACCCACAGGCGCAGGAAAAAGCACTTTCGCAGCTTCATGCGGGGATCGACCGCGCCTCCCGGCTGGTGGATCAGCTCCTTACGCTCTCGCGTCTGGACTCGCTGGACAATCTGGAAGATGTCGAACCCATCACGATGGCCGATTTACTGCAGTCAGCGGTGCTGGATATCTGGCATCCGGCTCAGCAGGCGGGCACGGATATTCGCCTGAACATTCATGCCCCGGAGGTGACACGCACGGGTCAGCCACTGCTGATGAGCCTGCTGGTGCGTAACCTGCTGGATAACGCGATTCGCTACAGCCCGCGCGGCAGCGTGGTGGACGTGACGCTGGATACCCGGAGCTTCACCGTGCGCGACAACGGCCCGGGGATTTCCCCCGAGGCGCTGGCGCGTATCGGCGAGCGGTTTTATCGCCCGCCCGGCCAGGATGCGACGGGCAGCGGGCTGGGGTTATCCATTGTGAAACGTATTGCTGCGCTACATGGACTGCGTGTCTCGCTGAACAATGCGCCGGAAGGGGGGCTTGAAGTCAGGGTCAGCTGGTAGGATATTATTGCGTTTAATGCAAAAGACTTTGCACATTTTGCTCATTTTACCGTCCCGCCCTCGCGCGTAGAATACTCGCCATACTCTCATCGACGAGGACAAATAATGAGCAACATTCTGATTATCAACGGCGCGAAAGAGTTCGCGCACTCGAAAGGCCAGCTGAATGACACCCTGACCGAGGTCGCGGACGGTTTCCTGCGCGACGCCGGGCATGATGTTAAGGTCGTGCGCGCAGACAGCGATTACGATGTGAAAGCCGAAGTGCAGAACTTCCTGTGGGCTGACGTGGTGATCTGGCAGATGCCTGGCTGGTGGATGGGCGCACCGTGGACCGTGAAAAAATACATGGACGATGTGTTCACTGAAGGTCACGGCTCGCTGTATGCCAGCGACGGCCGCACCCGCTCAGATGCGTCTAAAAAATACGGTTCCGGCGGCCTGATTCAGGGCAAAAAATATATGCTGTCGCTCACCTGGAACGCCCCGCTGGAAGCTTTCACCGAGAAAGATCAGTTCTTCGAAGGGGTGGGCGTTGACGGCGCGTACCTGCCGTTCCACAAGGCTAACCAGTTCCTGGGCATGGATCCGCTGCCGACCTTTATCGTCAACGACGTGATTAAAATGCCTGATGTCCCGCGCTATATCGCAGAATATCGCAAGCATCTCGCGGAAATTTTTGCTTAACTGGTAACCTGGAATTAAAGGAGTAGTCACAATGCTTACCGTTATTGCAGAAATCCGTACTCGTCCAGGTCAACATCACCGCCAGGCGGTGCTGGATCAGTTCGCGAAAATTATCCCAACCGTACTGAAAGAAGAAGGCTGCCACGGCTACGCGCCGATGGTGGATGCCGCCACTCACGCCAGCTTCCAGGCGACCGCACCAGACTCGATCATCATGGTTGAGCAGTGGGAAACCGTCGCGCACCTTGAAGCGCATCTGCAGACCGCGCACATGAAAGCGTGGAGTGATGCCGTGAAAGGTGACGTGCTGGAAACCCACATCCGCATTCTGGAGCAAGGGGTTTAAATTTGTGAAATTTGCCGGGTGGCACTGCGTTTACCCGGCCTACAAAACCTGAATCGTAGGCCCGGTAAGCGCCAGCGCCACCGGGCTTTGTTGTTTTTAGCTGCTTTTCTTCCCCGGTTTTAACCCACGGTGTAGCTCGTTAATGCGCTTCATGGACCTGATGGTGCGCTGCGGCTCGGTGGCGGCGACGGATAAAATGAGCATCTCCAGACACAGCAGCACCGTGCCATGGAGCGGAATTTTACCCTTTTCACCGCCGCGCGGGACGTGGATCACTACGCTTGCCTCTTTACTGAAACGTGAATCCAGCGCGTTGGTCAGCAAAATGGTGGGGATGCCCAGACGTTTCGCTTCACGCAGCGTAGTTTGCCCTTCCCGGTGCGCGGATTTCTGCGCCATCATCACCAGCACGTCGCCGCGCTGAAGCGCTATCAGCTGTTCAGCAAGGCCTATTCCGGTGCGATTAAGCGGCGTGGCGGGCAGCCCCATCCGGCTGAACAACCTGGCGGTGTACTCGGCCAGAATGCCGGAGGCGCCAATCCCAAACAGGGCGACCTGCCTTGCCTGTGCCAGCAGTGAGACCGCCTGGGCCATCGCGTAGCGGTTGTGCGGTTGCGACAACACCTCGCAGGTGTGCTGGTGCCCTTCCAGCACAAAATCGATACTCGCATTCACGTCGCTGGTGAGCGTATTGACCGTAGAGGAGATTTTTTCGCTCGAGGTCACCACCGGACCAAACCACTGCTCCAGGGTCTGCTTGAGATCGCGCAGCCCGGCAAAGCCCAGCGCCTGGATCGCGCGAACCACCGTGGCGTCTGACGTTTTAAGCTGCGTGGCGATCTCCATTGCCGTCTGCTCCATCACCGCTTCGCGATTGTCATGAATATAGCGGGCGACCTGCAGCAGACGCGGCGTCAGCTGATGCGCCCGCGCGCGAAAACGTTCGCCATAAACATCCACGCGACCTTTCTCTTTGCGGATCACCGTGATGCCTCCGGCAGCGGACGCCCGGCAATCTGCGACTGCACCTGCGCGGCCATCAGCCCTAACGAGGCGAACGAATTCGGGATGGCCTCCTCGCGTGAGATCAGCACGTAGTGTCCGGTCCGGCAGGCGTTCAGAAACTGGCACCAGCCCGGCATCACGGCATCCATTGCCGCCAGCTCATCCTGCGGTTTTCCGCCGGTGTCCCCACGCCAGGTAGCAAAGACAAAATCGGCATCCAGCTCCGGCAGGCGCTCGGCGCTGACGTCAATGCGCCCTCCGTCCGGGATGCTCTCAATCAACGGCGGGAATGTGAATCCTGCGTCGCGCAGCACGCGTCCAAGCGAGTGGTAGCTGTGCATGGCGTTAATTTTCCCCTGGTTGGCCTGAATGACCGACACGGTGATATGGCGGGTGTCGAGGGTTGCCTTCAGCGCTTTGATTTGTTCCTGATAACGGCGCTCCAGGATTTTCAGCCGCGCCTGCGTACCGGTAAGCTGCGCCAGCTTGCGGTAGATTTCCGGCGCACCGCCGTCGAGGTGATCGATACTCACCGTCGGGGCAATTTTCGCAAGCTGTTCCACCGGCGTATTACGGGTCGGCTCGGTAATGATCAGGTCAGGTTTGGCGGCGGCAATGGCTTCAATGTCGATATCGGCCGTGCCGATAAATTTGATGTCGGAGTTATCGAAATCGACGCCCGTCAACATGCCGCTGGAGCGCAGAAAGTGGCTACCGTCCGGGCGCGTGCGGCCATGGCTTGCGACCGGTGGCACGCCAAGCTCAATCAGCGGAATGGTGATATCCAGATCATGCAGCGAGACGATCCGCTTTGGGTGAAGCGGCACAACAACCTTACGTCCCAAATCGTCGGTAAATGTTTGAGTCGGCTCCGCCGCACTCACTGCAAACCCCACCAGCAACAGCATCGAAAAAAGTACGCGCATTATCGTCCTCTAAAATCTGTCCCGGCGCTGCCAGAGCAGCAGCAGGAAAAACGGTCCGCCAATTAATGAAATGACAATGCCCGCCGGCAGTTGCAGCGGGAGGAATGCCAGCCGTCCAATGTTATCCGCCAGCAGCACCAGCAGCGCTCCCAGCACGGCACTGCCCGTCAGGAGCGCGGTTTGACCACCGCGCAGCAGCAGGCGTGCCATGTGCGGGGCAATCAGCCCCACGAAGCCAATACTGCCCACGCAGGAGACGCAGGCCGCCGTCAGCACCACCGGGGCAAGAACCCGCAGCAGCGCCAGCCGGGTGGTACGAATCCCAAGGCCCGTTGCCGTCTGGTTGCCGAGCAACGCCACGTCTGCAGCCCGGGCGGTAAACAGCAGCAGCGCAAACGCGGGGACAGTCCAGAGCGCGGCCAGCCCCACCAGCGTCCAGTTTGCCGCATGCAGGCTTCCCGCCAGCCACAGCATCGCCGTCTGCACGTCGCGCACGTCAGCAGTGGTGATAAAAACCCCCATTGCCGCGGCAAAGGCCCACGACACGCCAATACCGATCAGAATAAATCGCGGGCGCGAGATATCCCGCGCCAGGGCTATCACCAGCAGCGCGGTGAGCAGCCCCCCGGCCATCCCGACCAGCGGACGCCACGCCAGGCTCAGCGCCGGGAACTGAAAAATCAGCAGCAGTACCGCTGTGCTACAGCCCTCTTTCACGCCGATCAGTCCCGGATCGGCCAGGCCATTGCGGGTGATGGACTGCATGGCCGCCCCTGCCATGCCGAGCATTGCGCCGCACAGGATCGCCATCAGCAGACGCGGCAGACGGATGTCCATCACGATGTAGCGCGTCTCTGTTGTCAGACTTTCAGGCATAAACAGCGCGCGTCCGATGGCGGAGCTGGGAATAGGCAGGGAACCGTGCGTCAGGCCAAAACCGGTCAGCAGGCAGGCGGCCAGCGTCAGGATGGCAAGACACGCCAGCGCCTTTGGACGAACCAGCGCCGAGAAGGTGCCAACGCGCAACGCACGCAGTCCGGCGCGGTTCATTTAAACATCCTCGACGCCATGAAGATAAAGACGGGGGCGCCAACCAGGGCAGTCATGATGCCGGTTGCCAGCTCCCAGGGCGTAAACAGCGTCCGGGCCGCGATATCCGCCAGCAGCAGAACCAGCGCGCCGCACAGCGCAGACAGCGGCACCATCACCCGCAGATCGACCGACACCAGACGGCGAATGAGCTGCGGCACCACAAGGCCAATAAAACCAATCGGCCCGGCGATGGAGACGGCCGCGCCGCAGAGCAGCGCGATAGCCAGCAGAGCGAGCAAACGGGTTTTCAGCAGCGATACGCCAAGCCCCTGCGCCATGTTGTCGCCAAGCGCCAGCATATTGAGCGAAGGCGACAGCGCAAGAGCGAGAACAAAACCGGCGGTGGCGGCCCACAGGGCGCTCTGCAGCGTCTGTGCGTTGACCCCGGCGACATCACCCGCCAGCCAGGTGCGCAGGGAGAGCAGCGTTTGTTCGTCCAGAATCAGCACGGCGGCGGTCACTGACGAGGCAAAGGCCGACATCGCGACGCCGCACAGGGTGACTTTCATCGGCGTGAGTCCGGTCCGCCCGGAAGAGGAGAACACCAGTACCAGCAAAAACAGCGTGGCGGCACCGGCAGCGGCAATAAGCGGCTGCCCCACTGGCAGGGTCAGGCCCAGCGCGCTCGTCAGCACCACCGCCAGCGCCGCCCCGGCATTGAGCCCGAGAATATGCGGCTCAGCCAGCGGGTTGCGGATGACCGACTGTAATAATACCCCCGCCACGCCCAGCGCCGCGCCAACGATCGTGGCCGCCATCAGGCGTAACAGGCGCAGCCTGATGATGATGTTATGGTCGAAATTGTGCGGGTCGAAAGCGAAAAAGGCCTGGGCCACTGTCCAGGGCGGAATAACACGCGCGCCAGTTCCCAGATGGGCAATCGCGCCCGCCGTCAGCAGTAAGACAAAAAGGGTAAACGCCAGAGAGGTGCGGATCATTTTTCAGCGACCTGGCGAAACGGCATAAAGAACGGTTTGCCGGTTAACGGGTTGATGGACATATGCACGTCGACATCGAACACCGCTTTAATAAGCTCTGGCGTACAAACGTCCCCCTCATGCAATACCCCCTCCACCTTTCCCTGGCGTAAAAAGACCAGCGTATCGCCATAGTTCACGGCGAAGTTAAGGTCGTGCAACACCACCAGCACGGTACGCCCGTGCTCACGCGTCAGCGTATGTAGCAGTTCGAGGATCTCTACCTGGTAGCGAAGATCGAGAAAGGTGGTGGGTTCATCCAGCAGGATATACGGCGTTTGCTGCGCCAGCGCCATCGCGATCCAGCAGCGCTGTCGCTGACCGCCGGACAGGCTTTCTACCGGCATATGGGCAAACGCTGCCGTACCGGTCAGGCGCAGGGCCTCTTCCACCGCCAGTTCGTCCTCTTCGCTCCACTGGCGCATAACGTTTTGCCAGGGATAACGCCCGCGCGAGACCAGTTCAAAAACGGTTAACCCTTCCGGCAACAGCGGGGACTGCGGCAGAATGCCAAGCTGACGGGCGACCGCTTTGGTCGGCTGCTCATGAATGGCTTTGCCATCCAGCAGCGCAGTCCCCCCAAGTGGCCGCAGCAGCCGCGCGATAGTGCTCAACAGCGTGGATTTCCCGCAGCCGTTCGCTCCTACCAGCACCGTCATTTTCTGCTGAGGGATCGCAAGGGTGAGCCCATCAATGATGATTTTTTTCTGATACCCCGCAGAGAGGTTCTTCAGAACCAGTCCCGGTTTGTTTGTGTTGTGAGCCACGTGAACGCCAACGTAATGAAAAGCCAATAAATAAAAATAAAACTCATTCTCTTTTGAGAAGTTTGACGCTGCGCCCTGTAGTAGTCAAGCGAAGAAACACCCTGTAAAAACCAGGGGAAAACGGACAAGCAAGCGAGCTCGGATAGCTTTATATCAACTTTATTTTCAATAAATTAACTCTGTCGCCGTTACGCTTTATCTCCTTATTTCTCGCTGTAGTCGATTTATGCTTTTTTCCATTTACTACTACATCTGCTCATGATTGAATGATTCTCAATTACATGTCCGATGCTAGTTCTGGCTAACGGGCAGACCGTAAGGGGCAATGACTCACACATTCTTCCGCGAAACGTCTTTTGCGGAATATTTCGGGATAACAGATGTAATGGCTACGTTCACACCTTCACTCTCTGGGGTAAAAGGGCGCGCGCTCTTTTCACTGCTGTTTATGGCGCCGCTGGTGCAGGCAGCAGACACCACCGCGGCTAAAGACGGCGAAACGCTGACCGTCACGGCCGATCCAACTACTACGGCGGAAGCCACGAATGGCTATCAGCCGCTGAATACCTCCACCGCCACGCTAACCAACATGCCGATGCTGGATATCCCGCAGGTGGTGAATACCGTCAGCGATAAGGTGCTTCAGGATCAACACGCCACCACGCTGGATGAAGCGCTCTACAACGTCAGCAACGTGGTGCAGACCAACACGCTGGGCGGCACGCAGGATGCGTTTGTGCGCCGCGGGTTTGGCGCGAACCGTGACGGCTCGATCATGACCAACGGTCTGCGCACCGTGCTGCCGCGCAGCTTTAATGCCGCAACCGAACGCGTGGAGGTGCTGAAAGGTCCGGCCTCAACGCTTTATGGCATTCTCGATCCCGGCGGGCTGATTAACGTGGTCACCAAACGCCCGGAACAGCGCTTCGGCGGGTCGATTTCTGCCACTTCTTCCAGCTTTGGCGGCGGCACCGGACAGGTTGACGTCACCGGCCCGATAGAGGGCACCCGTCTGGCGTATCGCCTCACAGGGGAATATCAGGACGAGGATTACTGGCGTAATTTTGGTAACGAACGCAGCACTTTTATCGCTCCGTCGCTCACCTGGTTTGGTGATGATGCCACCGTAACCGTGCTCTATTCCCATCGCGACTATAAGACGCCGTTCGATCGCGGGACGATCTTCGATCTCAACACCAAACAGCCGGTAAACGTGGATCGTAAAACCCGCTTTGACGAGCCGTTTAATATCACTGACGGGCAGTCGGACCTCGCCCAGCTCAACGCGGAATATCGTCTCAACAGCCAGTGGACCGCAAAGTTCGACTACAGCTACAGTCAGGATAAATACAGCGATAATCAGGCCCGCGTGATGGCCTATGATTCAAAAACCGGCAACCTGACCCGCCGCGTGGATGCCACCCAGGGATCGACCCAGCGCATGCACAGCACCCGCGCGGATCTGCAGGGGAATGTGGATATTGCCGGTTTTTACAATGAGATCCTGACCGGCGTGTCGTATGAAAATTACGATCTGCTGCGCACAGACATGATGCGCTGTAAGAACGTGAAAGATTTCAATATCTACCATCCGACGTATGGCAACCTCGGCAAATGCACCACCGTGTCGGCGTCCGACAGCGACCAGACGCTCAAGCAGGAGAGCTACTCGGCCTACGCGCAGGATGCCCTGTACCTGACCGACAACTGGATCGCCGTCGCCGGGCTGCGCTATCAGTATTACACCCAGTACGCGGGCAAAGGTCGTCCGTTCAACATCAATACCGACAGCCGCGACGAGCAGTGGACGCCAAAGCTGGGGCTGGTTTACAAGCTCACGCCATCCGTCTCGCTGTTTGCCAACTACTCACAAACGTTTATGCCGCAGTCGTCGATTGCGAGCTACATCGGTGACCTGCCGCCGGAAACGTCGAATGCCTATGAAGTGGGTGCAAAATTCGATCTGTTCGACGGGATTACCGCCAATATCGCGCTGTTTGATATTCACAAGCGCAACGTGCTGTACACCGAGAGCATTGGCGGGGAAACCATCGCCAAAACTGCGGGACGCGTGCGCTCCCAGGGCGTGGAGGTGGATATTGCCGGGTCGCTGACCGAGAACACCAATATCATCGCCAGCTATGGCTATACCGACGCGAAAGTGCTGGAAGATCCGGACTATGCCGGCAAACCGCTGCCGAACGTGCCGCGCCATACCGGCTCCCTGTTCCTGACCTACGATATTCATAATGCGTTTGCCGGGAATACCCTGACGCTGGGCGGCGGCGGGCATGGCGTGAGCCGTCGTTCAGCGACCAACGGGGCGGATTATTATCTGCCGGGCTATTTCGTGGCGGATGCGTTTGCGGCGTATAAGATAAAGCTGCAGTATCCGGTGACGCTGCAGGTGAACGTCAAAAATCTGTTTGATAAGACCTACTACACCTCATCTATCGCCACCAACAATCTGGGTAACCAGATTGGCGACCCGCGCGAAGTGCAGTTTACGGTGAAGATGGAGTTTTGATGTAAAAAAGCCCGGTGGCGCTAATGCTTACCGGGCCTACGATCCATTCCCTCTCCCTGTGGGAGAGGGTTAGGGTGAGGGCATCAGGCCTCAATATCCGCCATATCGCCTTTCTCCTGCAACCAGTTACGACGGTCTTCCGAACGTTTCTTGGCAAGGAGCATATCCATCATGGCGTTGGTTTGCTGTTCGTCTTCGTCGCTGATCGTCAGCTGTACCAGACGGCGGGTGTTCGGATCCAGCGTCGTTTCGCGCAGCTGCATCGGGTTCATCTCGCCCAGCCCTTTAAAGCGCTGTACGTTTGGTTTGCCCTTCTTACGTTTAAGCTGTTCCAGCACGCCCGCTTTCTCTTCTTCCGTCAGCGCGTAGTACACCTCTTTGCCGAGATCGATACGGTATAGCGGCGGCAGCGCCACGTAGACGTGACCGTTTTTCACCAGCGTGCGGAAGTGTTTCACAAACAGCGCGCACAGCAGCGTAGCGATGTGCAGACCATCGGAGTCCGCATCCGCGAGGATACAGATCTTGCCGTAGCGCAGCTGGCTCAGATCGTCACTGTCAGGATCGATGCCGATCGCCACCGAGATATCGTGCACTTCCTGCGAGGCCAGCACTTCATCAGACGAGACCTCCCAGGTGTTCAGGATCTTACCCTTGAGCGGCATGATCGCCTGATATTCGCGATCGCGCGCCTGCTTGGCCGATCCCCCTGCCGAGTCCCCTTCCACGAGGAACAGTTCGGTACGGTTGAGATCCTGCGCGGTACAGTCCGCCAGCTTACCCGGCAGCGCAGGGCCGCTGGTCAGCTTTTTACGCACCACTTTCTTGGCCGCACGCAGACGACGCTGGGCGCTGGAGATGGCCATTTCGGCCAGCATCTCTGCCGCCTGCACGTTCTGGTTCAGCCACAGGGTAAACGCATCTTTCACCACGCCGGAGACAAAGGCCGCGCACTGACGTGAAGAGAGGCGCTCTTTGGTCTGCCCGGCAAACTGCGGATCCTGCATCTTCACGGAGAGCACGTAGGCGCAGCGATCCCAGATATCTTCCGCCGAGAGCTTCACGCCGCGCGGCAGGATATTGCGGTATTCGCAGAACTCGCGCATCGCATCCAGCAGACCCTGACGCAGGCCGTTGACGTGGGTCCCGCCGAGCATCGTGGGGATCAGGTTAACGTAGCTTTCGGTCAGCAGCTCGCCACCTTCCGGCAGCCAGAGCAGTGCCCAGTCCACCGCTTCGGTGTCACCGGCGAAATTACCGACGAACGGTTTTTCCGGCAGCGTCGGCAGGCCGTTTACCGCTTCGCACAGATAGTCATTAAGGCCATCTTCGTAATGCCAGCTCTGCTCGGTGTTGTTAACGTGGTCTTTGAAGGTGATTTCCACGCCAGGGCAAAGCACCGCTTTGGCTTTCAGCAGGTGCGTCAGGCGGGAAACAGAAAAACGCGGGCTGTCGAAGAAGCTTTCATCAGGCCAGAAGTGGACGCTGGTGCCGGTGTTGCGTTTACCGCACGTGCCAACCACCTGCAGATCCTGCACCTTCTCGCCGTTCTCAAACGCGATGTTGTACACCTGACCGTCGCGACGAACGTTAACTTCCACGCGTTTCGACAGGGCGTTGACGACGGAAATGCCTACGCCGTGCAGACCACCGGAGAACTGGTAGTTTTTATTGGAGAACTTACCGCCCGCATGCAGACGACAGAGGATCAGCTCGACGGCAGGCACCCCCTCTTCCGGGTGGATATCCACCGGCATGCCGCGCCCGTCGTCGATAACTTCCAGCGACTGATCGGCATGCAGGATGACGTCAACGCGTTTGGCATGACCCGCCAGCGCTTCGTCCACACTGTTATCAATAACTTCCTGGCCCAGATGGTTTGGGCGCGTCGTATCGGTGTACATCCCCGGGCGGCGGCGAACCGGCTCTAGCCCGGTGAGGACCTCAATGGCATCTGCGTTATAGGTTTGCGTCATGATTTAAACTAGCAATTCGCATTGATTGTCAGTGGCTGTGCAGTCCAAGAAAATCGACAATCTGGGTGAAATGATTCTCAAAGCCCGTGAAAGCATGATTTCCGCCCTCTTCTATAGTCTGGCGGCAGGATGCGTAATACGCCACTGCCTGGCGGTAATCCAGCACTTCATCTCCCGTCTGTTGCAGCAGCCAGATGAGATCCGGCGCTTCAAGCGGGTCGACCTGCATAACTTTGAGATCGTAAATATGGCGTGACTCTAGCACATATTGCTGGCCGGTGTAGGGGTTCTCGTTTTCGCCAAGAAAGTCCCGCAGCAGCTCAAATGGCCGTACCGCCGGATTGACCACAACGGCCGGCAGCATGAAGCATTGCGACAGCCAGGTGGCGTAGTACCCGCCCAGCGATGAGCCGACCACACCGAATGACTCGCCGCCGTGTTCGAGCACAATAGATTCCAGCATCTCCGCGGCCTCCGCAGGATAGGGCGGCAGCTGCGGGATGATCATCTCAACGTCGGGGTGATGCTCGCTCAGCCAGTGGCGAAACTGTGTCGCTTTTGCGGAGCGCGGCGAGCTGTTGAATCCGTGCAGATAAAGGAGCGTAGACATCAGTAGCCTTCTGAAGCGGTATCCGGGCGGAATTTTGCGCCGGTCAGACGACAGACTTCCGTGGTCAGCGTGCCATCGGCATGCAGGTCCAGCCAGCGCCAGCCTGGTGCGATGGTATCCAGCGTAAAGTTGGCGCAGTGCGGTTTAAACTGCACGCAGGTCGACGGCGTCGCCAGCATACGGCGTCCATTCCAGTCGAGATCCTGTTCCTGATGAATATGTCCGCACAGCAGGTTTTTTACCCGCGGGAACTTCGCCAGTACGTGATCCAGCGCCGCAGAGTTGCGCAGGCTGTGTTGATCGAGCCAGCTGCACCCCGCGGGCAGAGGATGATGATGAAGCAACAGCAGCGTATGACGTTCAGGCTCAGCAGCCAGTTTGGTCTCCAGCCAGTCGAGTTGAAACTCGCTTAACTCACCGTGCGGAACGCCGAATACCTGACTGTCCAGCAGCAGGATCTGCCACTGTTCACCCGCAAAAACACATTTCGCCGGAGAAATGCCCGCATCCTGAAGAGAACTGTACATCGCCGGCTGGAAATCATGGTTTCCAGGCAGCCAGACGCAAGGCACGCTAAAGCTCGCGATGCCTTCAGCGAAATGCTGGTAGGCCGCGGAGGATTGATCCTGCGCCAGATCGCCGGTTGCGACAATCAGATCGCATGCACGATTTTCAGCGTGAATGGCGCTAAGTACCGCCTGATAACTCTCCCAGGTATTGACCCCCAGCAGCGTCTCATGCTTTTCGGCAAAAAGGTGGGTATCGGTGATTTGTAATATCCTGACTGGCGCCCCACCAGCAACAGTCAGGTTCAACAGGCTTTCCAAATGGTGTCCTTAGGTAGGTTTATGACGCTAACAAACCGGAATCGCCATTGCTCCATGTGCTAAACAATACCTTAGCCAGTCGGCTAAAAACTGGTTAATTTGATGCTTTTCGTCGCGTTGATGCAACTTTTTATTCGGATAATCATACCGCGCCTTGAAACGAAAGATCTGCTGACTTGAACACACTTCAGCGACCATCGCGTCGTGATAGAGGCGCACCGTCATCGACGGCAGGCTCCAGTAACTGATGCTGGGGGCCGTTTGCTCAATCTCCACCAGCGTAGTGTAGCGCGTTGATTCTGTTATCGTTAACCGATACTGCGCATTGCTCACCTGATAGCTTACCGTTTCGCCGGGTGCGTCGTTTCTCGGCAGCAGGCGGCGCAATTGTGCGAAATTGGTTTCGCACAGGCGCATCATTTCTGGGAAGTCAGGCGTATAGCGCTTCATTTTTTCCACTCGTTTCGTAATGTCTGATAATGCAGCTGTAGCCATTGCAGGGCGATGACAGACGCTGCGTTGTCGATTTTCCCCTCTTCTACCCACTGATAAGCCTGTTCCCGGCTCACCACATGAACCCGAATATCTTCGTTTTCATCTGCCAGACCGTGGATCCCTTCCGCCGTCGTGGCGTCCACTTCGCCAACCATAATGGACAAGCGCTCGCTGGTGCCCCCCGGGCTTGCCAGATAGCTCAACACCGGTTTGGTGCGGCCCACCACCAGCCCCGCCTCTTCCAGCGCCTCGCGCCGGGCGACGTCCTCGACCGACTCACCTTCTTCGATCATCCCGGCCACCATTTCCAGCAGCCACGGGCTTTCACTGACGTCATAAGCGGCGATGCGGATCTGCTCCACCAGCACAACTTCGTCACGCACTGGGTCAAAGGGTAGCAAGACTGCCGCATGGCCGCGCTCAAAAATTTCGCGTCGGATTTCGCCGCTCATTTCACCGTTAAACAGGCGATGCCGGAAACGGTAAAGTTCCATCGAAAAAAAACCGCTATAAAGCGTTTCTCGTGCAATAATTTCTACATCGTTTTTGGCGAATGTCACGGGCAACTTTTCTGGTTTTTGCATGAGTCGGGTCCTGGTAGCAATAGTGATGAAATGATGAATTTCAAGGCTGTTTGGCTGCCGTTTGTAAGGCTCTATGGTAGATTGGTGCAAATTACCGCCAGATGGCACGTAACGCCAACCTTTTGGTGTGGATGATTCTGTTAGAATCGGCAATTATTTTTTAATTAGATCAGCGCTAATACTGCTTCACAACAAGGAATGCAAATGAAGAAATTGCTCCCCATCCTTATCGGCCTGAGCCTGACGGGCTTCAGTGCAATGAGCCAGGCGGAAAACCTGTTACAGGTCTACCAGCAGGCACGTCTGGGCAACCCTGATTTACGTAAATCAGCGGCCGATCGTGATGCTGCGTTTGAAAAGATTAACGAAGCACGTAGCCCACTGCTGCCGCAGTTAGGCTTAGGTGCAGATTATACCTACAGCAACGGTTTCCGCGACGCTAACGGCGTTAACTCCAATGCTACCAGCGCCTCACTGCAATTGACACAAACGCTGTTTGATATGTCCAAATGGCGCGCCCTGACCCTGCAGGAAAAGAGCGCGGGCATTCAGGATGTGACCTATCAGACCGACCAGCAAACGCTGATCCTGAACACGGCCACAGCTTACTTTAACGTGCTGAGCGCGATCGACGCGCTCTCCTACACCGAAGCGCAGAAACAGGCCATTTACCGTCAGTTAGATCAAACCACCCAGCGTTTCAACGTGGGTCTGGTGGCGATCACCGACGTGCAGAACGCCCGTTCACAGTACGACACCGTGCTGGCCAACGAAGTGACCGCGCGTAACAACCTCGATAACGCGCTGGAATCCCTGCGTCAGGTCACCGGGAATTACTACCCGGAACTGGCCTCCCTGAACGTGGACAACTTCAAAACGGATAAACCGCAGGCGGTTAACGCCCTGCTTAAAGAGGCGGAAAACCGCAACCTGACGTTGCTGCAGGCGCGTCTGAGCCAGGACCTGGCCCGCGAGCAGATTCGTCAGGCACAGGACGGCCACCTGCCAACCCTGAGCCTGAGCGCGTCTACCGGTGTTTCTGACACGACCTACAGCGGCTCTAAAACCAATTCTGCCCAGTATGACGACAGCAATATGGGTCAGAACAAAGTGGGTCTGAGCTTCTCCCTGCCGCTGTATCAGGGCGGTCAGGTCAACTCTCAGGTGAAACAGGCGCAGTACAACTTTGTGGGCGCGAGCGAGCAGTTGGAAAGCGCGCACCGCAACGTGGTGCAGACCGTGCGTTCTTCCTTCAACAACGTGAACGCGTCGATCAGCAGCATCAACGCCTATAAACAGGCCGTGGTGTCTGCACAGAGCTCCCTGGATGCGATGGAAGCGGGTTACTCCGTCGGTACACGTACTATCGTTGACGTGCTGGACGCGACCACCACGCTGTACAACGCCAAACAGCAGCTCTCCAGCGCTCGTTACCAGTACCTGATTAACCAGCTGAACATCAAACAGGCTCTGGGTACGCTGAACGAGCAGGATCTGCAGATGCTGAACAGCGCGCTGGGCAAACCGGTCTCAACTTCTCCGGACAGTGTTGCACCAGAGAACCCGGAGCAGGTAGCCGCGGTTGATAACTTCAACGCTGACAGCAGCGCGCCTGCTGCACAGCCAGCCGCTGCGCGTACCACGACGTCCGCCAGCAAAGGCAATAATCCGTTCCGTAACTAAGCATTGCCCGATGGCGCTTCGCTTATCGGGCCTACTGAATCGTAGGCCGGGTCAGCGCAGCGCCACCTGGCGCAAAATCACACCTGAACGTAAGCCAACGTAAAGATCCCCCTGATTCCGCCCCTCTTCGCTTCATTTTCAACCACTCATCCTCTATCCTGAGCGTTATTACCACTGGGTCCTGGAAGACAAACATGAAACGGACAAAATCCATTAATCACGCGTCGTTCCGCAAAAGCTGGAACGCCCGTCATCTCACCCCTGTTGCGCTGGCGGTCACCGCGGTCTTTATGCTGGCAGGCTGTGAGAAAAACGACGAAACGGTTTCGCTGTATCAAAATGCAGACGACTGCTCTGCGGCAACCGGTAAAGCCGCCGAATGTAAGACGGCCTACACCAATGCCCTGAAAGAAGCGGAACGTACCGCGCCGAAATATGCCTCACGCGAAGACTGCGTGGCCGAGTTTGGTGAAGGACAGTGCCAGCAGACGCCTGCTCAGGCGGGCACGGCGCCAGAAAATCAGGCGCAGGCGCAGTCCAGCGGCAGCTTCTGGATGCCGCTGATGGCTGGCTACATGATGGGCCGCCTGATGGGTGGCGGTGCGGGTTATCAGCAGCAGCCGCTGTTTAGCTCGAAAAACCCGGCCAGCCCGGCTTATGGCCAATACACCGATGCCAGCGGCAAAGGCTACGGCGCAGCTACCCCAGGCCGCACCGTGACCGTACCGAAAACGGCAATGGCACCGAAACCGGCCACCACCAGCACCATCACCCGCGGCGGATTTGGTGAGTCTGTGGCGAAACAGACCAGCATGCAGCGTAGCGCGACAGGCACCTCTTCTCGCTCAATGGGCGGCTGATCATGGAACGAGTCAGTATTACCGAACGCCCGGACTGGCGCGAAAAAGCCACCGAATACGGTTTTAACTTCCACACCATGTACGGTGAGCCGTACTGGTGTGAAGACGCCTATTACAGGCTGTCGCTGGCCCAGGTTGAAAAACTGGAAGCGGTGACGGCCGAGCTGCACCAGATGTGCCTGAAGGTCGTGGAAAAGGTTATCGACAGCGACGCGCTGATGACAAAGTTCCGCATTCCAAAGCACACCTGGGGCTTTGTACGTCAGTCGTGGAAAACGAATCAGCCTTCGCTTTACTCTCGTCTTGATCTGGCATGGGACGGCGTGGGTGAACCTAAGCTGCTGGAAAACAACGCCGATACGCCGACCTCCCTGTACGAAGCGGCGTTCTTCCAGTGGATTTGGCTGGAAGACCAGATGAACGCCGGAAACCTGCCGGAAGGCAGCGACCAGTTCAACAGCCTTCAGGAAAAGCTGATCGAGCGTTTTGCCGAGCTGCGTGAACAGCATGGCTTCAACCTGCTGCATCTCGCCTGCTGCCGCGACACGGAAGAAGACCGTGGCACGGTTCAGTATCTGCAGGACTGTGCGGCCGAAGCGGAAGTGGCGACCGAGTTCCTCTATATCGAGGATATCGGCCTGGGTGAGAAAGGCCAGTTTACCGACATGCAGGACCAGGTGATCAGTAACCTGTTCAAACTCTACCCGTGGGAATACATGCTGCGTGAGATGTTCTCCACCAAGCTGGAAGATGCGGGCGTACGCTGGCTGGAACCGGCCTGGAAGAGCATTATCTCCAACAAGGCCCTGCTGCCGATGCTGTGGGAGATGTTCCCGAACCACCCGAACCTGCTGCCGGCCTATTTTGCGGAAGATGATTACCCGCAAATGGAAAAATATGTCGTGAAGCCTATCTTCTCTCGCGAGGGGGCAAACGTCTCCATTATTGAAAACGGTAAAACGCTGGAAGCGGTTGAAGGACCTTACGGCGAAGAAGGGATGATCGTCCAGGAGTTCTATCAACTGCCGAAATTTGGCGACAGTTATACGCTGATTGGCAGTTGGCTCATCAACGATCAACCAGCCGGAATTGGCATCCGCGAAGATCGCGCGCTGATCACGCAGGATCTGTCACGGTTTTATCCGCACATCTTTATTGAGTAAGGCTGCGGCCTGATGCCCTCACCCCGGCCCTCTCCCACAGGGAGAGGGAGTAAACACCAAAAACGGCAACCTGACGTTGCCGTTTTGCTTTTATTATCCCACCTGCACCGACAGCATACTCAAACTTCCCATCTCAATACCGTCAACCGGGATCGTAATCGGCTCTTGTCCATCCCATGCGCCAAGAACGTACAGCAGCGGCAGGAAATGCTCCGGCGTCGGGTTAGAGAGCGAACCGCCCTCGTGATCCAGATAGTTCACCAGCGGATGCTCCTCCACCGGGCCCTGCCAGGACAGGTTCGCTTTTACAAAGTCGTTAAACGATGTTGCCCACGGGTACGGGGTATTTTCACCGTGCCAGCGTGCCGTGCGAAGGTTATGCACCACGTTGCCGCTCGCCACCAGCATGATGCCTTCATCACGAAGCGAAGCCAGCTTGCGCCCCATCTCCATGTGCCAGGCGGCCGGTTTGGTGCTGTCGATGCTCAGCTGCACCATCGGGATATCCGCATCAGGGTACATTTTGATCAGCACGCCCCACGAGCCATGGTCAAAGCCCCAGGCTTCTTTATCCAGCGCGACCGGGACAGGTGCCAGCAAATCAACCAGCTTTTGTGCCAGCTCAGGCGAGCCGGGGGCCGGATAATGTGTGTCATACAGCGCCTGCGGGAAGCCGCCGAAATCATGAATGGTTTTTGGCGTTTCCATGGCGGTCACGCCCGTCCCACGGGTAAACCAGTGTGCAGACACCACCACAATCGCTTTTGGACGCGGCAACGTTTCGCCCAGATGATGCCATGCGCGGGTATAGACGTTATCTTCCAGCACGTTCATGGGGCTACCGTGGCCTAAAAACAGGGCTGGCATACGGGAAGTAGTCATGGTGATATCCTTACAGAAGGTGTCAATTTAATGGTGCTACATTACGCGCAATCGGGCCAGGATGAACGCTGATAAGCGTGAAGATCATCATCAGGAAATTTGAATGTAAGGAATGTGTAAAACAGCGTTCCCTCTCTCGCTTTACGCGTAGTGAATCATTAGGATTAATGAGAATCATTATCACAAGGAGCAATGCATGTCAGTCCCCTTGATCCTGACCATCCTGGCGGGCGCCGCAACCTTTATCGGTGCACTCCTCGGCGTGCTTGGCCAGAAGCCGTCTAACCGCGTACTGGCCTTTTCACTGGGCTTTGCTGCCGGGATCATGCTGCTTATCTCCCTGATGGAGATGCTCCCCGCCGCGCTGGGCACAGAGGGCATGTCTCCGCTGCTGGGTTACGGTATGTTTGTCTTTGGCCTGCTGGGGTACTTTGCTCTTGACCGTATGCTACCGCACGCGCATCCGCAGGATTTAATGCAGAAAAACATTACCCCCATGCCGCGGAATATTAAGCGCACGGCGATTCTGCTGACGCTGGGCATCAGCCTGCATAACTTCCCGGAAGGGGTCGCCACCTATGTGACGGCCAGCAGTAATCTTGAGATGGGCTTCGGCATCGCGCTGGCGGTCGCCTTACACAATATTCCTGAAGGACTGGCCGTTGCCGGGCCGGTTTATGCCGCCACGGGTTCAAAGCGGACGGCCGTGTTTTGGGCAGGGATATCCGGCATGGCAGAAATTCTTGGCGGCGTGCTGGCCTGGCTGATCCTCGGCAGCCTGGTCTCGCCTGTTGTGATGGCGGCCATCATGGCAGCGGTGGCCGGGATTATGGTCGCGCTTTCGGTGGATGAACTGATGCCGCTGGCGAAAGAGATTGACCCGAACAACAACCCCAGTTACGGCGTGCTGTGCGGAATGTCGGTGATGGGGTTCAGCCTGGTATTGCTGCAGACGGCAGGAATTGGGTAAAAAAACGCCGGGATGTCCCGGCGTTTTATCATCAGCTGGCTTTGCGCTCGTGCGCCTGACGATACTCGATCAGATCTTCAATCGTCACGACCGGCATGTTGTGCAGACGTGCGAAGGTGATGCACTCTGGCGCACGCGCCATGGTGCCGTCGTCGTTGGTCAGTTCACACAGCACGCCAGCGGGTTTGAAGCCTGCCAGCGTCACCAGATCGATGGTCGCTTCGGTGTGACCACCACGGGTCAGCACGCCGCCCGCCTGCGCACGCAGTGGGAAGACGTGGCCAGGACGGTGCAGATCGGAAGGTTTTGCGTCATCGGCGATGGCGGCACGGACAGTGGTCAGACGGTCAGCCGCCGATACACCGGTGGTCACGCCATGCGCGGCTTCGATGGTCACGGTAAAACCGGTTCCGAAGGCGCTGGTGTTGTTCTCAACCATCATTGGCAGCTCAAGCTGCTTACGACGGTCTTCAGTAATACACAGGCATACGATGCCGCTGCCGTGACGGATGGTCAGCGCCATCTGTTCAACGGTCATGTTTTCGGCGGCGAAAATCATGTCGCCTTCGTTTTCACGGTTTTCATCGTCAAGCACCATCACACCGCGACCTTCGCGCAGCGCATCCAGTGCATGTTCAACACGTTGAGTTGAAGTGCCAAAAGAGGAAAGTAGCGTCTGATTCATGGTAAAAAAACCTCATTAACATTATGGTTACCAGAATCAGGGCAGTCTTAGGAGCGCCGTATTATAAGCGGCAAAAAGATAACGTGAGCGGGCCCATGCCCGACTGGATCGTTACTCTCTCCCATCCGGACTCTAACCGTCGGCCCCGGAATTACACCGGATCTGCTGACCTTTGAGAATGCACCCAAAGCGCTCGCGGGCTTTCAGCGTGACGCTGATTTACCGCCGGTGGGGAATTTCGCCCCGCCCTGAGAATAAGCGAGATAACTATAACGCTATTGATTAACCTGGGCAATGCATAAGCATCAAACAATTTTGTTTACCCCGGGCATGACGCGCTACAATGGACACTAACACCTTTCCATCAAGGGAAACGACAATGATTGACCCGAAAAAAATTGAGCAGATCGCGCGTCAGGTTCATGAATCCATGCCAAAAGGCATTCGTGAATTTGGTGATGACGTTGAGAAGAAAATCCGCCAGACGCTGCAGGCGCAGTTGGTTCGCCTTGATTTAGTCAGCCGCGAAGAGTTTGACGTGCAGACGCAGGTGCTGCTGCGCACCCGCGAGAAGCTGGCGCTGCTGGAACAGCGTCTGACCGAGCTGGAAAACCGTAATACGCCGGAAGAAGTGAAGCCGGCCCCGGCGATTCCGCCGGTGGATGACCAGGCCTAAAATCAATGCAAAACGGCAACCTCGGTTGCCGTTTTTTAGGTTTGCGCCCTCTCCCGGTGGGAGAGGGTTGGGGTGAGGGCATCAGCCCGCACGGACTACTGACTGTCTTTCTGAATCTTCTTAATGATGTTGGTGGTTGAACACCCGTCTTCAAAGTTCAGCACCATCACTTCGCCGCCGTTGGCCCAGACCTCTTCGCTGCCCGCGATTTGCTCCGGTTTGTAATCCCCGCCTTTCACCAGCAGATCCGGCAGAATTCCGGCAATCAGGCGCTGCGGCGTGTCTTCCTCAAATGACACCACCCAGTCCACCGCTTCCAGCGCGCCGAGGACGATCATGCGCTGTTCCAGCGGGTTCACCGGGCGCGTTTCGCCCTTCAGACGTTTCGTCGAGGCATCGCTGTTCACCGCCACAATCAGGCGATCGCCCAGCTTACGCGCATTCGCCAGATAAGAGACATGGCCCGCGTGCAGGATGTCGAACACACCGTTGGTCATCACCACTTTCTCACCGCGCTTGCGCGCAGCGGCGACGGCCACTTTCAGCTCGTCTTCGCTCATGACGCCAAAACCGGTATCGGCACGACCGCGTACCGCGTTTTCCAGCTCAATGGGCGAAACGGTAGAAGTACCGAGTTTCCCGACGACTACGCCTGCCGCCGCGTTGGCAAAATAGCACGCCTCTTCCAGAGAGTTACCCGCGGCCAGGGTTGCCGCCAGCACGCCAATCACCGTATCACCGGCACCGGTCACGTCGTACACTTCCTGCGCCTGAGTCGGCATATGCAGCGGCGCTTTACCCGGTTGCAGCAGGGTCATCCCCTGCTCGGAGCGGGTGACCAGCAGCGCAGACAACTCGAAGTCAGCAATGATTTTCATGCCGCGCTCGACGATCTCGGCTTCGGTCTTGCATTTGCCCGCCACCGCTTCAAACTCAGAGAGGTTAGGCGTCAGCAACGTTGCGCCACGGTAACGCTCAAAGTCCGTCCCTTTCGGGTCGATCAGCACCGGCACATTGGCTTTGCGCGCCAGCTGGATCATCGTCTGCACGCTCGCCAGCGCGCCTTTGGCGTAGTCGGACAGCACCAGCGCGCCGATATTGCTCAGCGCCTGGTTGATGCGCTCGTGCAGCGGCTCAGGATCAACCCCTTCGAACCCTTCTTCAAAGTCGAGACGGATCAGCTGCTGGTTACGCGACAATACGCGCAGCTTGGTAATGGTCGGGTGTGTCGGAACAGAAACGAAGTCGCACTTCACGTTCACGTCCGCCAGCGACTTGCTCAGCGCGCGCGCCGCATCGTCAATGCCGGTCAGGCCCACCAGACGCGAATGCGCGCCCAGAGAAGCAATGTTCATCGCCACGTTTGCCGCGCCGCCGGGACGCTCTTCAATGGTGTCGACCTTAACCACCGGTACCGGTGCTTCCGGAGAGATGCGGCTGGTCGGCCCATACCAGTAGCGATCCAGCATCACATCCCCAACAACCATTACTCCAGCACGTTCAAACTCTGGCAGTGTTACTTTCATTCCTGACTCCAGAAAGATTCACAATTTTCGCGCGATAATATCACACTTGTTTTGTTACGCACGGTTCCACCAGCCACTTCTGCCAGCTGGCCGTTACCTGAGCGCGTTCAGCGGTGAAACAGTCCAGCGCCACATGCCCTGGCTGCTCCTGCAACGCCAGATGATGAAGTTCATCGCGCAGCGTGGTGTAGGCGCGGGTTAAGGCCAGCGCCTCCTGCTCGTCCATGATGTCGTTTTGCGCCAGCAGTTCCAGAATGCGCACGTTATCCGACCAGCGCGTCAGCTTCGGCCTGTCGTGCGCGTGGAGCAACACCAGATACTGGGTAATAAACTCGATATCGGTAATACCGCCCTCGTCGGCTTTGATATCAAAGCGATCGCGGTGTTTATTGCCCAGATGCGCGCGCATTTTTTCACGCATCTCGCGCACTTCGGTCTGCAGCGTACTGCCCTCACGCAGGGTGGTCATGACCTCCTTACGGATAGCGTCGAACTGCGTTTTGAGCTGCGGATCGCCATACACCACGCGGGCGCGCACCAGCGCCTGATGCTCCCACGTCCAGGCTTCATTCTTCTGATAATCGGCGAAGGATTCCGTCGAGGTGACCAGCATCCCCGCCGCACCGGACGGGCGCAGGCGGGCATCCACTTCATACAAAATGCCCGACGAGGTGCGGGTACTGAACAGATGCATGATGCGCTGCGCCAGACGCAGGTAGAACTGACGCCCGTCAATCTCGCGCTCGCCGTCGGTCATCACGTCGACCGGGCAGTCGTGCAGGAAGATCAAATCCAGATCGGAGCTATAGCCCAGCTCCCAGCCGCCGAGCTTGCCGTAGCCTACCACCGCGAAGCCGCGACCTTCACGATCGGCCAGATGTTTCGGCTGGCCGTAGCGCGCCACCATCTGCACCCATGCCTGCTGTACCACCGCGTCGATGATCGCTTCCGCAAGCCAGGTTAAGTGATCGCTCACTTTCATCACCGGCAGCGTGCCGGCGATATCCGCCGCCGCCACGCGCAGCATCTGCGCCTGCTTAAACTGGCGCAGCGCCTCCAGCTGTTGCTCCTCGTCCTCTTCCGGCACGCGCAGCAGATACTGACGCAGCTCGTCCCGATAGGCATCGGTTGCCGTCGGCTGATAGAGGGTATTTGGATCAAGCAGCTCATCCAGCAGCAGCGGGTAACGCGCCAGCTTGTTGGCCACCATCGGCGAGGCGGCACAGAGCGTAATCAGGTGCTTCAGCGCGCCGGGGAACTCGCTCAGCAGTTCAAGATAGGTGGTGCGCGTGATAATGCCACTTAGCAGCGGCATCATGCGTGACAGGGGCACCGGCGCATCCGCCCGCGAACAGACCTCGCTCAGCAGGTGCGGCATCAGGTGATCCAGCACCTGACGTCCGCGCGGCCCAATGGCGCGTTTGTTCAGTTCGAGACGGAAATCGGCAATCAGCGCCACCACGCGATGGCGCGCGTCGTCGGTTAAGTGCGTCAGCACCGGCGTGGTGTCATCCTCCTGGAGCGCGTCCTGCCACAGCTCGCGCCAGTGTTCGGAAAGCGCATCGTCCTGCGATTCGCTTTCATCATCACCGATCAGCTCGTTAAAGATTCGGCGCACGCCTGCCATATGGGCATCGAGTCGTTCGGTCAGCGTTGACCAGTCGTCCACGCGCATTCCCCACGCCAGACGCGCCCGGTTAAGGTCATCGCCCGGCAGGGTCTGGGTCTGTTCGTCATTGATGCTTTGCAGCAGGTTTTCCAGACGACGCAGGAACAGGTAGGCCTCGCGCAGAGTGTTCGCATCGCCGTCCGGCAGAAGGTGCAGTTGCTCAATCGCTGACAGCGTCGGCAGCAGCGAGCGGGACTGTAGCGACGGCTCTCGTCCGCCGCGAATTAGCTGGAAGACCTGAACGATAAATTCAATTTCGCGGATGCCGCCTGCGCCAAGCTTGATATTGTCCTTCAGGCCGCGGCGGCGCACCTCACGGGCGATCATCCCTTTCATATTACGCAGGGACTGGATGACGCTGAAATCGATATAACGACGGAAGACAAACGGGCGCAGCATGGCGCGCAGCTCGTTGGCATAGGCATCGTCGCTGTCGCCCATGATCCGCGCTTTGACCATCGCGTAACGCTCCCAGTCGCGCCCTTGCTCCTGGTAATAATCTTCCAGCGCCGCAAAGCTCAGCACCAGCGGGCCGCTGTCGCCAAACGGACGCAGGCGCATGTCCACACGGTAGACAAACCCGTCCTGGGTGGGTTGATCCAGCGCCTTAATCAGACGCTGACCGAGGCGGGTAAAGAACTGGGCATTGTCCAGCTCGCGACGCCCGCCGCGCGTAGAGCCGTTCTCCGGCCAGGCAAAAATCAGATCGATATCGGAGGAGAAATTCAGTTCGCAGCCGCCCAGCTTGCCCATCCCCAGGATCAACAGTGGCTGAGGAACCCCTTCCTCGCTGCACGGCGTGCCCCACTCTTTACAGCAGGCGGCGTAGAGCCAGTCTCGCGCGGCGACAATCAACGTTTGCGCCAGCTCGCTTAACTGCTGCAGCGTGCTCTCTTCACTCACGATTTCCAGCGCCTGAGCCCAGGCAATGCGCACCATCACCCGACGGCGGAACTGGCGCAGGACGCGCATCAGCGCAGCCTCATCCGCAACGTCTTCGAGTGCAGTCTGCAGCCAGCCAGCATAGTGCCGCCACTCATCTGCCTGCGGCGGTGCGTTTTCAAGTTCCGCCAGCCAGTCCGGATTGGCGGTAATACTTTCCTGCACAAAGTCACTGAAGGCGAGCACGCTCTTCGCCTGTTCGCTTAACGATGACGCCGGTAATGACTCAGGCAGACGTTCGCAAACGGTCTGCCACTGCTGCTGTAACTGCGAAGAAAGCGGCATTTTAGGGGTTCCTTGCCAGAGTTAACGTTTTCCGCTGTGCAGCCAGAATGGCTCCTGCGAAATGGCCTCGTTACGGAAATGCTCTATCTCAATATGCTGACGGGTTTCAATGGCATGCTTCAGCCCCTGCCAGTTTTCCAGCCACGCCTGCGCCTTTGGACCGTCGTAAGCACCAGAGAGGAGCAGCATGCTGTCGATGTTGCGCGAAAGACGAGGGAGCTGATCGCCATACCGATCGCCCAGCGGATAGGCAAAGGTGTTTTTCAGCTCGGCGGAATGACGGGAGAGATGAATATCCGCAAAACGCTTAAAGTTTTCCGCGATTTTGGCCTGCGCTTTCGCATCCAGGAAAGCGCGCCAGCCGCGCGTCACCAGGAACTCGGTCAGTGCGAGTTTTGCCGTTGCGGTTTGCGGGCTGTAGATCGCCGTTTGCGCCGAGACGTCGGAAAGCATCAGCGTTTCGGTTTGCGTCAGCAGATCACGTAAGTGAGCGCTCGCTTTTCGAGGAACGATGCCGCCGAAGAGCGCCAGGGTATGGCGCACCAGGGCAATAGCCGACAGCACGTGGTATTTGGCGTGTTTCACGTTTCGCACCCACAGCTCTTCATGGTACTGCCACTGAGAAAGCGCCAGTTCCAGTGCGGCTTCCAGTCCCTGCTCAACGCTGGCTTTCGGCGCAACATGCAAAATGGTTGTCTCTTTCAGCGCACGTGGCGCATTCCCGGCGGCCAGATGGTAGCCCCGCGCGGCTTTGCTCAGGCTCCCCTGGCGCAATCCGGACTGGTTCACCAGCTTGCGCGCCAGCTTCAGCACATCGTTCGCATCCCCTTCCAGCAGCTCAAGCTCCAGTTCGCAAATCGGCTCCTGGAACTCACCCGCCTTCACATCACCCAAATCAAGGGCGATTTCAATGCGGCTTTTGCCTTCTGTCACCAGCCATTTTTCGCGCCAGAAATCGGTGCTGAACAGCGGCTGTACCTGTTCCGCGAGGGTGGAAGGCAGCGCCCCTTCTGGCCAGACTTCGGCCGGGAAACGTTCCAGCTCAAGTTCTGGCTTATTGATGTCGATATTATATTCCGGACGCTGATGTAACCCGCCGACCACGCGGCCGGCAATTTTCATCGTCATCTCGTAGCGTCCGCTTGCGCCACGGATGCGCAGCCCCATATCGTGGCGGCGCAGCCAGTTGTCTGGCGTTTCGTAATAGATATTAAGCAGTTGTACCGGTGCATGGTGTTCGCCGGAAAGCGTATGCAGATGCTGGCGGAGTGCGTCAACGCTGTCTTTTTCGACGATAAATTTTAATTCGATTTCCTGAGCCATAGCCTTGTACTTTTGCGGGCGTCACAGACGCGTCAATGAGGGCGAACTTCCTCGCCATTTATTTGTCAGTACATAGTATTTTGCGCCAAATTGCCATGCAATGAGCAATTTGACGGGCGTAAATGTGTAGAGTCGTGACACAGATGATTCTGATTGCTGACGAATGCTTTGCGTAGAGACACTGTTGCCACTACTATCGTTCCACTTTTTATGAAAATAACGACTAATGATGCTTAAATTACGCCTGATTGGACTTACTTTACTCGCTTTTAGCGCCGCAACCGCCGTGCACGCTGAAGAGAAGCGTTACGTTTCTGACGAACTGAACACCTGGGTACGCAGTGGCCCCGGAGATAATTATCGCCTCGTGGGCACGGTAAATGCCGGCGAGGAAGTGACGCTGTTACAGACCAACGCGGAGACCAATTACGGTCAGGTTCGC
This sequence comes from Enterobacter sp. HSTU-ASh6, assembly GCF_026319105.1. NCBI lineage: Bacteria > Pseudomonadati > Pseudomonadota > Gammaproteobacteria > Enterobacterales > Enterobacteriaceae > Enterobacter > Enterobacter sp. HSTU-ASh6. The sequence continues at coordinate 231,185 of NZ_WSPD01000005.1, read as the reverse complement.
GACAGTTCCGGCCGTACGTCCTGGATCCCGCTGAAAGAGCTGAGCACCGTGCCAAGCCTGCGCACCCGCGTGCCGGATCTGGAAAACCAGGTAAAAACTCTGACCGACAAGCTGAACAACATCGACGGCACCTGGAACCAGCGCACCGCTGAAATGCAGCAGAAAGTGGCGCAGAGCGACGGGGTGATTAACGGTCTGAAAGAAGAGAACCAGAAACTGAAAAACGAGCTGATTGTCGCGCAGAAGAAAGTGAATGCCGCCAATCTGCAGCTCGATGACAAACAGCGCACCATCATCATGCAGTGGTTTATGTATGGCGGCGGCGTGCTGGGCGTAGGTCTGGTGCTGGGTCTGGTTCTGCCGCATCTGATCCCAAGCCGTAAGCGTAAAGACCGCTGGATGAACTAATTCGTCTTCTCTGCCAGACTTACGTATTATCCTGGAAAAGAGAAAACAGGAGTGTAAGGCGTGAAGAGTTATCTGGTCGGTGGTGCGGTACGAGATGCGTTGTTAGGTCTGCCGGTCAAAGATAAAGACTGGGTGGTGGTAGGCGCCACCCCGGAAGAGATGCTCGACGCGGGCTACCAGCAGGTAGGCCGCGATTTTCCCGTGTTTCTGCACCCGCAAAGCCGCGAAGAGTACGCTCTGGCGCGTACCGAGCGGAAATCGGGCTCGGGCTATACCGGATTCACCTGCTATGCCGCGCCGGACGTGACGCTGGAGCAAGACCTTCTGCGTCGCGATCTCACCATCAACGCGCTGGCGCAGGACGAGAACGGCCAGATCGTTGACGCGTATGGCGGCCAGGACGATCTGCGCAACCGTCTTTTACGTCACGTCTCCCCGGCGTTTTCTGAAGATCCGCTGCGCGTGCTGCGCGTGGCGCGCTTTGCCGCACGGTACGCTCATCTCAGCTTCCGGATTGCCAATGAGACAATGGCGCTGATGACCGCCATGACCGAAGCCGGCGAGCTTGCACACCTGACGCCAGAGCGCGTCTGGAAAGAGACGGAAAATGCCCTCACCACCCGCAACCCGCAGGTCTTTTTCCAGGTTCTGCGCGACTGTGGCGCGCTGAAGGTGCTGTTTCCGGAAATAGACGCGCTGTTTGGCGTCCCCGCGCCGGCGAAATGGCACCCGGAAATTGACACCGGCGTGCATACGCTGATGACGCTCAGCATGGCGGCCATGCTGAGCCCGGACGTGGACGTGCGCTTTTCCACCCTGTGCCACGATCTGGGCAAAGGCTTAACGCCAAAAGAATTCTGGCCTCGCCATCACGGTCATGGCCCGGCGGGGGTGAAGCTGGTCGAGGGGCTGTGCCAGCGTCTGCGCGTCCCGAACGAGATCCGCGATCTGGCGAAACTGGTGGCCGAGTTCCACGACCTGATTCACACCTTCCCGATCCTGAAACCGGCCACCATCGTCAAGCTGTTCGATAACATCGACGCCTGGCGCAAACCCCAGCGCGTGGAGCAGATCGCGCTCACCAGCGAGGCTGACGTGCGCGGGCGCACCGGGTTTGAAGCCTGTGACTATCCGCAAGGGCGCTTGCTGCGGGCGGCGTGGAACGTGGCAAAAGCCGTGCCGACGAAAGACGTTGTCGAGGCGGGATTCAAAGGACCGGAGATTCGGGAGGAGCTGACAAAACGGCGAATTCAGGCGGTATCAGACTGGAAGGAAAAGCATTGCCCTCAGCCAAAAGACTGAGGGCAGTCGGTCAGAAGAAGACCACGTACACCGCAGCCGCGACGATAAAGCGATAGATCGCGAACGGAATAAACGAGATACGCTTAATCAGCTGCAGGAAGGTTTTGATGGCAATCAGCGCCACGATAAACGCGGTGATGAAGCCAACGGCGAACATCGGAATGTCGCCGGTGGTCAGGAAACCAATGCTTTTATAGAGGTCAAGCGCGGTGGCGCCCATCATCATCGGCACGGCCAGCAGGAACGAAAACTCTGACGCGGCGTAACGGCTCACGCCCATCAGCATCCCGCCGGAAATGGTGGCACCAGAACGCGAGAAGCCCGGCCACAGCGCCAGACACTGGAAGCAGCCAATGATAAACGCCTGACGATACGTCATATCATCCAGACCTTCCGCGCGCGGCGTTTTTGGCTTCAGCACTTCCGCGGCGATCAGCAGGAAGCCCCCTACCACCAGCGCGTACATCACGTTAATCGGGTTGAACAGTGATTTAATGGTGTCGTGGAATACCAGCCCCAGCACTACCGCCGGGAGCATGCCGAGCAGAATATGGATAAGCGTCAGACGGCCGGTACCTTCACCTTCGCGCTGAGGAAGACGACCAAAGTGGATCCCGATCAGGCCAAACAAACGACGCCAGAACATGACCACCACGGCCAGAATAGAACCCAGTTGAATGACCACTTCGAAGGTTTTTGCGGTATCGCCTTCAAAGCCCAGCAGATGGCCAACGATAATCATATGGCCGGTACTGGAAACCGGTAAAAACTCCGTCAATCCTTCGACCACACCCAGTATTGCCGCCACCAGCAGCGAGTGCATATCGCTCATCTATAAACCCCTAAAAAGATATAAAAAAACGGTGCCCCATACGGACAACCGATAAAGATACAGTCCTGAGACCGGTATAACCTAAAATGGTTTAGCTATTATGACGTTAAATCTTCCCTTTCAGATTTGTGCCACGCTCGATGATGACCCCCACATTGGCGGCACGCGCCACCGCGCCCGGCTTGCTCAGTTTGATACGCACCCACGGTGAGTTGAATTTACTCAGCAGCAGTTCCGCGACCTCTTCCGCCACCCGCTCGACCAGCGCAAAACGTTGCCCTTCAACGTGGGCGATGACCGTTTCACTGATGTCGGCATAGCTCAGACAGTCATTCACGTCATCACTTTTTGCCGACTTGCGGTTATCCCAGCCCATTTCGATATCGAACACCAGCTTCTGCTCGATGGTCTGTTCCCAGTCGTAAACACCAATTGTGGTGATTACCGAAAGTTGCTCTATAAATACAATATCCATCACGACCTGCCTGCTTTTTGGCTAAACCGGATACCACTTCCGGCGAATTATGCGTATTATCCACAGATGCTGAGAATACAGATACATTTTCAAAACGGAACAGCGTTATGAGTGCAATCGCGCCTGGAATGATCCTCCTCGCCTACCTTTGCGGCTCAATCTCCAGCGCCATTCTGGTCTGCCGCATTGCCGGGTTACCTGACCCGCGTGAAAGTGGTTCCGGGAACCCGGGAGCGACCAACGTACTACGAATTGGCGGCAAGGGAGCAGCCGTAGCGGTTTTGGTTTTTGATGTTCTGAAAGGGATGCTACCCGTCTGGGGCGCGTATGCGCTGGGCGTCACGCCGTTCTGGCTGGGGCTGATTGCGATTGCCGCCTGCGTTGGCCACATCTGGCCCGTATTCTTCGGCTTTAAAGGTGGTAAAGGCGTGGCGACGGCCTTTGGTGCCATTGCGCCTATCGGCTGGGATCTGACCGGCGTGATGGCAGGTACCTGGCTGTTGACCATTCTTCTCAGCGGCTATTCGTCGCTGGGCGCCATCGTCAGCGCGCTGATCGCGCCGTTCTACGTCTGGTGGTTCAAACCGCAATTTACCTTCCCGGTGTCGATGCTCTCCTGCCTTATCCTGCTGCGCCATCACGATAATATTCAGCGCCTGTGGCGTCGTCAGGAGACCAAAATCTGGACGAAGCTCAAGAGGAAGAAAAAAGACGCTCAATAAGGTTAGTTATGCCTTATAGCCAAATGTGATTTTGGTCACCTTCTGCCTGTGGTAACTGTTAGAGACACAACACAACCACATCAGAAGAAAATGGCAGACATTACAGACACCACTCCTCTTTCAACACCACGCCACGCAGCGGATGGCGATATCCAGTGGGTGCGCAGCGCCGCTGACGTTTCGCGGCTGGTCAATCACGGTTCGCAGGGACGGGCCAATGCACGCATCGTTATCGGCATCGCATTGGGCGGTATTTTTCTCGATGCCTACGACCTTGGTGCGCTGGCGTTCGGTATCAAAGACATCACCCGTGAATTTAACCTCACGCCAGCAGGCACCGGCATGGTGGCCTCGGCCATTACCTTTGGGGCCATTGTCGGGGCGCTGCTCGGCGGTTATCTTACGGACAAAATTGGCCGCTACCGGGTCTTTATGGCCGACATGCTCTTCTTCGTGGTGGCCGCTATTGCCTGCGCGCTGGCACCTAACGAATACGTGCTGGCGGGCGCCCGGTTTGTCATGGGGCTTGGGGTCGGGATCGACCTGCCCGTGGCGATGGCCTTTTTAAGCGAGTTTGCCAGGCTGAAAGGCCCGGGAAATAAAGCCTCCAGCGTCGCGATGTGGTGCCCCACCTGGTATGCCGCCATCAGCGTCTCCTATCTGCTGGTGCTCTTCTTCTACGCCGTGCTGCCGGAAAGCCACAGTGACTGGCTGTGGCGCCTGATCCTCGGTTTTGGCGCGGTGCCGGCGCTGGTGATTATTGCTATTCGTAGCCGCTATATGAGCGAATCGCCGGTCTGGGCGGCGAATCAGGGCAACCTGAAAGAGGCGGCGTCGATTTTACGCCAGTCTTATAACATCAATGCCCACGTACCGCAGGACGCGCTCAGCCAGCCCGCACCTGTCGTCAATAAAGCAAAATGGGCAAACTACCTGAACCTGTTTCGCGGCATCTATTTACGCCGTACGACGCTCGCCACGCTGCTGTCTGTGGTCTCCTCCTTCGCCTATAACGCCGTGGCGTTTGGTCTGCCGGTGATCATCTCCAGCTTCTTTGTTCAGTCGATGCTGACGACCATTCTGATTTCCCTGGTGCTTAACCTGCTGTTTGCCTTCGTCGGCGGGCTGCTGGCGGTACGCTACGTGCCGCGCTTCGGTGCCTGGCGGATGTCGCTTGCGGGCTACGCCTGCCAGTTGGTCGCGCTGCTCGGGCTGGCGCTGGTGGGGCGGCCTGAAGGCGCAACGGAAGGTGTGGTCGCCGTCGGCATGCTGGCCCTGTTCCTGTTCGGCCAGGGCTTTGGTCCGGGTGCGCATACCATGACGTTTGCCTCCCTGAGCTACCCGACCTCGCTGCGCGGCGTCGGCGTGGGTCTCAACCAGACGCTGATGCGCAGCAGTTCCACGCTGTCGCTGTTCCTTTTCCCGCTGCTGGTCGCATCCCTTGATACCGCCGTGTTCTGGGTGATTGCGCTGGCGCCGTTTATCGGCCTGGCCTCGCTGCTGGCGATCCGCTGGGAGCCGTCCGGGTATGACGTGGATGCGGAGGATTACCGCTAGTCTCATCGCCTTTCTTGCCGGGTGGCGCTGCGCTTACCCGGCCTGCATTAATCATATGAGCCGGTTTTTATCCATAAGCGACTCATATGACAGCCTTCAATTCTGCCAGGGCATACTGAAACGACCCCGATGATGAGCAGATGGATGCAGCATGTTAGCAGCTCAGGTCACTGATAATACGTATAAAGGCTGGCAGGCGTCGCTTGCCCTGCAGTTTTGTCACACCCCTGAGAAAACCCTCCTGCACTCCGCTCATCACCTCGGGCCGCTAACCGTTCAGCGACCGTTTTATCCTGAAGGTGAAACCTGCCACCTCTATCTGCTGCACCCACCAGGTGGCGTTGTGGGCGGCGATACACTGGACATATCTGTCCGGCTGGACGCCAACAGCCACGCGCTCATCACCATGCCCGGCGCCAGTAAGTTCTATCGCAGCAGCGGACCGCAGGCCCGTCTGAACCAACACTTTTATCTTGATGAAGACGCCACGCTGGAGTGGCTGCCGCAGGACACCATTATCTTTCCCGGCGCCAATGCCGCGCTGCGTTCCGTCTTCCACCTCAAGGCCTCCAGTACACTGCTGGCGTGGGAGTTGTACTGCCTGGGGCGTCCGGTGATCGGTGAGACCTTTAGCCACGGCACGCTGGAGAGCCGCCTTGAGGTGTGGGTCGACGACGAACCGCGCCTGATTGAGCGTCAGCATCTCAGCAACAGCGATCTCACGCCCGTTGCCGGGCAACCGTGGCTCGGCACGCTGCTGTTCTATCCGGCCAGAGAAGAACATCTCGACGCGGCGCGGGTGCTGCTCGCCCCACTGGATACGTTTGCGGGCGCCACGCTCACGGACGATCTCATGTCGGTGCGTTTTCTCTCCCACGACAACCTGATTTGTCAGCGGGTGATGCGCGACATCTGGCAGTCGCTTCGCCCGCTTCTCACCACCAAAACCGCCTGTTCGCCGCGTATCTGGCAGACATAAGAGAAACGTTATGGAACTGACCCCCAGAGAAAAAGACAAGCTGTTGCTGTTCACCGCCGCGCTGGTTGCCGAACGCCGCCTTGCGCGCGGAGTAAAGCTCAATTACCCGGAATCGGTCGCGCTGATCAGCGCCTTCATTATGGAAGGCGCGCGCGATGGCGAAACCGTCGCCGCACTGATGGAGGCGGGCCGCCACGTTCTGAGACGTGACCAGGTGATGGAGGGCGTACCGGAGATGATCCCGGATATTCAGGTGGAAGCCACCTTCCCGGACGGATCCAAGCTCGTCACCGTCCATAACCCGATCGTCTAAGGAGCGCGTGATGATCCCAGGTGAATACCAGATCAAGCCCGGTACTCTCGCCCTCAACGTCGGGCGAGACACCCGGCGTGTCATTGTCGAAAACCACGGCGACAGGCCGATCCAGGTCGGGTCGCACTACCACTTTTACGAGGTCAACCCGGCGCTGAAGTTTGACCGGGAGGCCACCCGTGGCTACCGGCTGAATATCCCGGCGGGTACCGCCGTGCGCTTCGAGCCCGGCCAGAAGCGTGAAGTGACGCTGGTGCAGGTAACGGGCGCGCAGCGCATAGTCGGTTTTCGCGGTGAGGTAATGGGAGAGGTGAAACATGGCTGAGATTTCGCGCCAGGCTTACGCCGATATGTTCGGCCCAACCACCGGCGATAAAGTGCGGCTGGCCGACAGCGAGTTGTGGATCGAAGTAGAAGACGATCTCACCGTCTACGGCGAAGAGGTCAAGTTCGGCGGCGGGAAGGTGATCCGCGACGGCATGGGCCAGGGGCAGATGACCGCAGACGACTGCGTGGATCTGGTGCTGACCAACGCGCTGATTGTCGATCACTGGGGGATCGTGAAAGCCGACATCGGCGTGAAGAACGGGCGGATCTTTGCCGTCGGCAAAGCCGGTAACCCGGACATTCAGCCCGGCGTAACGATCCCGATTGGCGCCGCGACGGAAGTGATCGCTGCCGAAGGGAAGATCGTCACCGCCGGCGGGATCGATACTCACATCCACTGGATCTGTCCGCAGCAGGCGGAAGAGGCGCTGGTCTCCGGCGTCACCACCATGATCGGCGGCGGCACCGGGCCCGCGGCGGGCACCAACGCCACCACCTGCACGCCCGGCCCGTGGTATATCGCCCGCATGCTACAGGCTGCGGATACTCTGCCGGTAAACATCGGTCTGCTCGGCAAGGGCAACGGTTCAAACCCCGACGCGCTGCGCGAGCAAATCGCAGCCGGCGCCATTGGGCTTAAGATCCACGAGGACTGGGGCGCGACGCCTGCGGCGATCAACTGCTCGCTTGAGGTGGCTGAAGAGATGGATATTCAGGTGGCGCTGCACAGCGACACGCTGAACGAGTCCGGTTTTGTGGAAGACACGCTGGCCGCCATTGGCGGACGCACGATCCACACCTTCCACACCGAAGGGGCAGGTGGCGGCCATGCGCCGGATATTATCACCGCCTGCGCGCACCCGAATATTCTGCCCTCCTCCACCAACCCGACGCTGCCCTACACGGTGAATACCATCGACGAGCATCTCGACATGCTGATGGTGTGTCACCACCTCGATCCGGATATCGCCGAAGACGTCGCCTTTGCCGAGTCGCGCATTCGCCGGGAGACCATCGCCGCCGAAGATGTGCTGCACGATATCGGCGCGTTTTCTCTCACCTCGTCAGACTCTCAGGCCATGGGTCGCGTGGGAGAGGTGATTATCCGCACCTGGCAGGTGGCGCACCGCATGAAGGTCCAGCGCGGCGCCCTGCCGGAAGAAAGCGGCGATAACGACAACTTCCGCGTGAAGCGCTATGTCGCCAAATACACCATTAACCCGGCTCTGACCCACGGTATCGCCCATGAGGTGGGTTCGATTGAGGCGGGCAAGCTGGCCGATTTAGTGGTCTGGTCCCCGGCGTTCTTCGGCGTAAAACCCGCCACCATCGTCAAGGGCGGAATGATCGCCTGCGCGCCGATGGGCGATATCAACGCCTCCATACCCACCCCGCAACCGGTCCACTATCGCCCGATGTTTGGTGCGCTGGGTGCCGCGCGCCACGCCACGCGGCTGACGTTTGTCTCGCAAGCCGCTGACGCGCGGGGCATCCCGCAGCAGCTCAACCTGCAGAGCGCCACCGCGGTGGTGAAAGGCTGCCGGACGGTGAAAAAGTCGGACATGATCCATAACGGCCTGCAACCAAATATCACCGTCGATTCGCAAACCTATGAAGTGCGCGTTGACGGTGAACTGATTACCAGCGAACCGGCTGAGGTTCTGCCGATGGCGCAACGCTATTTCCTGTTTTGAGGAGTGATGATGATCTATTTAACCCAACGCCTGGACCATGCGCACCCGATTACCGCCAGCGTCACGCTGCCGATTGACGTGCGGGTGAAAAGCCGCGCCCGCGTGGCGCTGAACGACGGCCGCGAAGCCGGACTGATGCTGCCGCGCGGTTTACTGCTGCGCGGCGGCGACCTGCTCAGCAACGACGACGGCAGCGAGGTGATCGAAGTGATCGCCGCCCCGGAGTCCGTCTCCGTGGTGCGCTGCGCCGATCCGTTCCTGCTCGCCCGCGCCTGCTACCACCTGGGCAACCGCCACGTGCCTTTGCAGGTGATGCCCGGCGAGTTGCGCTACCACCACGATCATGTTCTCGACGACATGCTGCGCCAGTTCGGGCTGGAGGTGACGTACGCCACGCTGCCGTTTGAACCGGAAGCGGGCGCGTATGCCAGCGATGCCCACAGCCATAGCCACTCTCACGCCCATTCACACTAAGGATTACTCATGCGCACGTTACTTCCCCTGTTACTGCTGGCCTTTTCGGTTCCCGCGCTCGCCCATCCTGGCCACGGCGCCGACAGCTTTCAGGCTGGTTTCTTCCACCCGCTGACCGGGCTCGATCATCTGTTGATGCTGACGGGCGCCGGCGTGCTTTCGGCGCTGAGCGGCCGCAAACTGCTGCTGCCGTTTGCCACCCTCGGGATGATGCTTGTCGGCGCCGTGGCGGGTAGCCTGCTCGGCGGCTTTAGCGGCATGGAGATGCTGATTATCGCCTCGCTGGCGGTCTGCGGCGTGATGATGTTTAAAACCGAAAACCGCCTGCTGCTGGCGGTGCCAGCCCTGGCGATGTTCCACGGCTGGGCGCACGGCGTGGAGATGTCCGGCCATAGCTTCTGGCTCTTCACCAGCGGGTTTATGTTCGCCAGCGCGACCGTACTGTGCGCCAGTTTCGCCGCAGGCTTGCTGCTGCGCCGACACGACGGTCTGCGCAAAACCTTCGGCGGCGGGCTGATCGTCTCTGCCCTGCTGGCGCTGATGAGCTGATGGAGCATTCCCGCCAGTGGCTGCGCCTGATGCAGCTCTCCAGCAGCAGCCTGCCGGTCGGGTCGTTTACCTGGTCGCAGGGGCTGGAGTGGGCCGTGGAAGCAGGCTGGATCACGGATGCCGACGCCTTTAAACGCTGGCAAACGCAGCAGATGGAGCAGAGCTTTTTCTGCGTTGACCTGCCGCTGTTTGTCCGGCTGTACCGGGCCTGTGAACAAGGCGACCTTGCGGCAGCAAAACGCTGGACGGCTTACCTTCTCGCCTGCCGGGAAACCCGTGAATTGCGGGAAGAAGAGCGCAATCGCGGTGCCGCCTTTACGCGTCTCATTAAAAGCTGGGAGCCGGACTGCCCGGCCCGGTGGCAGGCGCTGTTTATGCAGAGCCAGCTCTGCGGCATGGCGTGGCTCGGCGTACGCTGGGGCATTGGCGTGCGCGAGCTGGCCCTGAGTCTCGGCTATAGCTGGATTGAGAGCGCGGTAATGGCGGGCGTCAAGCTGGTGCCGTTTGGGCAACAGGCCGCGCAGCAGCTGATCATTGCGCTGAGCGACCATTTTGCGGCCGGGCTTGAACAGGCTTTTTTACGTGGCGACGACGAGCTGGGGGCGGCAGCGCCGCTTTCCGCCATCGCTTCTGCCCGCCACGAAACACAATATTCACGACTTTTCCGTTCCTGAGGAAGCAATATGGCTGATTACAAACATCCCCTGCGCGTGGGCGTGGGCGGCCCGGTGGGGTCGGGCAAAACCGCGCTGCTGGAAGCACTCTGCAAGGCGATGCGCGACACGTATCACCTGGCGGTGGTGACGAATGATATCTACACCAAAGAGGATCAGCGCATCCTGACCGAAGCAGGCGCCCTTGAGCCGGAGCGCATCGTCGGCGTGGAGACTGGCGGCTGCCCGCACACCGCCATCCGCGAAGATGCCTCGATGAACCTGGCAGCCGTTGAAGCGCTGAGCGAAAAATTCGGCAATCTGGATCTGATCTTCGTTGAAAGCGGCGGCGACAACCTGAGCGCGACCTTCAGCCCCGAGCTGGCTGACCTGACGATCTACGTCATCGACGTGGCCGAAGGTGAGAAGATCCCGCGCAAGGGCGGGCCGGGGATCACCAAATCCGATTTTCTGGTGATCAACAAAACCGATCTCGCGCCGTACGTGGGGGCTTCGCTGGAGGTGATGGAGCGTGACACCAACCGCATGCGCGGCGAACGTCCGTGGACCTTTACCAACCTGAAAGCGGGTGACGGTCTGGCGACGATCGTTGCGTTTCTGGAAGAAAAAGGGATGTTGAAAGTGTAATGCGGAAAAAGCCTGGCAGGAGGCCAGGCTTCACGCGTTATTTACAGCTGTTTCCAGCACTTCCCTGTTCTCGCCATGCGCCCCACTGGCCGCCGGTTCCCGGCGTTTCCTGGCCCGGGTTGACATACCACTGGTTAAACCAGATTTTACCGTCGTACGAGACTTTGGTGCATTTGGTTGGATAGGCAATTTTGGCGTTGTAGGCCGGCGCCGCAGGTTTTACCGGCGTATCGTCCTTCGGCGGCACCGCTGGCTTACTGACCTTAATGGTCATGCTGTCGGTCGCGGTACGCCCATCCGCGCCGGTGGTGGTCAGGGTGTAGGTCGCCTCTCCCTCGCTGTTAGCAGGAATGACGGCATAGGCATGCGCGCTATCCACACTCTTGACCAGCGTGCCGTTCAGTTTTTCTTCCAGCGAGAAGGTTTCCGCCCCTTTCGTCACGCTCCAGTTAAAGGATACGGCATTCAGGCTCTTGCTGCCGTCCAGCGGATAGGTACTTACGCCAGTCGTCGGGGAGACCATCGTATAATCCGCTCCCGCGGCGGCAGTTGGCGCCGGAGCGGCAGGCGTGCCGCCGTCTTTCAACGCCATAATACGGGCAACCGCACGCTCCATATCCGGGAAGGTGCCAATCTTAGCCGAATCCCCGTTTGCCAGCGGCGTCCCGGTTTCCTGCAGAATCTGACGCATCTGCTTCGGCGTAACGGTAATCCCGTGCGCTTTTGCAATTCCTGACAGGCTCGCCACCACACCTGCAATGATGGGGTTAGCGGAGGACGTACCGGCAAATGAACGGGTATAGTTATTGGCGCCGTCTCTGTACAAATCGCCACTGCCGGTGGTCACCACGTCCCAGCAGCCCCACGCCGCGCTGGTCACGCGTGAGCCATAGCTGCTGAAGTACGCTTTTTTGCCATCACTCGCACACATTGCGCCAACAATAATCGCGCCGGAATCCTTCACTGACAGATCAAATTTACCGTTGTAAGCCGGATCGTCAAGGCTGAGGCCACCGTTACCTGCGGCAGCGATGACATATACCCCTTTATCGGTCAGCGCCTTAGTGATATCAAAGAAGGCTGGCTGCGCCTCCCACGGGTTATAACACTCTTTCGTGCAGCCAGCAGGTTTGGCGCTTTCGGCCTGCATACCCACCTGCACCACGTCGCCCGCTTTCAGCAGGGGGATCATGTTATAAAGATTGTTCGTCTGCCAGGCGGCATAACCCACCTTACTGTTCCAGGCAAAGCCGCGAATACCGCTGCCGATATCTTTCCCTGCCATAATCCCCACGGAAGAGGAGTCATGATCGCCACAGCCGGGTTTCCAGGTGCGGTCGCCCTGGCTCAGGGCCATCGCCGGTAAGTTAACGTGGCTGGTGTTCCAGGCGCAGTTTTCGGTGGAGATAATGGTAACGCCAGTCCCATCGCTACCGGCATAACCGCTAACGCCGTCGCGGTTAACTCCACCCATATAATAACCCGGGCGTTTTTCCGCAGAGGATTTTAAATAATCCTGCAGGTTACGGAAATCAGGAACGGCAGTGGCGGTCAGCGTCGCATTTCCGGCGGACTGGCGTAAAAGCGGCGGCGTGGTATTATCATGTTGATATTCATCCAGCGAAACCGGCATGGCTTCCGCATACACTAATTCAACTTTTGGATTTTGTTCCAGCTCGGCAATCGCGTGGTTAATAAAGGCTTTATCCTGACTTTTGTTTTCAGGAATATCTATTCGCATATAGCGATCAAACCCGTAGGTAGCATCCAGTTTAGTTAATTCATCCGACTGGGTGCTACGAAGTTTATTGGAGCGAAACATTTTATTCGCCACTAAAGAGGGATCGCCGAGCGTGAGCTCCTCTGACGCCGTCGTGGTGGCGGTATTTGTAGCTTTCAGCAAGGGCTTGCCGGGCTTAAGTTTTACGACGATAGCCGTATACGTGACGCCCTCCTGAGCGAACTCTACCTTTGTCGCTGCTTCAGCATACGCAGAGCTGGTTACTGCTGCGCAAATTAACAGTGAGAGAATACTTTTTTTCATTTGAGCCATTGTTCCTTTATGACATGTATACGCTTAATTGCTTTATTCAAACTGTATTAATGCGCATCACGGAACAATGAGAACCCTCTATTTAACGCTGAGAATTTTCTTTATAAAGCGTCGCAAAAAAGAGAGGAAATAAGTCAACCAGTCATGAAAATAAAATTACTTAAAAACAAATAACGACAATAAAAATATCTTCCAGCATGTTTTACAGATAAAACCATCTCACAGGTAAAATAATTTCAACCAGGACATATACGCGTATAACGCAAGAGGAACCTCCGTGACCGTCAAATTTGCCATTGCTGATGAAAACCCTATTTTTCGGCGGGGACTGTACGCCATTATTGTGGATCAGTTGGCAACTAACCTGAGTCTTCACTCGCTTTCCTTTACGTTGGCGGGGGAAGCGGATGCGACATCAGCCCTGGTGGAGATGCTCGCGCAAGAAACGCCTGACATTTTGCTGCTGGGCTACAACCTGCGCACATCGCAGGGGCCACATCCTGCCTGCGGAATGGACGGTCTGGCGCTGCTGAAGTGGATCACCCGTCAATATCCGCTGCTGAAGGTTATTATGGTTTCCCCCTACAGCAACCCACAGCTGATCCGCGCGGCGCTGAAAGCGGGCGCCCACGGCTACATTACCCGCAATGTCAGTGAAAAGCGGCTCATTCAGGCACTGGTTACCGTGGCTGGCGGGGAGATGTATATTGAGCGCTCAACAATAAACGCCTTTTTCCAGTCAGGAAAGCAGATCGCAGACGAGCTGTCGCCGCGTGAGATGGATGTGCTGCGCCTGCTGTGCAGAGGGTTACCGCTGGTGGCAATCGCGAGGCAGATGCATCTGAGCATCAAAACCGTCAGCGCACATAAGCTCCGGGCGATGGAGAAATTACATGTCGCCAGCGACTGCCATCTTTATTGTCTGCTCACTACGACCCGGATGTTTGATATCGCCATCTGACATCCGGGTTTAGCGCCTTCAGGCCTCGGGCAGTTCCGCCAGCGGCCAGCGCGGACGTACGGAGACGCTGAGATCGGCGGTCGCCCCCGCGTTCAGACGCACCATCCCGGCGTAGGCGATCATCGCCCCGTTATCGGTACAGAATTCCGGACGCGCATAGAACACTTCCCCGCGACGTTTTTGCATCATCTCGGCCAGCTTCGCGCGCAGCGTGCGGTTGGCGCTGACGCCACCGGCCATCACCAGACGCTTAAAGCCGGTCTGATCCAGCGCGCGCTTGCACTTGATCATCAGCGTATCGACCACCGCATCTTCGAACGCGCGGGCAATATCGGCCCGGGTCTGCTCGCTGTCATCATTATTGCGGATAGTGTTGGCCGCGAAGGTTTTCAGCCCGGAGAAGCTGAAATCCAGCCCTGGCCGGTCGGTCATCGGGCGTGGGAAGACAAAGCGCCCTTCCGTTCCCTGTGACGCCATTCTGGACAGCATCGGGCCGCCCGGGTAATCCAGCCCCAGCAGCTTGGCGGTTTTGTCGAACGCTTCACCGGCGGCGTCGTCGATCGACTCGCCCAGCAGTTCATACTTGCCAATCCCCGTCACGCTGATCAGCTGGGTATGCCCACCTGAAACCAGCAGCGCCACAAACGGAAACTCAGGCGGATTCTCTTCCAGCATCGGTGCCAGAAGATGCCCTTCCATATGGTGCACCGGAATGGCCGGCACATCCCACGCGAACGCCAGCGAACGTCCCACCGTGGCGCCAACCAGCAGCGCGCCAACCAGCCCAGGGCCTGCGGTATAGGCCACGGCATCAATATCGTTTGAACGCAACCCGGCCTCTTTCAGCGCCGCCTGAATCAGGGGAACCGTTTTACGCACGTGGTCACGAGAGGCCAGTTCAGGCACGACGCCGCCGTAGTCAGCGTGCAATTTCACCTGACTATACAGTTGGTTGGCCAGAAGCCCTTTTTCGTCGTCGTAAATGGCGATGCCGGTTTCATCGCAGGATGTTTCAATACCCAGTACACGCATGACTTGTTTTACCTCGCTTCAATACCGCGCAGTGTAGGGCGAATGCGGGTTGATGTAAAACTTTGTTCGCCCCAGGACATCCGCTCGTGTATACTCTTCCCCCTTATAAAAGTCCCTTTCAAAATCGCTTCGGTGCTTTACAAAGCAGCAGCATTTGCAGTAAAATTCCGCACCATTTTGAAATAAGCTGGCGCTGATGCCAGCGGCAAACCGAATTTATTAAAGGTGAGAGTTACATGCCGGTAATTAAAGTACGTGAAAACGAGCCGTTCGACGTAGCACTGCGTCGCTTCAAACGTTCATGCGAGAAAGCAGGTGTTCTGGCTGAAGTTCGTCGTCGTGAGTTTTATGAAAAACCAACGACCGAACGTAAGCGCGCTAAAGCTTCCGCTGTGAAACGTCACGCGAAGAAACTGGCTCGCGAAAACGCACGCCGTACTCGTCTGTACTAATTGATTGAGGGCCAACGCCCTCAATTGACAGACAGAGTAATAGTCGTAAGGCCGTGCTTCCGGAAGGAATGCGCGGCTTGTTTTCGTTTATAAGTCGCTTAAATTTTGGGGCATATGGCCGGAAGAATCCCACGCGTTTTCATCAATGACCTGCTCGCCAGAACCGACATCGTCGATCTCATCGACGCGCGGGTAAAGCTGAAAAAGCAGGGCAAGAATTACCATGCGTGCTGTCCGTTCCATAACGAAAAAACCCCCTCCTTCACCGTAAACGGTGAAAAGCAGTTTTACCATTGCTTCGGCTGTGGTGCTCACGGTAATGCCGTTGATTTTTTAATGAACTACGACAAGCTCGAGTTCGTTGAAACCGTCGAAGAGCTGGCGGCGATGCATAACCTTGAAGTGCCGTATGAAGCAGGCAGTGGCCCAAGTCAGATCGAGCGCCATCAACGGCAAACGCTGTATCAACTGATGGATGGCCTGAATTCGTTTTACCAACAGTCTCTTAAGCACTCTGCGGCTGAGCCTGCGCGTCAGTATCTGAACAAGCGCGGACTGAGCGATGAGGTCATTGCGCGTTTCGCTATTGGTTACGCCCCGCCCGGCTGGGACAACGTGTTAAAGCGTTTTGGCGGCAATAGCGAAGATCGTAAGTCTCTTATCGATGCAGGCATGCTGGTCACCAACGACCAGGGACGTAGCTACGACCGCTTCCGTGAACGGGTGATGTTCCCGATCCGCGACAAGCGTGGCCGGGTGATTGGTTTTGGTGGTCGCGTGCTGGGTGATGCCCTGCCGAAGTACCTCAACTCCCCGGAAACCGATATTTTCCATAAGGGCCGCCAACTGTATGGCCTTTATGAGGCGCAACAGAACAATGCGGAACCTCCGCGTCTTCTGGTCGTCGAAGGGTATATGGACGTTGTTGCGCTGGCGCAGTACGACATTAACTACGCGGTAGCGTCGTTAGGAACGTCCACGACGGCGGATCATATCCAGCTTCTGTTCCGCGTGACCAACAACGTGATTTGTTGTTACGACGGTGACCGCGCAGGACGTGACGCCGCCTGGCGCGCGCTGGAAACCGCGCTACCCTACATGACCGACGGTCGACAGTTGCGCTTTATGTTTCTGCCTGACGGTGAAGACCCGGATACGCTGGTGCGTAAAGAGGGCAAAGCGGCGTTTGAAGCGCGGATGGAGCAGGCTCAGCCGCTCTCCACGTTTCTGTTTAACAGCCTGATGCCGCAGGTCGATTTGAGTACCCCTGACGGGCGCGCGCAGCTCAGTACGCTGGCGCTGCCGTTAATCAGCCAGGTGCCAGGCGAAACGCTGCGTATCTATCTGCGTCAGGAGTTAGGCAACAAGCTCGGCATTCTGGATGACAGCCAGCTTGAACGTTTAATGCCTAAACAGGCTGAAAACGGCACGGTTCGCGCCGCGCCTCAGCTAAAACGCACAACCATGCGTATACTGATAGGGTTGCTGGTTCAAAACCCCGAGCTTGCGCCGCAAGTGCCGTCGCTGGCGGGTTTGGACCACGAAAAATTGCCCGGACTTGGCTTATTTTCAGAACTGGTCAACACTTGTTTGTCTCAGCCAGGTCTGACCACCGGACAACTTTTAGAGCATTATCGCGGTACAAAAGAGGCCGCTACCCTTGAAAAATTGTCGATGTGGGACGATATAGCTGATAAGGACATTGCAGAAAAAACGTTCACCGACTCACTCAACCATATGTTTGATTCGATGCTTGAGCTGCGCCAGGAAGAGTTGATTGCTCGCGAGCGCACACACGGTTTGAGCAGCGAAGAGCGCCGGGAGCTCTGGATGATTAACCAGGAACTGGCGAAGAAATAAGTCAAAGACAAAAGTATTTAACGGCTTAAGTGCCGAATTTCGATCGGGAAGCCCCCGGCAGCCGCACTGAGAGGCAGCGGCAAAAATATAAGTACGCCCTCGCTTTAAAGGTTGGCAGCCCCATCGCCGACACCAATCAAACGAATTAAGTGTGGATACCGTCTTATGGAGCAAAACCCGCAGTCACAGCTGAAACTTCTTGTCCAACGTGGTAAGGAGCAAGGCTATCTGACCTATGCCGAGGTCAATGACCATCTGCCGGAAGATATCGTCGATTCAGATCAAATCGAAGATATCATCCAAATGATCAATGACATGGGCATTCAGGTGATGGAAGAAGCACCGGATGCCGATGATCTGTTGCTGGCTGAAACCTCCAACAACACTGACGAAGATGCGGAAGAAGCTGCTGCACAGGTACTGTCCAGCGTGGAATCTGAAATCGGGCGTACTACTGACCCGGTCCGCATGTATATGCGCGAAATGGGCACCGTTGAACTGTTGACCCGCGAAGGCGAAATTGACATCGCAAAACGCATCGAAGACGGGATCAACCAGGTTCAGTGCTCTGTAGCCGAGTACCCGGAAGCGATCACCTATCTGCTGGAGCAGTACGATCGCGTTGAAGCGGAAGAAGCGCGCCTGTCTGACCTGATCACCGGTTTTGTCGACCCGAACGCTGAAGAAGATATGGCACCAACCGCTACTCACGTCGGTTCTGAACTGTCTCAGGAAGAGATGGATGATGACGAAGACGAAGATGAGGAAGAGAGCGACGACGACACCGCGGATGATGACAACAGCATCGACCCGGAACTGGCACGTGAGAAATTTGCCGAGCTGCGTACTCAGTACGAAGTGACGCGTGACACCATCAAAGCGAAAGGCCGCAGCCATGCCGCCGCTCAGGAAGAGATCCTGAAACTGTCTGAAGTGTTCAAACAGTTCCGCCTGGTGCCAAAACAGTTCGACTACCTGGTGAACAGCATGCGCGTGATGATGGATCGCGTACGTACCCAGGAACGCATCATCATGAAGCTGTGCGTTGAGCAGTGCAAAATGCCGAAGAAGAACTTCATCACCCTCTTCACCGGCAACGAAACCAGCGAAACCTGGTTCAACGCAGCTATCGCGATGAACAAGCCGTGGTCTGAAAAACTGCACGACGTGAAAGAAGACGTGTATCGCGGCCTGCAGAAACTGCAGCAGATTGAAGAAGAGACTGGCCTGACCATCGAGCAGGTTAAAGACATCAACCGTCGTATGTCCATCGGTGAAGCGAAAGCCCGTCGTGCGAAGAAAGAGATGGTTGAAGCGAACTTACGTCTGGTTATCTCTATCGCCAAGAAATACACCAACCGTGGTCTGCAGTTCCTGGATCTGATTCAGGAAGGCAACATCGGTCTGATGAAGGCGGTAGATAAGTTCGAATACCGTCGTGGTTACAAGTTCTCCACCTACGCAACCTGGTGGATCCGTCAGGCTATCACCCGCTCTATCGCGGATCAGGCGCGCACCATCCGTATTCCGGTGCATATGATTGAGACCATCAACAAGCTCAACCGTATTTCCCGCCAGATGCTGCAGGAGATGGGTCGTGAGCCGACGCCGGAAGAGCTGGCCGAGCGCATGCTGATGCCGGAAGACAAGATCCGTAAAGTGCTGAAGATCGCCAAAGAGCCAATCTCTATGGAAACACCTATCGGTGACGATGAAGATTCGCATCTGGGGGATTTCATCGAGGATACCACCCTCGAGCTGCCGCTGGACTCTGCCACTACCGAGAGCCTGCGTGCCGCCACGCACGACGTGCTGGCCGGCCTGACTGCCCGTGAAGCGAAAGTACTGCGTATGCGTTTCGGTATCGATATGAACACCGACCACACGCTGGAAGAAGTGGGTAAACAGTTCGACGTAACCCGCGAACGTATCCGTCAGATCGAAGCGAAGGCGCTGCGTAAGCTGCGTCACCCAAGCCGCTCTGAAGTGCTGCGTAGCTTCCTGGACGACTAACCCAGGTAAACAGCAAAAAGCTCCCAATCGGGAGCTTTTTTTTTGTTTATTTCCTCTCCCAGGGTGAGGGCATCAGGCCGCAGAGGATTAAAGCCCCCGCACCATCAGCGCCTCATCCAGCTCCCGATAGGCCTCTACCAGCTTGTCCAGCGTTGCCCTGTTGAGCCCGCTCGGATTCGGCAGCACCCACACCTGCGTCACGCCGATGGTGATAGCCTGCTTGCCCCACTGCGCCCCACGCTGGCTGAACGCCTGCTCGTAGGCCTGTTTACCGAGGATCGCCAGCGCGGCGGGCTGATAATCTTCAATCTTCTTGATCAGTTCCCGGCCGCCACTGCGCAACTCATGCAGGTTGACTTCGCTCGCCTGTACCGTCGGGCGCTCTACCAGCATGGTAATGCCGCAGCGCGTATCCAGCAGGTGCTGTTCCTCTTCGGGCTTTAATAACCTGTCGGTAAACCCGGCCTGATAGATCACCTTCCAGAAGCGATTTCCCGGATGGGCAAAGTGAAAACCGGTGTGCGCCGAGGACTTGCCGGGGTTAATGCCGCAGAACACCACCCGCAGTCCTGGGGCCAGAATATCGTTAATCATCGTTACTCCCGCTCAATACATCGTCAGGGAAGTATAAAGGATTGATTATGCATTGTTTATAAAAACAGCAGGCAGGTGTGAATGGCTGGATTGCTGAGGGGAGTTACTTTATAATTCACCGCCACGGCCCCTTAGCTCAGTGGTTAGAGCAGGCGACTCATAATCGCTTGGTCGCTGGTTCAAGTCCAGCAGGGGCCACCAGAAACAGCAAGGGCTGGAGAGAAATCTCCGGTCCTTTTGCTTTTCTTGGGGGTCCCATGGGGTGCCATCTATAGGTATGGCTAGGTATAAGTCGCCTGGTCGCTTTGGCGACGCCATAGAACCTAAACGTAAATAAAGCCGCAAACGCGGCATAAATAAATCTGACGGCTTTAAAGACCAAGCCTTCTTTTCACTAACCCTCCAACGATCGGCCACATAACAGGCTGTACCGATTCCCAGGCCGGGCCACATACTTTTGCCAGTAACGATTTTGCCCGTTTTCCATCACCTTCGCTTGCTGCTGCAACAGCAGATTGAATGCCCTCTTTTTGTACTTCAGATATAGGCTTCCCCTGCTGCTCAAGAATGGAGATAAGCTGTTTGACGATGTCAACATCCGTTCCGTTCGTGACTGACATTGATTGCTCAGCATTTTCACCAGCCGCCAATTGGAGGTTGGTGAAGAATCCCCCATGTATATTGACTGTGTTAACAACTCTCTGCACACGATGCTGTGGGCGATTGGGTGTTTTTCTCGCCTCTTTGTACCATCAATGCCTGAAACATCACTGGTGTTGATTCTGGAGCGCTTACGGCCCGCCTTGCTGGCTCGCTGACGTTCCTGCCACGCGCGGAACCCATCACGCTGACGCTTTCGCCCGGACTTTGCCTTTGCCCCGGTACTCATGCCGCCGTGCACCTTACAGCGCCTGCTACAGTAGAGTACGGTTATTTGCTTCCGGCAGGGTGCCCCCCAAAAACCTTAGCATTTCTTATCAGCTCATGGGGTAAGGCATATCCGCGAATTATCCGGCCCTCCCCTGCCAGAAAACCCGCCAGACGTACCGCCGACATGTGTTTTGAGACGATCGAAGCACCATGATGATTCCCGAAATCATTAAACCAAAAATTGCGAATTCGCAATTTTGACGGTTCCGCGTATCCTCTGTTTTTAAATAAAGATTTATTATCGACTAAATTTCCCCTTGTCCCAGCCCTCGCCACGAGCCGTTAAGTCGATTGAAGGCGCGGCCGCTATTCCCTCAGCATCATAAAAAAATGCGGACGTTGTAAAGCTGTACACGGTGCCATAAACAGTAAATGAGATATTGTTGCCTATGCCGTCAACTTTCGCGCGGGCGGTGTTCGCTGTAAGCGTGGGCGCGATATGTTGTTTTTCGAGAGCCACCAGCGGATCGCCGTCAATCTTGCTCGCTAAAAAATAACGATACACTTCCCCCGTGGTCATGTTCGAGCCGTCATATTCAGTAATGTATAACCAAGTCCGGGGCGTGAGCTGGCGAACTTCATAAAGCCGATCACTAACAGTTAAACGCTGTATATGCTGGAAATAACAGTACCCAGCGATCACGATGGCCATCGTAATTGTAGCCACCCAATGCAACGCCTTAAACGCCCTAATAGTGGTGTTGCTTAACATAATCTATACCCTGTTTTATCCAGAACTGATCTCGCGGGTCGTCACCAAATGGCGCGTCGGAGTAAAAATGCCCCCAGACGGGTAGCGATGTTTTTGCCACTTCCTGAGCTGCGCCGGCGGCAATATGTAAAATTTCTGCGGGTATGCCAGCTGCATAGCCTACGGCCCCATAATGGAAGTTGCCGTAGTCGGCCCATAATTTATTTTTTTGTTTGTAATCCCACGGCCCGCTGTTTCTAACTTGCTGATAAAACCATATATAGGTAAGCGGGGCGGCCATGTCCTGCACTTCATGCCGCGCCCTGGCGAGCCTGATATGATCTCGCAAAATCTCCAGCCCACGGGGCGGATAGAGCGGTATACATGCCATTGTTAAATCCCTTCAGCCAGGCAAAAAGGGCAACATAAGAGCAATAACGGTAACGCGTACTGCTTGAGATCAATTTATTAATTTTATTTGCAAAATCAATAAGTAACGCTATTAAATAACACGAGCATATAACACAATTTGTATCACCTGCGATCCGTTTTAGCCGTTAATGAGAGTTTAACCTCAATGGAAATGGAGTTTTAAAAATGGCTATTCCTGCTTATCTATGGCTTAGGGACGATGGCGGCAAATTTTTTTCGTTACAAAAATGGCGAGTACACCCAGCAGAATGGAAGCTAAGCCAAGGAAAATCAATAAAGAAAGGATATGACTGAACAAGCCACCAAAGCTTGTAAAATCACTTAATCGAGCAAACTGCTCTGGAGTGAGTACACGAACGACGATCTCCGGAATAGTGAGAAAGAAAATAATCACCACCAGAACATAAATTGCCACTCTACCGCTTTTTTTCATTTTCTTCCTTGCCCCTATGACGATGATGATCAATTATTGGCAGGGTAATTTTACAACAAGGAAAATTATAATGGCAGACAGCTATGCAAAAATGAAGGTGAAATCAGAAAGGAATTTTACCCTGACGATTACTGCCGCAATGCCTGTCGCGAGGTAATAAATGAAGACCACCGTCCGACATTAGCACTTGTCGAAATCTATAACCGAAACGATGTTGCTCTTGATATACCACAAATGACAAAAATAATTTATCAAATTGAATCAGGTGGCAACAATGAGGAAATAATCGGCGATGCTTTATATGAGTTATTAAAAAGATGAAACGAGCAATATTATGGTTTCTGCAGTCATATATTTATTATATCCCTATAGCGCTCATCGTTGCTGGCGCTTATCTGTTCGCGCGTTTCATCCCTGACTATTTTGGTCTTCTTACCCTGGCATGGATCATCATCGTTACCTATTTTTATGTAAAACATAATCGATGGTTTTGATGGGAATCAGGAAACCTACATGCCACATGCACGCAAGAAAAAAGCCAACCCCGCACTTCCACGGTGTTGGCCCTGTTTTAAAGCAGTGACATTCACAACAGGTTAAAACACGTAACGCATGCCCAGCGTAAATTCGTTAGAGACAATATGCGCTTTCATCTGCTCATCCTTTAAGCCACGCATGTTCGCATAGTTGTTATATCCACTTTCGATCTTACCCATATCGATATAGCGATAGCCCAGATCGACATAGAGACGTTCAACCGGCGTGTAGCTTACGCCTGCGCCTAATGCGTAAGTCAGGTTGTTTTGCGTCGTCGAGCCGTATTCACGGCCAGGATTGCCCTGCCAGCCGCCGGCTTTAATCCTGCTCACACCAAGCCCTGCAGTACCGTAAAGAGAGACACCGTAGCCCAGTTCATAATCACGATAGACGTTCAGCATCAGACGTTCTGTTTCCGTCTTAAGATGATCAAAACCGTTAGGGAAGGCGCTGGAACCGTTGGTGTATTCGGTTTTCTGCTTAAAGGTATATTCACCTTCAGTGCGCCAGCCGTTACCAAACTGATAACCCGCAGCAATCGCCGCACCGCCTAAGTGTTCTTTCTGTTTACCGCCCACAAACTGCCCGACACCCGGACGGGAGCTGGTATCCATCTCTTTGGCCCGCTGTTCAATCTGCAGATATTTTGCCGAACCGTAATACCCTTCTTCCGTATTTGCCGCCAGAACGGTAGCCGGGATCATCGCGACAGGCAGGGCGACTACAATAGCTTTCATCTTCATCTACACTCCTTTGGAAAAACATTCCGCACGGCGAACCATCTTCTGCCGGTGTCAGGAAAAGTCAGTGAGACGAAGCATAAGCACTCCCGAAAGGGCAAACTATTCGGAGGAATACGCGTTTTACCTGGTAATTTTACGTAGGGACTGGTCTTGTTTTTAAAACGATTGTTATTTCTTTCAATGGATTAGCGCTTATCATCAAAATCAACCTGCTCATTTCATCTGTTACGCGCCCATCTTCACATTCTGCAATTCTAAAGAAATCCCCCATCGCGCCGATCATCATCCGTGTGTATTATTTCCTGTAGCTTTTACAACAACTACCCTTAACTCAAATACTTAAGCGCCAAAGCGAAAGGCATCATGAGCACACCGATCAAACGGCTAGAAATCATTAAAAATGCCATTGAACTGGAAGATGACGACATCATCCAGAGCCAGCTGACACGCCTGAAAAATGAAGCGTTTGACGATGCGCTACAGGCAATCGTCGTGGCGCTTGAGGAGAAGAACTACACCGCGGCGATGGCAGCAATCGTCGCCTGGCTGCAGGGCCAGCGCGCCGTGACCCCATGGCGCGACCCGCAGGTGGCGGCCAGCAAGCTGGAGCTGAAGGCGCTGGAAGAGCGTCTTCGCGATCTGATTGACCGTCGCAACGCGCGGGTACAGCAGCTGGATGAATTTAACGATCTCTATTTCTCCCGCCTCGGTCCCCTGATGCAGCAGATCCTCGCCCTGCGTAAAACCCTGGCGGAGCTAAACCTGCGTCGTCAGCAGGCGGAGGCGCGTCGTCGCGAGGAAGATTACCGTCGCTGCCAGCACTATATGGCGCAGGCGGTAGAGGTGCTGGCGACGCTCACCCAGCGCTGGCGCGATCTCCCGGCAGATTCCGTACAGGCCGCCGAGGCACGTAAGCATCTGGAGCAGCAAAGTAATCTGATTGCCAACCTGCTGGCCGAGGCGCTCGAACTGGAGAGCGGCTTAACGCGCGAAGAGGAGCCTGCGCGGCAGGCCCGCGACGAAGCCAACGAAGAGTATGAGAAGTATCGCGAGCAGCATCACGATGCCGAAGTGCGGATGCGTAAGGGGAAAGATCTTTCGGACGAAGATCGGAACGAACTGAAGCGACTCTGGCGACAGGCGAGCAAACTTTGCCATCCGGACCTGGTGGCGGACGACCTGAAAGAAGAAGCCAACGCGATGATGGTGCAGCTTAACCAGGCCAAACAGCGTGGAGATGTGAAAGCCATCCGCTCACTGGTGGCCCGTCTGCAGCAGGGCTTCGAGCCGCTGATGGCCAGCGACAGGCTGAACGATCTGGAGCGTATCCGCAAAAAAATGGCGCAGGTGCGCGAGCAGATCGACATTTTAGTGAACGAGCTGGCGGAGCTGGAGAAAGAGGAGTCCTGGCTGCTGGTCTCGTCGCTGAGCAATATGGAAGCGTACTTTGCGCAGCAGGAGAAGGCGCTGCACGAGGTCCGCGCCTCGCTCGAACATCAGGTGAACGAAGCGCAGCTGGATTCCGCCGCCTGACTATTTGTCGTGCCAGTATGCGCTGGCACGCACCAGCTGTGGGTCAATCGCGTCGGTTTCAAACTGACGGCTCAGCGTTTTCACCACCTTCCCTTCCCCGGTGAGCCAGATGAAATAATCCTCCGCCGGGACGCTCAGCGCCGCCAGATGATCTGCGACCGCCTGCTCGCTGTGCCCCACCACCCAGGTGATATCGAACCCACTCAGGTGCGCCAGATACGCCTTATAAGACTCGTCTCCAACCGTCACTACCGCATGAACCCCCGGGCGAACCGGCAGTTTAGCAAGGCTCTCCAGGCGACGACGCAGCGCGGGCATGCCGGATTCATCGCACACGTACAGCTGCCAGGCGTAATCTTCCGGCACCACCAGCGAACCGCGCGGGCCGCCGATGGTCAGTCTGTCGCCCGCTTTCGCCTCAAGGGCCCAGCGGCTGGCAATACCGCCGTCATGAATGAAGAAATCAAGCATCAGCTCATGACGGGCTTCATCGTACAGCGGCGTATAGTCGCGCGCCTGCGGACGCACGCCTTCACCCCAGTCGATGCCTTCATCGGTCACCACCGGCGGTACAAACGTTGTCCCGGGGGCCGGGAAAAAGACTTTGGTGTGGTCGTCGAAACCGCGGGAGCTGAAGCCTTCCAGCGCCTCGCCGCCCAAAACAATACGCTGGAAGCCCGCGCTGACGCGCTCAACACGAAGCACCGTCAGCTCGCGAAAATGCAGCTCATTACGAACACGCTGTGGGTAACGGGTAGATGCCATTTTTAGACCCTTCTCTGGTGAATACGATATATCTAAATCAATTTTAAATGATAATGATTACTAATCAGAGAAAAAGCAAGATCTTTTAGATTGCATCTGAATATATCTTAGATATAGTTTAGATATATCAAATTAAAGGGGGTAGTATGCGACACGAACACGAGGGCGGCGGACGTCGACCGCGCTTTTTCGGCCACGGCGACCTGCGGCTGGTGATTCTGGATATCCTGACCCGCAACGCGAGCCACGGCTATGAGCTGATTAAAGAGATCGAGAACCTGACCCAGGGAAACTACATCCCAAGCCCTGGGGTGATCTATCCGACGCTGGACTACCTTCAGGATCAGGCCTTTATCACCATTACCGAAGAAGACAACGGGCGTAAGCGGATTGCGATTAGCACTGCAGGACAGCAGTGGCTGGATGAAAACCAGGAACAGCTTGAACACATACAGGCCCGCATTAAAGCGCGCTCCGTCGGCTTTCAGCTGCGCAAAAACCCGCAGATGAAGCGGGCCCTGGATAACTTCAAAGCGGTGTTAGACCTGAAGGTGAATCAGGGAGAGCTCAGCGACGCGCAACTGAAGCAGATCGTCGGCGTGATTGACCGCGCGGCGCTGGAGATCTCCCAACTGGATTAAGCCGGCGCGTGTTTGCTCACGCGGAAGACGCGTACCAGCTCTTTAAGGTGCATCGCCTGTTCGTTAAGCGATGCCGCCGCCGCAACCGACTCCTCGACCAGCGCGGAGTTTTGCTGGGTGGTGGCATCAATCAGGCCAATCGCGCTGTTGATCTGCGAGATTCCCTCCGTCTGCTCATGGCTGGCCTGGCGGATCTCGCGCAGGATCACATCCATCTCCTCCACGTTGCCGACCATCCCGTTGATCAGCGCGCTCGCTTTCTCCACCAGGTTCATCCCGTCCTGAGTCTGGCTGGTAGAACTCTCAATCAGCTCGCGGATTTCACTGGCTGACGACGCGCTCTTCTGCGCAAGCTGGCGCACCTCACCGGCCACCACCGCAAAGCCGCGACCGTGCTCGCCGGCACGCGCCGCTTCCACTGCCGCGTTCAGCGCCAGAATGTTGGTCTGGAACGCAATGGCGTCGATCAGGTCGATAATGTCTGACATCCGGTTCGAGGTTTCATTAATCAGGCGCATTTTGCTGGTCACCTGCTTCATCATCTCGCCGTTGTTTTTGACCACCGTGGCGGCATCTGCCGAGAGGTTGGTCGCTTCCCCGGTGTGCGCGGCCGTGTTTTTCACCGTCGCGGTGATCTGCTCCATTGAGGCGGCGGTCTGCTCAACAGAACTTGCCTGCTCTTCCGTGCGCGCGGCCAGATCCTGGTTCCCGGCGACAATCTGTGCCGCGGCGCTGGAGATATTCTCCGAGCCGGTCTGGACCTGCTGCACAATATCCAGCAGACGCGACTTCATCTCCATCAGCGCATGCAGCAGCAGGCCCGTTTCGTCTTTGCCGTGCGGCGTGATGCTCCCCGTCAGATCGCCTTCTGAAATCGCTTTTGCAAAATTCACCGCCTCGCCGAGCGGACGAGTGATAGCGCGCACAATTAACCAGCCAATCAGGCTACCTGCCGCGACGCTAAAGAGAGTAATCAGGATCAGCAGCAAACGGCTGGACCGGAAATCCCCTTCCACCTGCGCGCCAGCACTCTGCATCTCGCTGTTTTGAATGGCAATCAGCTCCTTCACCTTCGCTTTGTAAGCCTGCTGCACGGCGAGAGTGGTGGTCATCATCTCCTGAATGGCGCCCTCACGATTGTTGTTCTGCACCGCCTGCAAAATGCGGTAGCGCGAGTCCAGATACTGCTGGCGCACGCTGCGGATCTCCGCCAGCACCTGCTGAGACTTTTGATCCTGCAGGGCGTTGTTCAGCTCGCCCAGGATCACCGTGATATGCTCGCTGATCTCTTTCAGGCGCTGCTGAGACTGCCCCGTGTAAGTTCCCCGTTCATCCAGCAGCATCAGTTGCTGAGTGCTAATAAATTCCTGGAAGTTATCAATTAACTGGTTCGCTTTTACCGTGGTGGGATAATCACGGGTAATAATGGATTGCATCCCGTTATTTGCCCGGTTCAGACTCAGCAATGACAGGCTCGCGCTGATGACCATCAGGACAATAAAGAAACCAAACGCCAGAAATAATTTCGTGCCGATCTTTACGTCATGTAGGAACATATTTTCTCCATCGATGTGATTATTTCTCAGACGATCGCTGTTATCGGTAACGGACAAGCTAACTTTATGACTTTGATCGTTTTTTTATTTCATAACCATCACAATGGATAGGTAGCGGCTATTAATATTGCTTCATCGATCGTTACCAGACCGCCAGACGGGGCTTTTTCGAAATAGCATTCTGAAGAACTGACTTAGGCAGGAATAAATAACTGAGGCACTTTCTTTAGTTATTTAATATCAAATTAACATTAAACCACATGAATAGTTACATTCGGAAAAATAAAAAGCCGCTTATACCTTACGGTATAAACGGCTTTTCTGGAACATAATGGCTTAATGGAGCACGGTCACGGCATCCTTAAGACGTCCGGCGCGGTGTTTCACCATCGCAGAAATGTGCGCGCTCTCCTCGACCAGGTCGGCGTTTTTCTGCGTGATGCTGTCGAGCTCGGCCACCGCGCGGGTTAACTCTGACAACCCGGTGGCCTGCTCGGACGTGGCGTGGCTGATCTGGGCGATCAGCTGCGTCACGTTTTGCACCTGCTCGACAATATCATCCATCGTGCGGCCTGCGGCGTGGACCTGTTCGGAGCCGGACTGCACCTTGCTGGCGCTGGCATCAATCAGCTTACGAATATCATTTGCTGCACTGGCGCTGCGGCTGGCGAGATGGCGCACTTCACCAGCCACCACGGCAAAACCTTTCCCCTGTTCGCCGGCCCTTGCCGCTTCAACAGCCGCATTCAGCGCCAGAATGTTGGTCTGGAACGCGATGTCGTTAATCAGGGAGGTAATGGAGCCAATGCGCTGCGTGCTGTCGGCGATGTCATCCATGGTTTTAACGACGGTCTGCATCGCATTACCCCCTTTCGTCGCCGCACTGCTGGCAGCCACGGAGAGTTTATCCACCTCGGCGGCGGTTTCAGAATTACTCTGTACGGAAGCGGCCATCTGGTTCATTGTCGCGACGGTCTGCTGTACGTTTGCCACGGTCTGACGCGTACGATCGTTCAGATCGTCATTTCCCTTCGCCAGCCTGTCGCTGCCGTCACGGACGCTCACCACCTGGCTCGAGACGTCATTGATCAACCAGCGGCACATCAGGCCCAGCTGCCCTACCGCCCGCAGCGTCAGCCCCAGCTCATCGCTGCGGTTCAGATGTTCCACGCTGTTGCGCTCACCGGTTGCAACCCTCAGCGCCTGTCGCGCCACATTCTCTACCGGGCGGACAATCTGTTGCTCAAACAGCAGCGTCCCCAGCAGCATCACCACCGCAGCAGCGGCGAGCGGTGTCCAGCCTGCGGAGGTGGCAACCAGCGAGGCGGCGAGTACGGCAAAGAGTACCGCCATCACGCTGCGCACGCGCCAGCGCAGCGGCATGGCCGGTAGTTTACCCAGCCAGCCCTTTCTGACCACCAGCCCTTTATGAATACGTTTCTTACAGCTTCCGCCATTCAGCGCCCGGTAGAGCGGCTCCACGGTGGCAATTTCCTCCTCAGTGGCCCTGGTGCGAATCGACATATAGCCTGTCACCTGCCCGTGGCGCACCATCGGCACCGCGTTAGCACGCACCCAGTAGTGGTCACCGTTTTTACGTCGGTTTTTGACGATCCCGCTCCACGGCTCGCCCTGCTGCAGCGTGTACCACATATCGGCAAACGCGGCTTTTGGCATATCGGGGTGGCGCACCATATTGTGTGGCTGGCCCGTCAGCTCATCGAGCTGGTAGCCGCTCACCTGCACAAAGGTGTCGTTGGCGTGGGTGATGTAGCTGTGGATGTCTGTGGTAGACATTAAGGTGGTGTCATCGTCCAGAGGATATTCATTCTGGGTGACATAGGTTGGAGAGGACATCGTGGGCATCCCTTGCAGGTTATTTGAATGTTAATTTTGTGGGTCAATGTTTTTTCGGCGGTAAACAATTTATCTTTAGTTGTTAAACTTGATGAAGATCGCAGATTTGACTTAAACCATACTTTTTGTACGATTTTATAATCCATTGATTTCAAATACTTTCGATAAGAAATTACCCACAGTGCATGACCCGTTAACGCCCACTTAAGTTGCAGCAACTGCACCTCTTTAGTGCAACGTGGCGCTTACCCTCTCCCTGATGCTCGCAATCCTGTACCGCGAAATCCCGTTTCGGTTGTATCGGCATGATTAAATATTGTGCAACATTATTTTAACCTGGCGTTTATCCCGATTTTCGTTAAGGCAGCTGAAGTGGCGTAATCCCTGCAATACTTAAACCAGTATCATGTGATACGCGATCCCCGGGAGCATATTTTGAACAGGTTACCTTCCAGCGCCTCGGCTCTTGCCTGTACCGCGCACGCACTGAATCTCATTGAGAAGCGAACGCTTGATCATGAGGAGATGAAACAACTTAACCGAGAGGTCATCGATTACTTTAAAGAGCACGTCAATCCAGGGTTTCTTGAGTATCGCAAATCTGTTACCGCCGGCGGGGATTACGGAGCCGTAGAGTGGCAAGCGGGGAGTCTGAACACGCTTGTCGACACCCAGGGACAGGAGTTTATCGATTGCCTGGGAGGTTTTGGAATTTTCAACGTGGGGCACCGTAATCCAGTTGTGGTTTCCGCCGTACAGAATCAACTTGCGAAACAACCTCTCCATAGCCAGGAGCTGCTCGATCCGCTTCGCGCCATGCTCGCAAAAACGCTGGCAGCCTTAACGCCCGGCAAACTGAAATACAGCTTCTTTAGCAACAGCGGCACGGAATCGGTCGAAGCGGCGATTAAGCTCGCCAAAGCGTACCAGTCGCCGCGCGGGAAATTCACCTTCATTGCCACCAGCGGCGCGTTCCATGGTAAATCCCTGGGCGCACTGTCGGCGACCGCGAAATCCACCTTCCGCAAACCGTTTATGCCGCTGCTGCCGGGCTTCCGCCACGTGCCGTTTGGCGACATTAACGCCATGCGCACCGTGCTGACGGAATGCCGTAAAACCGGTGATGACGTGGCTGCGGTGATCCTGGAGCCGATTCAGGGTGAAGGCGGCGTGATCCTCCCGCCGCAGGGCTATCTGCCTGCCGTGCGTCAGTTGTGCGATGAGTTTGGCGCATTGCTGATCCTCGACGAAGTCCAGACCGGGATGGGGCGCACCGGCAAGATGTTTGCCTGTGAGCACGAGAACGTTCAGCCGGACATTTTATGCCTGGCGAAAGCGTTGGGCGGCGGCGTGATGCCAATCGGTGCGACGGTCGCCACCGAAGAGGTCTTCTCGGTGCTGTTCGACAATCCGTTCCTGCATACCACCACCTTTGGCGGTAACCCGCTGGCCTGTGCGGCCGCGCTGGCGACCATCAACGTGCTGCTTGAGCAAAACCTGCCTGCGCAGGCGGAGCAAAAAGGTGACATGCTGCTGGACGGCTTCCGCCAGCTGGGCCGTGAATACCCGGATCTGATCCAGGAAGCACGCGGCAAAGGGATGCTGATGGCGATTGAGTTTGTTGACAACGAAATCGGCTATAGCTTCGCGAGCGAGATGTTCCGCCAGCGGGTGCTGGTCGCCGGCACGCTGAACAACTCGAAAACCATCCGCATTGAACCGCCGCTGACACTGACTATTGAGCAGTGTGAGCAGGTGCTGAAAGCGGCACGCAAAGCGCTGGCGGCGCTGCGCGTGAGTGTGGAAGAGGCGTAATCAACGCCGGGTGGCGCTACGCTTACCCGGCCTACCAAATACGGCATATGTAGGCCCGGTAAGCGTAGCGCCACCGGGCTGCTTTTTATCGGTGAAACTCCGCAACCGTCATGGTGAAGCGAAGTACGGTATTGCCTTCATTGGCATAGCCGTGCGCGGCTTCCGTTTTCGCCACTGCCGACGCCCCGGCAGCCACCTGCGTCACCGTCTCGTCCACCGTCAGCGTTAACATGCCCTCATTCACGTGCAGCAGCTCAAAGGTGCCCGCCGGATGTCCCGAAGAGCTAAAACGCTCTCCCGGCTGCATCTCCCACTGCCATAGTTCAATCATATCCGGGCCCGCGGTGCCTGCCAGCAGTCTGGCGTAACCGCCCTGTGTGCCCTGCCACAGCACCGGAATCGCGGCTTCTTCGATAACGTGCACCTGCGGCTCGCTGGAGACGTTAACGATATCCGCCACTGAGATACCGAGCGCGGCGGCCAGTTTGCACAAAATGGCGATGCTGGGGTTGGCTGCGCCCTTTTCGATCTCCACCAGCATGCCTTTGCTGACGCTGGCGCGGCGGGATAGCTCATCCAGCGACAGTTTTTTCTCTTTGCGCCAGTTGCGTATGCGGTTCGCGACGGCCAGGCTTACCTGGGCAATATCGGCCCCCTGCTCAGTCATTATATTGACTTTATCAGTCATTGGTCACTACCATGGTATAAAACAGTCAATACAGGATTATTTATGTCTCTCGTTACGCCGTCAATAGACTCACGTCTTGCCGGGATTGCCCCAGGCTTTCGGGCGTTGAGCATTCTGGTTGAAGCTGCGCCGATTACCCACCCGGAAGTGGCGACCGCCGCGCTGGCGCAGGCCTGCCAGCAGATGCTTAATGATGATGTGCCCTGGGCTGATGCACACCTTTCAGGCTGGGATGAGGTGTTTAAAGCCTTCGGTGCGAAACCGAAACGCACGCCCTGCTCGGCATCCGCCCTGCGTAAGCGGGTCCTGAAAGACGGATCGCTGCCGCCGCTGGATCCGGTGGTGGATATCTATAACGCGGTGAGCATTCGCTACGCCATTCCGGTCGGCGGAGAAAATCTCACGGCGTATTCAGGCGCGCCGCGTCTGACGCTGGCCGACGGCAGCGAGCCGTTTGATACCTTCAAAGAGGGACAGCCGGTGGTGGAACATCCGGAACCGTGCGAGGTTATCTGGCGCGACGATCTCGGCGTCACCTGCCGCCGCTGGAACTGGCGCCAGGGGATACGGACGCGCCTGAACAGCCAGGCGCACACCATGTGGTTTATTCTTGAAAGCCTGCCGTCGATGCCGCTTGCAGCGCTGGAAGAGGCGGGTGCGGAGTTGGTGGATAGCCTGCAGCGGCTGATGCCGGGAGCCAGGTCTCAGGTTCAACTGCTGGCGCTGGCCTGAACAACGCCGGGTGGCGCTACGCTTACCCGGCCTACAAACCTTTATAACGCCTGTTACTCCGGCAACAACCCGACAAAACTGCGTTTTTTGCGCGGCTCGGACATCAACTCTTCAAGTTTATCCACGCACGCCAGATAGTGCGGAGTTTGCTTGTGCGCCAGCACCGCCTCTTCGTCTTTATAGGCCTCGTAGATAAAGAACCGGGTTTTCACCCTGGGATCCTGCAATACGTCAAAGCGCAGATTTCCGGGCTCCTGAATCGCCCCCTCGTGGTTGGCGCGAAACACCTCAAGAAACTCGTCCACCCGCTCGGGCTTAATGTTGATTTCAACCAGCGTCACGTTCATTTTGCTTCTCCCTGTTTCTCTTCCTGCCAGAACTGGAACGCCTCCCGGGCGTTCATGTTCTCGTGAACCACTTTCTTCACCGCCTTCAGCATGGCGAGCGGCGCGCTGGACTGGAAGATATTGCGTCCCATGTCCACGCCGGAAGCCCCCTGATCAATCGCGCGCCAGCACATCTCCAGCGCCTCGTGCTCCGGCAGCTTTTTGCCGCCGGCGATGACGATCGGGACCGGGCAGCTGGCGGTCACTTTTTCAAAGCCCTCGTCCACATAGTAGGTTTTGACGAACTGCGCTCCCATTTCGGCGGCGATGCGGCTGGCGAGCGAGAAATAGCGCGCGTCCCGCGCCATCTCTTTCCCGACGCCGGTCACCGCCAGCGTCGGCATACCGTAACGCGCCCCGGCGTCCACCAGCTTGATGATGTTGTTGATCGACTGATGCTCAAACGGGCTTCCGATATAGACCTGCGCCGCCACCGCGCAGACGTTCAGGCGCAGCGCGTCCTCCATCGCCACCGCCACGCACTCGTTGGAGAGCTCACCCAGAATCGAATTCCCCCCGGAGGCACGCAGCACCACCGGTTTATTCGTCGCGGCCGGCACCTGGCTCCTGAGGATGCCGCGGGTACACATCAGCACGTCGGTTTCGCCGAACAGCGGCGCGATGGAGAGATCGATACGCTCAAGGCCGGTGGTCGGCCCCTGAAAATAGCCGTGGTCAAAGGCCAGCATCACCGTGCGGTTGCTTTGCGGGTTAAAGATGCGCGCCAGTCGAGACTGCATTCCCCAGTCCAGCGAGCCGCAGCCTTTCAGGGTGAACGGCACATTTTGCTGCGGCGTGCCGATGCCAAAATCCTTACCGTCTTTGATGTCGTCTAAATCAGCCATTTGCTCCCCCGTCAGAAATCGTATTTGTTGATGTTCTCTTTGGTGAACACCACGCGCTCCGGCAGCAGCACGATGCCGTTGCCCTTCGCCTCATACTGGTAGCCCTGCACGCTGTTCGGCTCGACCTTCAGCGCCCCGATGTTTTTTACGTCCACGCTGTCGCCAACGTTAAGATCGCCTTTTTTAAGCAAACGATCGGCGACATTGACCGCAATTTTGCCCTGTTGTACGACATCCCACAGACCGAAGGCTTTCACCGTGCCGCGCTCCACGTACGGGCGCATCACGTTCGGCGTGCTGAACCCGACAATCGCTACTCCTTCCCGCTTCAGGTTTTCTGCCGCCTGGGCGGCGGCGGGAAGTGCGTTGGCGTCCGGCGCGATAATGGCATCCAGATCCGGATACGCTTTTAAGATCCCCTCGGCGGTCTGCAGGGATTTGGTGGCGTCGTTATAGCCAAACTGCGTGGTCACGATCTGCCACTGGGGATGGTCTTTCTCAATTTTGGCCTTCGCCTCTTTTACCCACTGGTTCTGGTCGGTAACGGTGGGGCTGGAGTAGAAGAACGCCACTTTGGCATTCGGTTTGGTGACCTGCTTGCCCGCCATCTCCACCAGCAGGCCGCCGAGCTGTTCCGGCGTCCCCTGGTTGATGTAGATGCTGCGGCACTCCGGTTTGGTGTCGGAGTCCCAGGTCAGGACCTTGACGCCACGCTGCATCGCGCGCTTCAGCGCCGGGCAGAGGCCGTCCGGCGACACGGCGGAGACAATAATCGCGTTATAGCCCTGGTTGACGAAGTTATTGATGAGCTGCACCTGACCGGAGACGCTCGGCTCGGTGGGGCCGTCGTAGGTGACGTCCACGCCAAGATCTTTCCCCGCCTCTTTCGCGCCGTTGCCGCCGCTGGTGAAGAAGCCGACCCCCACCAGTTTCGGGATAAAGGCAATGCGGTCCGCGGCCTGCGCCGAGGCGAAGCTGAGGGCCATTGCCAGGACGAGCAGTTTTGTTTTCATCTTACGCTCCGGGTAGTTTTCAGGAAGATATTGCGCACCCATTCACGGTGCAGACTCAGCGACCGTCCCATCACCACCACAACCAGCAGCGCCCCTGACAGCGCGCTCGACACCTGGTTGGGGATGCCGACCATCTGTAAACCCTGCTGCAGGTAGCCCACCAGCAGCGCCGCCAGCGCCGTACCGACAACCGAACCTGACCCGCCGTAGATATTGGCCCCGCCGAGCACGGCGGCGGTGAGTGCAGGCATCAGCAAATCGCGCCCCAGATCCGAGCGCGCAGAGCCGAAATAGGAGACCATCACCAGCGCGGCAATGGCCGAGGCCACGCCCACCAGGCCGTACAGCGCATAGGGCATGCCGTTCACCGACAGCGCTGCGTAGCGCGCCGCGCGCGGGTTCTGCCCGATCAAGAACAGATGACGGCCAAAGCGCCCGCGGTGGGCAATCAGCCAGAAGAAAACGGTCATCACCGCGAACAACACCAGCGGGACTGGCAGGCCAAGCACCGTGAGGTTAGCGAACGCGGTAAAACTGTCAGGGAAGCCGCCAATCCCCTCATAGCCCGTCGCTCCCGCCATGCCGGAGAGCAGCAGCGCCCCGCCGCCGTAGAGGTAGAGCGTGCCGAGGGTGATAACCAGAGGACTAATGCCGGTGTAGTGGATCAGCGCCGCATTCAGCAGTCCGCACAGCAGGCCCAGCAGCAGCGTCAGAGGAATGGCAACCGCCATCGGCCACCCGGCCTGCATCATCACCCCCAGCGCGATAGCGCACAGGCCGATGGTGGACCCCAGCGAAATATCGATCCCGCCGCTGACGATTACCAGCGTCAGCGGCAGCGCCACAATACCGATGCAGATGAAATCGCTGGTGCTGAACAGCAGCATGTTGATGTCGAGCATGCGCGGGTTGAGGGCGCCAAAGAGCAGGATCTCCAGCACCAGTAACATCAGCAGCGCGCTTTCCCAGTTAAGCTTCATTTACGCCACCTCTTTTTTGCGTTTGGGATAGGGGGTGACG
This sequence comes from Enterobacter sp. HSTU-ASh6, assembly GCF_026319105.1. NCBI lineage: Bacteria > Pseudomonadati > Pseudomonadota > Gammaproteobacteria > Enterobacterales > Enterobacteriaceae > Enterobacter > Enterobacter sp. HSTU-ASh6. The sequence goes on along the minus strand of NZ_WSPD01000005.1, from coordinate 194,670 downwards.
TGCTTTCCCCCTCGGTTGCCCGGCTGGAAGCGACCGTACTTGAGCGCCCGCTGATGACGCGCCAGCGCCTGGCGCAGCCGCCCGTCGAGCACCAGCACGCCCAGCAGCACCAGCCCGGCGATAAAGTCGTTCCACCACGCCGGGAGCTTAAACAGCACCAGCACGGTGTCGATTTGCGTCAGGAAGAAGGCACCGAGTAACGCGCCAATCAGCGTGCCCGTGCCGCCCAGCAGCGAAATGCCGCCGAGCACGCAGGCGGCAATGGCTTTCATCTCCAGCCCGCTGCCGGTCTGGTTCGGCACAAAACCGATCTGTGAGGCAAAGACGATCCCGGCGCAGGCCGCCAGCATGCCGTTAAGCGTAAAGGCGATCATCCGCGTGCGGTTCACCGCCACGCCCAACTGGCGCGCCGCGGCAAGGTTATCCCCCACGGCATAGAAATCACGACCAAAGGCGGTGCGCGACAGCGTCCACGCACCTGCGGCGGCTAAAAACAGCACCCCCATACCGAGCGGCGAAACGCCGAGGGCCACCGGCTCTGAGAGGGATTTCAGCCCGGGCGGCAGCCCTTCAATCCACTTCCCGTCGGTCCAGAGCAGCATTGCCCCGCGGTACAGCCCCAGCGTGCCGAGGGTGGCGACTATCGCCGGAATGCGCAGCCCCACCACCAGAAAACCGTTGAACGCCCCCGCCAGCGCCCCAACGGACAGGGCAAAGAGCATTGCCACCGGCAGGCTGTATCCGCTGTTGAGCGCCACGCCGACGGCAATCGCCGACAGCCCGACGGTAGAGCCCACGGAGACATCAATATTGCGGGTCAGCATCACCAGCGCGGCACCGAGCGCCAGCAGGATCAGGATTTGCGCGCTGGCGAAGATCATCCCCAGCGTCTGAAGGCTCAGGTACGCTGGATTAAGCGCCACCAGCACGACAAACAGCGCCAGAATGGCGAGAAAGGCGCTCAGCTCACGATTTTTCAGTAACGTCTTCATGATTGTCCTCCGAACGCCAGCGCCATCATGCGATCCAGGCTGACGGCATGGCGTGGCAGTTCGCCGCTGAGCACGCCCTGGTGCATCACCAGCACGCGATCGGCGAGGCCTGGAAACTCATCGAGATCGCTTGAGATCATCAGCACCGCCACGTTCTGCGCCGCCACGCTTTTGAGCAGCTGATAGATATCGGCCCGCGCCGCCACGTCCACGCCGCGCGTGGGCTCATCGACGATCAGCAATAATGGATTGGCTTCAAGACAGCGCGCCAGCAGCACCTTCTGCTGGTTGCCGCCGGAGAGGGTGCGCACGGGTTGATCCGCATGGTTGAGCTTGATCCCGAGCGCCCGGTGGTAGCGTTCCACCACCGCAGACTCCCGCTTGCGCTGCTGCCAGAGAGACGGCTCGTTCAGGGCCACCGTGTTCCAGCGAACCGGCGCATCCAGGAACAAACCGGATACCTGCCTGTCCTCCGGCAGGTAGACCAGGCCTTTGTCCAGCCGTGCGCCCACGCACTCGTGAGTGATCTCCTGATTCTCCAGCCAGACCCGCCCGCCGCGCACCGGGCGCAGGCCGTAGAGGGTTTCGGCAAACTCGGTGCGCCCGGATCCCACCAGCCCGGCCAGACCGACGATCTCTCCCGCGTAGATCTCAAGGCTCAGATCGATAAACCCCTCCCCGGTGAGTGAGTCCACCCGCAGCACCGGAAAGTCCTGCGGCTGGGTACGGCGATTGCCCGGCAGCGCCAGCCACAGTTTTTGCGCATCGCTTAAGCCTTTCTCCCGGCTCACCGGCGTCATGGCTGCGATCAGGGCGTTATCGTCGAACTGCGCCGTTTCGCCGCTCAGTACCACCGCACCGTCGCGCATCACCGAGACGTGGCTCGAAAGCATGCGGATCTCCGGCAGCTTGTGGGAGATAAAGACAATCCCGACGCCGAGATCCTGAAGGGCACGGATCTGCCGGAACAGGCGCTCGGTTTCGCCGGGCGTGAGCGAGGCCGTGGGTTCATCAAGGATCAGGATCCTGGCGTTGCGCATTAATCCACGCAGGATCTCCACCATCTGCTGATCCGCCACTTCCAGGGTGCTGGCGGTGGCGTCGAGGTTAAGCTGGCACTGCAGCTGCTGGAGCTTATCGGCCAGCCGCTTTTCCAGATCCCGTTCGCGCGGCAGGCGGAAAAGGATGTTCTCCCTCACCGTCAGGTTGGGGAACAGCAGCGGCTCCTGCGGCACCAGATAGATGCCTAACGAGTGCGCCTGCACCGGGGAGAGCCGCGCATATGATTGCTCCCCGACACAAAGTTCACCGCTGTCCGGCGTCTCAACCCCAGCGATGATCTTCATCAGCGTCGATTTTCCCGCACCGTTACCGCCCATCAGCGCATGTACCTGACCCGCAAGCAGTGTGAAATCAATGCCTTTCAGAACCGGCACACCGGAGAACTGCTTGCAGATATCGCGCGCTTTAAGAAGTGGGGTCATCATCGCTCCGCTATTGAACAAATGATTTTTAGATTTAATAATGTTCAAAAGCGTAGACGGTGAACTATATTTACAACCGTGCAGGGATCACAGTTTTATCGATTAAGATCCAGATTAAACAGAAAGCACCATAAAGATCCGTTTTGTCGCGTGGCTCACATTTTCCTCGCGCGCCAACGCGAACATATGATCTAAATTTTTATAAGAGTTCAACTATGAGCGATAAACGCACTGCGGAAGAAGGACGGTTTGTCGGGCTGGCACTGGCGGAAGAGGAGCTGGTGGCCCGCGTGGCCTGGTGTTACTACCACGACGGGCTGACCCAGAATGACATTGGCGAACGGCTTGGCCTGCCGCGGCTTAAAATCTCCCGCCTGCTGGAGAAGGGGCGTCAGTCCGGGGTGATCAGGGTGCAGATCAATTCCCGCTACGAGGGCTGTCTGGCGCTGGAAACCGAGCTACAACAGCGCTTTGGCCTGAAGCTGGTGCGCGTACTGCCTGCCCTGAATACCCCGCCGATGAGTGTGCGGTTAGGCATTGGCGCTGCGCAGTCACTGATGGGCGTGCTGGAACCCGGCCAGCTGTTAGCGGTGGGATTTGGTGAAACCACCATGAGCAGCCTGCAGCACCTGAGCGGCTTTATCAGCTCACAGCAGATCCGCCTGGTCACCCTTTCCGGTGGCGTGGGGCCGTATATGACCGGAATCGGCCAGTTGGACGCCGCCTGCAGCGTCAGCATGATCCCCGCCCCGCTGCGCGTGTCATCCGCAGAAGTTGCCGGGATCTTAAAACGCGAAACCAGCGTGCGGGACGTGATCCTCGCCGCGACCGCAGCCGACGTGGCGGTGGTCGGCATTGGTTCGGTGAACCAGCGCCGTGACGCAACGATACTGCGCTCCGGCTATATCAGCGAGGGCGAACAGCTGATGTACGCCCGTAAAGGCGCGGTCGGCGACATTCTCGGTTATTTCCTCAATGCCGAAGGAGAATGCGTCGAGGAGCTGGAGATCCATAAAGAATTACTGGGCGTCACGCTGGATGAACTGGCGCAGCTGCCCACCATCGTTGGCGTAGCCGGCGGTGTTGAAAAAGCCGATGCGATTAATGCCGCACTGAAAGGTCGCCGTATCAATGGCCTGGTGACGGAAGAGACGACAGCCCGCGCGGTGCTGGCTCTGGCCGGATAAGAGTCGCCCTGCGCTAACAACGAGGCAAGCTCATGAGTTACCTTTTAGCGTTAGATGCAGGGACAGGCAGCGTTCGCGCCGTTATTTTCGATTTACAGGGCAACCAGATTGCCGTTGGTCAGGCCGAGTGGAAGCACCTGAGCGTGGAAAATGTGCCGGGCTCGATGGAGTTTGACCTCGACACCAACTGGCGGCTGACCTGCCGGTGTATTCATCAGGCGCTGGCGCAAGCGGGCCTGAGCGCGGGGGATATTCAGTCCGTCGCCTGCTGCTCAATGCGCGAAGGGATTGTGCTGTATGACCGCAACGGCGAGGCCATCTGGGCCTGCGCCAACGTTGACGCCCGCGCCAGCTGCGAGGTGGCGGAGCTCAAAGAGATCCACGACGATCGTTTTGAATCCGAAGTGTACGACGTTTCCGGCCAGACCCTGGCCCTGAGCGCGATGCCGCGCCTGCTGTGGCTGGCGCACCATCGTCCGGACATCTACCGCAAGGCCGCAACCATCACCATGATCAGCGACTGGCTGGCGGCGAAACTCTCCGGCGAGCTGGCCGTTGACCCCTCCAACGCGGGCACCACCGGCATGCTGGATCTCTTCTCCCGCGACTGGCGTCCGGCGCTGCTGGACATGGCCGGGCTGCGGGCCGATATCCTCTCGCCGGTGAAAGAGACCGGCACCGTGCTGGGGGCCATCACCCATGACGCCGCGCAGCAGAGCGGACTGCGCGAAGGGACCCCGGTGGTGATGGGCGGCGGTGACGTGCAGCTGGGCTGTCTGGGGCTGGGCGTGGTACGCGCCGGGCAGACGGCGGTGCTGGGCGGCACCTTCTGGCAGCAGGTGGTCAACCTGCCGCAGGTACGCACCGATCCTGAAATGAACATCCGCGTGAACCCGCACGTCATCCCCGGCATGGCGCAGGCGGAGTCGATCAGCTTCTTTACCGGGCTGACCATGCGCTGGTTCCGCGACGCCTTTTGTGCCGAGGAAAAACTGATTGCCGAACGGATGGGGATGGACACCTATTCCCTGCTGGAAGAGATGGCCAGCCGCGTGCCGGCAGGTTCCCACGGGGTGATGCCGATCTTCTCCGACGCGATGCATTTTAAGCAGTGGTACCACGCTGCACCGTCGTTTATTAACCTCTCCATCGACCCGGAAAAGTGCAACAAAGCGACGCTATTCCGCGCGCTGGAAGAGAACGCGGCGATTGTCTCGGCCTGTAACCTGGCGCAGATATCCCGCTTTTCCGGCGTGACGTTTGAGAGCCTCGTCTTCGCGGGCGGCGGGTCAAAAGGTGCCCTGTGGAGCCAGATTTTAAGCGACGTTACCGGCCTGCCGGTGCGCGTGCCGGAAGTGAAAGAAGCCACGGCGCTGGGCTGCGCGATCGCGGCCGGAACAGGCGCGGGACTGTTTGCGGATATGGCCTCGACGGGCGAGCGGCTGGTGAAATGGAGCCGCGAGTTCACGCCGAACCCACAGCATCGCGAGCTCTACGACGGCATGATGCAGAAATGGCAGGCGGTATACGCCGACCAGCTTGGGCTGGTGGACAGCGGGCTGACGACGTCGATGTGGCAGGCGCCGGGGCTGGTGCGGGCATCCCCCTCACCCCGTCCCTCTCCCCAAAGGGGCGAGGGAGAAAACCAGATCGAGCCAATACATTAAGACCGCACCGGCCAGCCCCCTCTCCCCTTTGGGGAGAGGGTTAGGGTGAGGGGCGAAGTTCTTTGAGATCTATCACAATCATTCGATCCCGCTTTTACCTTTCTGCTGACGCTGGCTAAATTAGTAACTCATCCGACCACATAACAATAATTTTACACTGGAAGAGACTATGAGCCGCTACCCGTCGTTATTCGCCCCCCTGGATCTGGGGTTCACCACCCTCAAAAACCGCGTGCTGATGGGCTCGATGCACACCGGGCTGGAGGAGCATCCGGACGGGGCCGAGCGTCTGGCGGCCTTCTATGCCGAGCGCGCGCGCCACGGGGTGGCGCTGATTGTCACCGGCGGCGTGGCTCCTGCCCCTTCCGGCGTCGGCATGGAGGGCGGCGCGGTGTTAAACGATGCGTCACAGCTGCCGCACCACCGCATGGTGACCGACGCGGTACACCGTGAGGGCGGCAAAATCGCCCTGCAAATCCTCCACACCGGGCGCTACAGCTACCAGCCGAATCTGGTGGCCCCCTCCGCCATTCAGGCGCCGATTAACCGTTTCACGCCCCATGCCCTCAGCCACGACGAGATCCTGGCGCTGATTGACGACTTCGCACGCTGCGCCGCGCTGGCCCGTGAAGCGGGTTATGACGGCGTCGAGGTCATGGGCTCCGAAGGCTATCTGATTAACGAGTTCCTCGCCGCGCGCACCAACCAGCGTGACGACGAATGGGGCGGCGACTATGCCCGCCGCATGCGCTTTGCCGTGGAGGTGGTACGCGCGGTGCGCGAACGTGCGGGGGCTGATTTTATTATTATTTTCCGCCTGTCGATGCTCGACCTGGTGGAGGGCGGCGGCACCTTCGACGAAACCGTGCAGCTGGCGCAGGCGATTGAAGCCGCCGGTGCCACCCTTATTAACACCGGTATTGGCTGGCACGAGGCGCGTATCCCGACCATCGCCACCCCGGTACCGCGTGCGGCGTTCAGTTGGGTGACGCGCAAGCTGAAAGGGAAAGTCTCTGTTCCGCTGGTCACCACCAACCGTATTAACGACCCGCAGGTGGCGGACGATGTGATATCACGCGGGGATGCCGATATGGTCTCCATGGCGCGGCCGTTCCTGGCCGATGCCGAACTGCTGTCCAAAGCGCAAAGCGGCCGTGCGGATGAGATCAACACCTGCATCGGCTGTAACCAGGCCTGTCTTGATCAGATCTTCGTCGGCAAGGTCACCTCCTGTCTCGTCAACCCGCGCGCCTGCCATGAAACCAAAATGCCGGTCATTCCGGCGGTCAACAAAAAACGCCTGGCGGTTGTGGGTGCAGGCCCTGCGGGCCTGGCGTTTGCGGTTAATGCCGCCTCGCGCGGGCACAGCGTGACACTGTTTGATGCCGCCGGTGAAATTGGCGGGCAGTTTAATATCGCCAAACAGATCCCCGGCAAAGAGGAGTTCTATGAAACCCTGCGCTACTACCGTCGGATGATCGACCTGACGGGCGTGGATCTGCGGCTCAATCAGTGGGTAAAAGCGGCCGATCTGCTGGCGTTCGACGAGGTGATCCTGGCGAGCGGGATCGCCCCACGCACGCCTGCGATCGCGGGTATCGATCATCCGAAGGTCCTGAGCTATCTCGACGTGCTGCGTGACAAAGCACCGGTTGGGGAGAAAGTGGCGATTATCGGCTGCGGTGGGATCGGCTTTGATACCGCCATGTACTTAAGCCAGCCGGGCGAGGCCACCAGCCAGAATATTGCCGAATTTTGCGTGGAATGGGGGATCGACACCAGCCTGAACCAGTCCGGCGGCCTGCGTCCGGAAGGGCCACAGTTGCCGAAAAGCCCACGAAAGATCGTGATGCTGCAGCGCAAAGCGAGTAAGCCGGGCGAAGGGCTGGGGAAAACCACCGGCTGGATCCACCGCGCCACCCTGCTCTCGCGTGGGGTGAAGATGATCCCGGCGGTGAGTTACCAGAAGATCGACGATGAGGGCCTGCACGTCACGATCGGCGGTGAGCCGCAGCTGCTGCGCGTGGATCATGTCATTTTGTGCGCCGGCCAGGAGCCGAAGCGCGATCTGGCGGATCCGCTGCGTGACGCCGGGAAAACGGTGCACTTAATCGGCGGGTGTGATGTGGCGATGGAGCTGGATGCGCGGCGGGCGATTGCGCAGGGGACGACATTGGCTTTAGCGATTTGATTTCTTGCCCGGTGGCGCTGCGCTTACCGGGCCTACAAAACCGTAGGCCTGTGCAAGCGCAGCGCCGCCAGGCAAAACAATCTTAACGACGACGCCCCAGCTTCACTGATTTCAGCACCACAAACTTGTTGTTGGTCGCGATGGTGACGCAGTTACCGAAAATCTTCTTCAGCTTGTGGAAGTAGTCCAGATGGCGGTTGGCAACGATGTACAGCTCGCCGTTGATCTTCAGACAGCGGCGCGCGTGGTGGAACATCTCCCAGGCGACGTTATCCGTCAGGGCATGCTTCTGGTGGAACGGCGGGTTACAGAACACCGCGTTGAAGCGGAACGGCTCTACGCCGGACAGCGCGTTGTTGATCATAAACTCGCAGCGGTCCAGCGCCTCTGGCAGGTTGGTTTCCACGTTCAGACGGCTGGAGGCCACCGCCATTGGCGATTCGTCGCTGAACACCACGCTGGCCTCCGGATTCTTCGCCAGCAGCGTCAGGCCAATCACACCGTTACCGCAGCCCAGATCGACAATCTCCCCTTCCAGATTTTCCGGCAGATGCTCAATAAAGAAACGCGCCCCGATATCCAGACCGGTGCGGGAGAAGACGTTCGCGTGGTTGTGGATGGTCCAGTCGGTCCCTTCCATCTTCCAGCTCAGCGTGTCCGGCGCGTCGGCCAGATCGGGCGCGCTGAACGTACAGTTGATCAGCCGCGCTTTTTTCCATGCCAGCGTCGTGGTGGTTGTCCCAAGGACTTTCTCAAACAGCTCCAGCGTCGAAGTGTGAATATCGCGCGCTTTGGCACCCGCGATGATGCGGGTTTCTGGCGTCACGACCTTACGCAGCGCACGCAGCTGTTGCTCCAGCAGCGCCATGGTTTTTGGCACTTTAATGAGTACCACGCCAGGCGCCTGCGGGTAGTCCGCGGTGCTGTCGAGGAACTTCACGCTGGACTCTTCGATGTCGTTATGGCGCAGGTTTTCACGCGTCGCCAGCTCGCTTAAGTAAGAATCGCCGATGCTGTACGGCGCGTGTTCCGCCAGCGCACAGCCCAGTGCGCCAAAGGCATCATTCAGGATCAAAACCGGGCCGCGGATTTCAGTCTCATCCAACTGCTGCAGCAGATACTCATCCGCCGCTTCCCACGCCTGAAGCGGGTTAACGTCGTCCGTCTCCGGGAAACGTTTAAGGTTGAGTGAACGGAAACCGTTGTCTAAGTGGCTCATCGGCCCTCCTGAATGGTAAAATTTCGGCGTTATCCCTGAAAAGGGTGCGTGAGTATACCCGTTTTCAACTTATTTTGGGGTTTTGATGAACCAGCTGACTTATCTCCAGGGCTACCCGGAGCATCTGCTTTCCCAGGTCCGCACGTTAATTGCCGAGCAGAAACTGGGTGCCGTGCTGGAAAAACGCTACCCCGGCACGCACGATGTCGCGACCGATAAAGCCCTCTGGCAGTATACGCAGGATCTGAAAAACCGGTATCTGAAGAGCGCGCCGCCGATCAATAAGGTGATGTACGACAACAAGATCCATGTGCTGAAAAACGCGCTCGGCCTGCACACCGCCATCTCCCGCGTGCAGGGCGGCAAGCTGAAAGCGAAAGCCGAGATCCGCGTCGCGACGGTTTTCCGCAACGCGCCGGAAGCCTTCCTGCGAATGATCGTGGTGCACGAACTGGCGCACCTGAAAGAGAAAGAACACGACAAAGCGTTTTACTCCCTGTGCTGCCACATGGAGCCGCAGTACCACCAGCTGGAGTTTGATACCCGTCTGTGGCTGACGCATTTATCGTTAAAAGGTAATGCGCAGTAGCGCACGCGAATTGTCATGATGACGTGCTACAGTGGCTAAAGTTTCCCCGCTACGGAGTACGTAAACGTTTATGATACGTTTCGCAGTCATTGGTACGAACTGGATCACGCGCCAGTTCGTCGACGCCGCCCACGAAACCGGCAAACTTAAACTTACCGCAGTCTATTCCCGCAGCCTTGAGCAGGCGCAGAGCTTTGCCAACGACTACCTCGTTGAGCATCTCTTCACCTCGCTTGATGACATGGCGCAAAGCGACGCCATTGACGCGGTGTATATCGCCAGCCCGAACTCTCTGCACTTCCCGCAAACGAAGCTGTTCCTCAGCCATAAAAAGCATGTGATTTGCGAGAAGCCGCTGGCGTCGAACATCGATGAAGTGGAAGCCGCCATCGCGCTGGCCCGCGAAAACCAGGTGGTGCTGTTCGAAGCGTTCAAAACCGCCAGCCTGCCAAACTTCCTGCTGCTGCAGCAGTCGCTGCCGAAAATTGGCAAGATGCGTAAAGCCTTTATCAACTACTGCCAGTATTCGTCGCGCTACCAGCGCTACCTGGACGGCGAGAACCCGAACACCTTTAACCCGGCCTTCTCGAACGGCTCGATTATGGATATCGGTTTTTACTGCCTGGCCTCCGCCGTGGCGCTGTGGGGCGAGCCGCACAGCGTAAGGGCTCAGGCCAGCCTGCTGGAGAGCGGCGTGGATGCACACGGGTTAGTGGTGCTGGATTACGGTGATTTCAGCGTCACGCTGCAGCACTCCAAAGTCAGCGATTCCGTCCTGCCGAGCGAAATTCAGGGCGAAGCCGGGTCGCTGGTTATCGAGAAGATCTCAGAGTGCCAGAAGGTCAGCTTTGTGCCGCGCGGCGGTAAATCGCAGGAGCTGACGCAGCCTCAGCATATAAACACTATGCTCTATGAGGCAGAGGTCTTCGCCCGCCTGGTGGAAGACAACGAAGTGAATCACCCGGGGCTCGCGGTGAGCCGCAGCACGTCGAAACTGCAAACGGAGATCCGCCGTCAGACCGGCGTGGTGTTCCCGGCAGACGGCGTGAGCGCGAACGCTATCGCGTAAAGCTGTGTAATGAAACGGCGCAGACCATTGACGAAACCAATGGTCTGACATATTTTGTTACCTGCAAAGGGGAGTAACTTCTTCGCCGGTGGATCGTCATTACGATGCGTGCAAAATCGCATCCGGTCGCCGGGCAACCCTCGTGGTTGTAAGTGAGACCTTGCCGGAAGGCGAGGTCTATGCATAAAAAGCTAACGGCTATCGTCTTCTGACCATAGCCGTTTTTGTTTTTTATGTGTAAGGAAAATAGTATGCATTCTGTCGGCACTCCAATGTTGTGGGGCGGATTCGCGGTTATCGTGCTCATCATGCTGGCGATCGACCTCTTTTTGCAGGGGCGTCGCGGCGAGCACGGTATGACCATGAAACAGGCCGCCGTCTGGTCGCTGGTGTGGGTTACCCTCTCTCTGCTCTTCTGCGCCGCCTTCTGGTGGTATCTGGCCTCCACCGAGGGCCGGGCAGTGGCCGATCCTCAGGCGCTCGCCTTCCTCACCGGTTATCTGATTGAAAAAGCGCTGGCAGTCGATAACGTCTTCGTCTGGCTGATGCTGTTCAGCTACTTTGCCGTACCTGCTGCCCTGCAGCGCCGCGTGCTGGTGTACGGCGTGCTGGGCGCGATTGTTCTGCGTACCATTATGATCTTCGCCGGTAGCTGGCTGATTACCCAGTTCGAATGGCTGCTGTACGTCTTCGGCGCGTTCCTGCTGTTTACCGGGGTCAAAATGGCGCTGGCGAAAGAGGACGGCTCCGCGATTGGCGATCGTCCGCTGGTGAAGTGGATCCGTGGACATCTGCGCATGACCGACAGGATCGAGAACGAGCACTTCTTCGTGCGCAAGAACGGCCTGCTGTTTGCCACCCCGCTGCTGCTGGTGCTGATTCTGGTTGAGCTGAGCGACGTGATTTTCGCCGTGGACAGTATCCCGGCTATTTTCGCGGTGACCACCGACCCGTTCATCGTGCTGACCTCAAACCTGTTTGCGATCCTCGGTCTGCGCGCCATGTACTTCCTGCTGGCAGGCGCGGCGGAGCGCTTCTCAATGCTGAAGTACGGCCTGTCGGTGATCCTGGTGTTTATCGGTATCAAGATGCTGATCGTCGATTTCTACCATATCCCAATCGCCATCTCGCTCGGCGTGGTGTTTGGCATTCTGATCGTGACGCTGATTATCAATACCTGGGTTAACCGCCAGCACGATAAGAAGCAGCAGGCTTAGTGCGTTTTGCCCGGTGGCGCTGCGCTTACCGGGCCTACAACGTCACCCCGTAGGCCGGGCAAGCGCAGCGCCACCCGGCACTTTCGTTAATCAATAGTTAAAAAACATGACACAACACGTAAAATCCAGCATTTTACGCTTCCCTCCTTTCGCGCATTCCCTATACTCGACCTGGCAAACATTTTCTTACATCCGGACATAAATGTGACTTAGAGCACATCCAGGATGGAACGCAATTTCACTCAGGAATAACGTATGAGCACACAATCTAGCGGTCTGTTCGCGCGCCTGGCGCAGGGCAGCCTCGTAAAACAAATTCTGGTCGGGCTGGTGCTGGGTATTCTGCTGGCGATGGTCTCAAAACCTGCCGCGGAAGCTACGGGGCTACTTGGGACACTGTTCGTTGGCGCCCTGAAAGCCGTCGCGCCGGTACTGGTTCTGATGCTGGTGATGGCATCTATCGCCAACCATCAACACGGACAAAAAACCAACATTCGCCCTATTCTGTTCCTGTATGTTCTGGGAACCTTCTCGGCGGCATTAACCGCCGTTGTATTTAGCTTCCTGTTCCCGTCCACGCTGCATCTGACCAGCGCCGCCGGTGAGATCACACCACCCTCAGGAATTGTGGAAGTGCTTCGCGGTCTGCTGATGAGCATGGTTTCTAACCCTGTCACGGCGCTGATGAGCGGCAACTACATAGGTATTCTGGTCTGGGCGATTGGTCTGGGCTTCGCGCTGCGTCACGGTAATGAGACCACCAAAAACCTGGTAAACGATCTGTCGAACGCCGTGACCTTTATGGTCAAACTGGTGATTCGCTTTGCGCCAGTCGGGATTTTCGGTCTGGTCTCCTCCACGCTGACGACCACCGGTTTTGACGCGCTGTGGGGCTATGCCCAGCTGCTGGTTGTGCTGATCGGCTGCATGCTGCTGGTGGCGCTGGTGATCAACCCGCTGCTGGTGTTCTGGCAGATCCGCCGCAACCCGTATCCGCTGGTGCTGACCTGCCTGCGTGAGAGCGGCGTCTATGCCTTCTTCACCCGCAGCTCTGCGGCAAATATTCCGGTGAACATGGCGCTGGCGGAGAAGCTGAACCTGGACCGCGATACCTATTCCGTGTCGATCCCGCTGGGCGCAACCGTGAATATGGCGGGTGCGGCGATTACGATCACTGTACTGACTCTGGCGGCGGTGCATACGCTGGGTATTCCGGTAGATCTGCCAACCGCATTGCTGCTGAGCGTCGTGGCGTCGCTGTGCGCCTGTGGCGCATCCGGCGTGGCGGGCGGTTCGCTGCTGCTGATCCCGCTGGCGTGCAATATGTTCGGTATCCCGAACGAGATCGCCATGCAGGTCGTAGCCGTCGGCTTTATCATCGGCGTGCTGCAGGACTCCTGCGAAACCGCGCTGAACTCCTCTACCGACGTGCTGTTTACCGCGGCGGCCTGTCAGGCGGAAGACGCCCGTTTAGCGAAGAACGCCCTGCGAGGTTAACAGCAAAACGGCAACCCTGAGGTTGCCGTTTTTAGTGTTTGTACCCTCTCCCCGTGGGAGAGGGTCAGGGTGAGGGCATCAGGCCGCACCGATTACAGCGTCACACCACTCTTAAAGATCGCCAGCTCGCGGAAATCGTTCTTCTCGTTACAGGTCTGCTTGCCGTTAGCAAATTCCACAATGCTGTCCACAAACTCCGCCAGTAGCTCAGGCATCGCTTTACCGTGAATCAGCTGTCCGGCATCAAAGTCGATCCAGTGTTTTTTCTTCGCCGCCAGCTCGCTGTTGGTGGCGATTTTCACCGTCGGTACAAAACCGCCGTACGGCGTGCCGCGGCCAGTGCTGAACAGCACCATATGGCAGCCTGCGCCGGCCAGTGCGCTGGTGGCGACCGCATCGTTTCCGGGGGCGCTCAGCAGGTTGAGACCATGCGTTTTCAGGCGCTCGCCGTAGCGCAGCACATCGACGACCTGGCTCGCGCCCGCTTTCTGGGTGCAGCCGAGGGATTTCTCTTCAAGCGTGGTGATCCCGCCCGCTTTATTACCCGGCGACGGGTTCTCATAAATCGGCTGGTTATGGGCGATGAAGTACTGTTTGAAGTCATTCACCATGGTGACGGTCTTCTCAAACGTCGCTTCGTCACGGCAGTGGCTCATCAGAATACGCTCTGCACCGAACATCTCCGGCACTTCGGTCAGCACCGTCGTGCCGCCGTTGGCGATCACGTAGTCCGAGAAACGGCCCAGCATCGGGTTGGCGGTGATACCGGACAGGCCATCGGACCCGCCGCATTCCAGACCAAATTTCAGCTCGCTCAGTTTGCCCGGCTCGCGCTTGTCATGTCGCATCACCTCATAAAGCTGATGAAGCTGCTCAACGCCTGCTTCCACCTCGTCATCCTGATGCTGACACACCATAAAATGCACGCGCTCAGGGTCAAACTCACCCAGCGTCTCGCGGAAGGCGTCCACCTGGTTGTTCTCGCAGCCGAGGCCGATCACCAGCACCGCACCCGCATTCGGATGACGCACCATGTTTTGCAGCATGGTACGGGTATTGATATGGTCGTCACCCAGCTGGGAGCAGCCGTAGGTATGGCTGAAGAGATGCACCCCGTCAGTGCCTTCGGCATTATTGGTTTCTTTCAGAAAGCGCGTCTGGATCTGACGCGCAATCCCATTGACGCAGCCGACGGTCGGGAGGATCCACAGCTCGTTGCGGATCCCCACCTCGCCATTGGCGCGACGGTAGACCTGCACCTCGCGATCCGCCGCCTGAACGCTTTCTGCGGGTAGATCAGGTTGATAGCTGTACTCGTCCAGATCGCTAAGATTGGTGCGGGTATTGTGGGAATGAAGATGTTCACCCGGCTCAATATCCGCTAACGCATGCCCAATCGGCAGACCGTACTTCACGACGTTGTCCCCTTTGGCGAGAGGCTTCACGGCAAACTTATGTCCGCGAGCAATCGCCTGACGCAGGGTGACGCTCTGGTTATCAACGGTCACCACGTCGCCTTCAGCGAGATCCGTCAGCGCGACGGCCACGTTATCCAGCGAATGGATTTTGATGTATTGCATATCAACCTCAAACGGCCTTAGTTCAGTTCAATGGCGAAGTAGTCGCGCGCATTGTTAAAGCAGATGTTTTTCACCATTTCGCCCAGCAGCTGGATATCCGCCGGCGCTTCGCCTGCGTGTACCCAGCGGCCAATCATCTGGCACAGGATGCGGCGGAAGTATTCATGGCGGGTATAGGACAGGAAGCTGCGGCTGTCGGTCAGCATGCCGACAAAGCGGCTTAACAGGCCAAGCTGCGCCAGCTGCGTCATTTGACGCTCCATACCGTCTTTCTGGTCGTTGAACCACCACCCGGAACCGAACTGCATCTTGCCCGGCATCCCTTCACCCTGGAAGTTGCCGACCATGGTGCCCAGCACTTCGTTATCGCGCGGGTTCAGGCAGTAGAGAATGGTTTTTGGCAGCAGATTTTGTTCGTTCTGCTTGCTCAGCAGCTTAGACAGCGCTTCAGCCAGCGGACGGTCGTTGATGGAGTCGAAGCCCACATCCGCGCCCAGCAGCGTAAACTGGCGCTGGTTGTTATTACGCAGCGCGCCGATATGGTACTGCTGTACCCAGCCGCGACGGGCATATTCTGCGCCGAGGAACACCAGTACCGCCGTTTTGAACTGCGCCACTTCATGCTCGCTCAGGGACTCACCGGAAAGACGACGCGCCAGAATGCTGTCCAGCTCGGCTTCGTTTGATTCCGCGAACAGCACCACATCCAGCGCATGGTCAGACACTTTACAGCCGTGCGCCGCGAAGTGATTCAGCCGTTTGGTCAGCGCGGTTTGCAGGTCTGCGAAACGACGGATGTCGGTATCAGAAACCTCGGCCAGCTTTGCCATGTAATCCTTAAATGTGGCCTGTTCGATATTAAAAGCTTTATCCGGGCGCCAGCTTGGCAACACTTTGATGTCAAACGCGCTGTCTTTGGCGATGGCCGCATGGTGTTCGAGAGCGTCAATCGGATCGTCGGTGGTGCCCACCATTTTTACGTTCATCTGCTTCATGATGCCGCGCGCGGAGAAGTTATCCTGCGCCAGCAGCGCATTACACCGATCCCAGATCTCATCCGCGGTCGCTGGAGAGAGCAGTGTTCCGGAGATACCAAACGGACGGCGGAGCTCAAGGTGCGTCCAGTGGAATAACGGGTTGCCGATGGTGTGCGGAACGGTCGCCGCCCAGGCGTCAAACTTCTCGCGGTCAGTGGCGTCGCCGGTACACAGGCGTTCAGCCACGCCGTTGGTGCGCATGGCGCGCCATTTGTAATGGTCACCTTTCAGCCAGATGTCATACAGGTTTTTGAAACGGTAATTTTCGGCAACCTGCTGCGGCGGTAAATGGCAGTGGTAGTCGAAAATTGGCTGGTCTTTGGCGTAGTCGTGGTACAGGCGGCGGGCAAATTCGGTATCTAACAGAAAATCTTCAGTCATAAACGGCGTCATTATCGTCTTCCTCATTACGGGAGCGTCAGAAAGCGTATGTTCATATGCTGCAAAGTTATCACACCAATTTCCACCCACCGAACCTTTTTTCGTGAGTGAGATCAATAAACGCCAACAAATTCATTCCCCTCACTGGAACAAACCCTGCTGCAGGCCGCGCCATTACTGGCTTTGCCCGCAGCGACGAATGTCCCCACAAATAATCATACATTTGTGATGTCACTCACCTTTTAAAGTTGTATGACAAGTTATCTTTTCGCCGTCGCAAACACTTAGCCGACGGAATGCATTACCGGTGTGAGAGACATCGGGTTTAACGGTACGGATACCGACTTATGCACGCTTACTTATGGCAAGGTTCGGGCCGTTCCGGGAGCTGTTCCCGGCTACGCCCCTCCCGTTACACAACGGCTCCCGGCAACGGTTGAGCGGTTGCCGTGCTCTGGCGCGGACATAACATAACGATGAGGTTTTAGATGCGTAAAATTAAAGGGTTACGTTGGTATATGATCGCGCTGGTGACGTTAGGCACCGTGCTGGGCTACCTGACGCGTAACACCGTGGCAGCAGCAGCGCCAACGTTAATGGAAGAGCTGCATATCTCCACGCAGCAATACTCCTACATCATTGCCGCTTATTCCGCGGCGTATACCATCATGCAGCCGGTGGCAGGCTATGTGCTGGATATTCTCGGGACCAAAATCGGTTATGCCTTCTTCGCCATCGCCTGGGCGGTGTTCTGCGGGGCAACGGCGCTGGCAGGCAGCTGGGGCGGTCTGGCGCTGGCACGCGGCGCGGTGGGTGCCGCGGAAGCCGCGATGATCCCTGCCGGGCTGAAAGCCAGCTCGGAGTGGTTCCCGGCAAAAGAGCGTTCGATTGCGGTCGGTTATTTCAATGTGGGCTCGTCCATCGGGGCGATGATTGCGCCGCCGCTGGTGGTGTGGGCTATCGTAATGCACAGCTGGCAGATGGCGTTTATCATCTCTGGCGTGCTGAGCTTTGCCTGGGCAATAGCGTGGCTGCTGTTCTATAAGCACCCGCGTGACCAGAAAAAACTGTCTGACGAAGAGCGTGACTACATCATTGGTGGTCAGGAAGCGCAGCATCAGACCAACAACGGCAAGAAAATGACCGTCTGGCAGATCCTGGGCACCCGTCAGTTCTGGGGTATCGCCCTGCCGCGTTTCCTCGCGGAACCCGCCTGGGGTACCTTTAACGCCTGGATCCCACTGTTCATGTTTAAAGTCTACGGCTTTAACCTGAAAGAGATCGCCATGTTCGCCTGGATGCCAATGCTGTTCGCAGACCTGGGCTGTATCGTTGGCGGCTACCTGCCACCGCTGTTCCAGCGCTGGTTTGGCGTGAATCTGATTGTCTCCCGTAAAATGGTCGTGACCATGGGCGCGTTGTTGATGATTGGCCCGGGGATGATCGGCTTGTTCACCAGCCCATATGTGGCTATCGCCCTGCTGTGCATCGGCGGTTTTGCGCACCAGTCCCTGTCCGGCGCGCTGATCACCCTCTCCTCTGACGTCTTTGGTCGTAACGAAGTGGCCACCGCCAACGGTCTGACCGGGATGGCCGCCTGGACCGCAAGTACGATGTTTGCGCTGGTGGTTGGCGCGCTGGCGGATACCATCGGCTTCAGCCCGCTGTTTGCGGTACTGGCGGTCTTCGACCTGATGGGCGCGGTGGTGATCTGGACGGTGCTGAAAAGCAAATCGGCAGAAGAGCTGGCGAAAGAGTCTCTCGGAAAACCGGCGACGCAGAGTTAGCAACCATTTTTCCGCCGGGTGGCGCTACGCTTACCCGGCCTACAAAACCCGTAGGCCCGTGCAAGCGAAGCGCCGCCGGGCATTTAAAGGCCGCTCAGTAGCGGCTTTTTTAATGGCAAAATCTGGAGAGTGGCACGCAAAAGTGGTATAACAAATCATCTGCCGTACCCTGCCTGGAGCGCATATGGAAATCACCGAACCACGTCGTTTATATCAACAACTTGCTGCCGAGCTGAAAAATCGCATCGAGCAAGGGGTCTATCTTGTCGGTGACAAACTTCCCGCCGAGCGTTTTATCGCGGATGAAAAAAGCGTCAGCCGCACGGTGGTGCGCGAAGCGATTATCATGCTGGAAGTGGAAGGCTACGTTGAGGTACGCAAAGGCTCCGGCATTCACGTGATTTCCAATCTGCCGAAACACTCCCCCGTCGCGGACGAAAGTCTGGAATTCGCCAGCTATGGTCCGTTTGAGCTGCTCCAGGCTCGCCAGCTGATCGAAAGCAATATTGCCGAATTTGCGGCGACGCAGGTGACCAAGCAGGACATCATGAAATTGATGGAAATCCAGGAGAATGCCCGCAAGGAAAAATGTTTCCGCGATTCAGAGTGGGATCTGCAGTTCCACGTTCAGGTGGCTCTGGCCACGCAAAATACGGCGCTGGCGGCAATCGTTGAGAAAATGTGGACTCAGCGCGTTCACAACCCGTACTGGAAAAAACTGCACGACCATATCGATTCCCGTACCGTCGACAACTGGTGTGACGATCACGATCAAATCCTTAAGGCGCTGATCCGTAAAGACCCTCATGCCGCTAAACTGGCGATGTGGCAGCACCTGGAAAACACCAAGCAGATGCTGTTCAATGAAACCAGCGACGACTTCGAATTTAACGCTGACCGCTATCTTTTTGCCGATAATCCTGTTGTTCATCTTGATACGGCCTCCAGTGGCGCAAAATAGATGACATTTCTGCTGGCAGGCGCTTCGCTGCGCCTTCCGGCTTAAGTGGGTAAGCAAAACATATATAGTGTCAGCCTTTGTAAATCCCCTCGCTCACTTCCTGGCCTTACGCCAAAATCAACTCGCCCCTGCAAATTCTGTGACGCAGAACGTTGGGCTTTGTTACAATTGGATTCACTTCGTTATTTTGTAAGTTAGTGCTTGCTAACCAGCCAATTAACAGGGAACAGTGTTGGCCACACCGCAATGTGTCCGCGAGCGACCATAATGAAATCACAACAATGTCGCCGTGCTGTTTGTCCCGGATAACAGGCGTGACGTTAACCGATTTCCAGGAACACTGAATGGAACTTTTGACCCAACTACTGCATGCCCTCTGGGCGCAGGATTTTGAAACGCTGGCCAACCCTTCCATGATTGGCATGCTCTATTTTGTCTTGTTTATGATCCTGTTCCTCGAGAACG
Source organism: Enterobacter sp. HSTU-ASh6 (assembly GCF_026319105.1). Taxonomy (NCBI): domain Bacteria; kingdom Pseudomonadati; phylum Pseudomonadota; class Gammaproteobacteria; order Enterobacterales; family Enterobacteriaceae; genus Enterobacter; species Enterobacter sp. HSTU-ASh6. The sequence goes on along the minus strand of NZ_WSPD01000005.1, from coordinate 175,347 downwards.
GTTTGCTGCCTGCTGCGTTCCTGCCCGGTGACAGTTTACTGGTGCTTGTCGGCGTGCTGTGTGCCAAAGGGGCGATGGCATTTCCGCAAACCATTCTGTTACTGACCGTCGCCGCGAGTCTCGGCTGCTGGGTGAGCTACATCCAGGGCAGATGGCTGGGCAATACCCGGATCGTTCAGAACTGGCTCTCGCATCTGCCTGCGCACTATCATCAGCGGGCGCACCACCTATTCCATAAACACGGGCTTTCAGCGCTGTTGATAGGCCGTTTTATCGCCTTTGTACGCACCCTGTTGCCGACCATTGCTGGCCTTTCCGGGCTGAGCAGCACACGCTTCCAGTTCTTTAACTGGATGAGCGGCCTGCTGTGGGTGCTTATTCTGACCACACTGGGCTATGCGCTGGGTAAAACCCCGGTCTTCATGAAATATGAGGACCAGCTGATGTCCTGCCTGATGCTGCTGCCCGTTGTTCTGCTGGTCTTCGGCCTGATTGGCTCGCTGGTCGTCCTGTGGAAAAAGAAATACGGAGCCAAAGGCTAACGATGGTTATCTCGCCGCTCGCCCTGCGCCGCTTTGCCTGTGCCGCGATTGCCCTGGTGGTCATCAGCGCCCTGCTGCTGGCCTGGAGTGCGCTTTCGCATCAGGAATCGACGCTGGCCATTCGCCCGATAAACCAGGGAGCGAGCGTGCCTGACGGCTTTTCTGTCTGGCATCATCTTGATGCGAACGGGATCCGCTTTAAGAGCATCACCCCGCAGGACGACGTTTTACTGATTAAGTTTGATTCCCGTGCGCAAAGTGCCGCCGCGAAAGTGGTTCTCGACCGTACGCTGCCGCACGGGTATATCATCGCTCAGCAGGAAGATGACAGCCAGCCTGCTGCCTGGCTGTCCTTGATTCGCGATACGTCACATCGGTTCGGATAATTACCAGGATTCCGAATCTTTTCACCCACTTTGGTGAATCCCCCGTTTACTTACTATGCTTAAGTACGCGGAGCACCCCTCGAATGTACTCCGCATTAGTCTGGAACGCGGCTTACGCCGTAACACAATGGAAGGTTTCGATAATGAAATTCCGCATGACCCTGGCTCTGGCCCTTTTTTCTTTGAGCACAGCATCCTTTGCAAACTCTCTCTGTCAGGAGAAAGAACAGGATATTCAGCGTGAGATCGGCTATGCCGAAAAGCATAACAATCAGCACCGTGTTGATGGTCTTAAAAAAGCGCTGAGCGAAGTGAAAGCGAACTGTACAGACAGCAAGCTTCGTGCCGATCATCAGAAAAAAATCGCTGAACAGAAGGACGAGATAGCCGAACGCCGTCGCGACCTGCAGGAAGCGAAAGAGAAAGGCGATGCGGAAAAAATTGCTAAGCGCGAGAAGAAGCTGAAAGAAGCGCAGGACGACCTGAAAGCGCTGGAAGCTCGCGATTATTGAGTTAACGGAAATCTCAACAGGAGAGAATCATGTCAAAAGATACGACGTCTGAACATCTGCGCGCTGAACTGAAATCCCTGGCCGATACCCTGGAAGAGGTGCTGAACTCCTCTGCTGACAAGTCAAAGGAAGAGGTCAGCAAACTGCGTAGCAAAGCGGAGCAGGCACTCAAAGAGAGCCGCTATCGCCTGGGTGAAACCGGTGATGCACTGGCAAAACAGACCCGCGAAGCGGCTGCCCGTGCCGATGAATACGTGCGTGACAATCCATGGACGGGTGTCGGGATTGGTGCCGCAGTCGGTGTGGTACTGGGTGTCCTTCTGACGCGTCGTTGATATGGAAGATCCTCGTCACGCACAAGGGCCTGCTAATAACGTCCTCGGCATCGGCCAGCGTATATTAACAACGCTGGTTGGCATTGCCGAAACGCGCGTCCGGCTGGCAGTGGTAGAGCTGGAAGAGGAGAAAGCGAACCTCTTCCAGATGCTGCTGATGCTGGGCCTGACCATGCTCTTCGCCGCGTTTGGTCTGATGAGCCTGATGGTGTTAATCATCTGGGCCATTGACCCGCAGTATCGTCTTAACGCGATGATTGCCACCACCGTCGTGCTGCTGGTTGCGGCGCTGATTGGCGGGATCTGGACGCTGCGTAAAGCACGCCAGTCCACTTTCCTGCGCCATACGCGTCAGGAGCTGGCTAACGATCGCGCCCTGCTGGAGGATGACAAGCCGTGAGCGGTAAAGCCGAACGTCAGAAGCGCAAAGCGTATCTGTTAAGCCAGATCCAGCAGCAACGGCTGGATCTGTCTGCCAGCCGTCGCGACTGGATTGATGCGACGCGACGCTTTGATCGTGGCTGGAACACCTTCCTGAGCCTGCGTTCCTGGGCCCTGGTCGGCAGTAGCGTGATGGCTATCTGGACGGTTCGTCATCCGAATATGCTGATCCGCTGGGCGCGGCGTGGCTTTGGCGCCTGGAGCGCCTGGCGTCTGGTGAAAGCCACAATTCGTCAGCAGCAGCTGCGGTGATAAAAGCAAAACGGTAACCCTGGTTACCGTTTTTTGTTTTGCGCCCTCTCCCTGTGGGAGAGGGTTGGGGTAAGGGCACCAGCGCGCACGCTCCCTTACTCAATATCTTTGAAAAAGATTGACAGTTTTCCTTGCTAACAATCGCCAACCGTCACGTTTATGATGCTCTCCATCGACAGCAATACCGCGGTATCTACCCGGAATTGCAGACAAATAAAGTTCAGCCGCTGATGTGGTTTCCTGGAGAGTAAAATGAAAAAATTAGAAGATGTTGGTGTACTGGTAGCACGTATTCTGATGCCAATTCTGTTCATCGTGGCAGGTTGGGGCAAAATCACCGGTTATGCGGGTACCCAGCAGTATATGGAAGCCATGGGCGTTCCAGGGTTCCTGTTGCCATTGACTATTCTTCTTGAGTTCGGCGGCGGCCTGGCGGTACTGTTCGGCTTCCTGACCCGTACCACCGCGCTGTTTACCGCGGGCTTCACCGTGCTGACCGCGTTTATCTTCCACAGCAACTTTGCGGAAGGCGTGAACTCTCTGATGTTCATGAAAAACCTGACCATCGCGGGTGGCTTCCTGCTGCTGGCCGTCACTGGCCCGGGTGCATACAGCATCGATCGCGTTCTGAATAAAAAATGGTAAGCACGCTATACTGAATGAACACAAAGCGAGGAGATCTCTCCTCGCTTTTGCTATCTGACGGAGGAGAAAAGAATGGGACAACTCGTAGACGGCGTCTGGCAGGATGTCTGGTATGACACCAAATCCACCGGTGGACGCTTTAAGCGCTCTGTTTCGGCCTTCCGTAACTGGCTCACCGCCGACGGGGCTCCCGGCCCAAGTGGCGAAGGCGGCTTTGCGGCCGAGAAAGATCGTTATCATCTTTATGTCTCCCTTGCCTGTCCGTGGGCGCATCGCACATTGATTGTGCGCAAGCTCAAAGGTCTTGAATCCTTAATTCCGGTTTCCGTGGTGAACCCGCTGATGCTGGAAAACGGCTGGACGTTTGACAGTGACTTCCCTGCCGCGACCGGCGACGATCTATACCACCATGATTTCCTTTACCAGCTCTACCTGCGGGCCGACCCGCACTACACCGGGCGCGTGACCGTGCCAGTGCTGTGGGACAAGAAAAACCAGACGATTGTCAGCAATGAGTCTGCGGAAATCATCCGCATGTTCAATACCGCATTTGATGCCCACGGCGCCCGCGCCGGGGATTACTATCCGGTTGAGCTGCGCGATAAAATTGATGAGCTGAACAGCTGGATTTACGACAACGTCAACAACGGTGTCTACAAGGCCGGCTTTGCCACCAGTCAGGAAGCGTATGACGAAGCGGTCGGAAAAGTCTTTGAATCTCTTGAGCGTCTGGAGCAGATCCTCGGCCAGCACCGCTACCTGACGGGCGATCGTCTGACGGAAGCGGATATCCGCCTGTGGACCACGCTGGTTCGCTTTGATCCGGTCTACGTCACCCACTTTAAGTGCGACAAGCACCGCATCAGTGACTATCTGAACCTGTATGGTTTCCTGCGCGACATCTACCAGATGCCGGGCATCGCCGACACGGTCAACTTCGACCATATCCGCACTCACTATTTCCGCAGCCACAAGACCATTAACCCAACGGGCATTATCTCCATTGGGCCGTGGCAGGACCTGGATGAACCGCACGGGCGCGATGTGCGTTTTGGATAAATATTAAGGGCATCAATGGATGCCCTTTTTTAATTCACAATCTCCATCTATCCTTACCTCGATCGCTTAGAAAACAAGTGATTGACTGACTAATGAGGCAAGGAAAATGGACTGGTATTTAAAAGTACTGCGCAACTACATTGGATTTGGTGGCCGCGCCCGCCGCAAAGAGTACTGGATGTTCGTTCTGGTGAACTTCGTCCTGATTATGGTGCTGGGCATCGTGGATAAAATTCTCGGCTGGGAGCGGGCTGGCGGTGAAGGCGTACTGACCACCATCTATGGCCTGTTAGTCCTGCTGCCATCGTGGGCGGTACTGTTCCGTCGGCTGCACGATACCGATCGTTCGGCGTGGTGGTTACTGCTGCTGTTGATCCCGATTGTGGGCTGGATCGTGATTCTGATCTTCAACTGCCAGAGCGGCACCCCAGGCGAAAACCGCTTTGGTCCGGATCCGAAAGCCGGCGTGTAAATCAGAGCCCGGTGGCGCTTACGCTTACCGGGCCTACGGATCTACTTATTGTGGTGCGCAAAGAGCTTTGGAATTTCTCGCAAACACCACGACTTGGCTTCGCCCATGCTGTCACGACGCCATGCCATAATGATATCCACCTCGCTGGTGTATTCCGGGCTTACGACCCGCAACCGTCCTTCCGCAATGTCTTTTTCCACAAACGGGTATGGCATCGTCGCCACGCCTAACCCTGCCAGCAGCGCCTGGCGCTTATCTTCCAGAGACGTAACGGTGAGTCGCGGCTGTTTATCCAGAAGCTGTACCGTCAGCACCGGACGTTCACGTGCGGTATCCGCAACCGCCACGCCGCGATACTTCACGCGAGTGACTTCAGAGAGTGGCTCCGGCTCCTGGTGAATTGGGTGATTGGGTGCGGCAACGTAGACGTTCATCACGCTGTAAAGCTTGCGCGAGTTGATCTCCGACGAGGAACGGAAGTGCATGTCCGGCGCAATGACGATGTCCGCCCTGCCAGTCTCCAGCCGCTCCCACGCCCCTGCCAGCACCTCAGTGATGATCGACAGCTGCGTGTTAGCCTTCGCCGCCAGACGGTCCACCAGCGGGAACAGCGATTCGGTCGGCACCAGGGCTTCCGTCACCAGCGTCAGATGAGTTTCCCAGCCACGAGCCAGTGCTTCGGCGTCCGTCGTGAGCTTATCCGCCGCTTCCAGCAGCACGCGGCCGCGCTCCAGCAGCATCCGCCCGACGTTGGTGAATTTTGTTCGATGACCGGAGCGGTCAAACAGCACCACGTCCAGCTCTTCCTCCAGCTTTTGCATGGTGTAGCTCAGCGCAGACGGAACGCGCCCCAGCTCATCTGCCGCCGCCGCAAAACTGCCGCGCCGGTCGATTGCGTCCATGACGCGAAGCGCCTCAAGCGTCAATGCTCTCTCTTTAGCCATCTCGTTCTCATTCAGGAAATTTGAACATACCCGGCAGAATATCTGGCTAACAATGCAGCGTCCATACCTTTACCATTGTTTTAGTGTAAAGAGAGGTCAGTTTATGATTACGACAAGAACAGCTAAACAGTGCGGACAAGCCGATTTCGGTTGGCTGCAGGCCCGCTACACCTTTTCCTTTGGACACTACTTTGACCCTAAACTCCTCGGTTACGCATCACTACGTGTGTTAAATCAGGAAGTGCTCGCCCCGGGCGCCTCCTTCCAGCCGCGTACGTACCCGAAAGTCGATATCCTGAACCTGATCCTGGAAGGCGAGGCAGAATACCGCGATAGCGAGGGCAATCATGTCCAGGCGAAGGCTGGCGAAGCGTTATTAATTTCCACACAGCCGGGCATCAGCTACAGCGAGCATAACCTCAGCAAAGACAAAACGCTGACCCGCATGCAACTGTGGCTTGACGCCTGCCCTGAGCGGGAAAACCCGCTGGTACAAAAGCTAGACCTGACGGGCGATAAGCAGCAGCTGATTGCATCACCTGACGGCAGCAAAGATAGCCTGCAGCTGCGTCAGCAGGTGTGGCTGCACCATATCGAACTGAAGAAAGGTGAACAGGCGAGCTTCCAGCTTCACGGTCCGCGCGCCTATCTGCAGTCGATTCACGGCACGGTGCATGCGGTAACGCATACGGAAGAGAAGGAAGCGCTCACCTGCGGTGACGGGGCGTTTATTCGTGATGAAGCGAATATCACGCTGGTCGCGGATACGCCGCTGCGCGCGCTGCTGATTGATTTGCCGGTTTAGAAATCCCCCTCACCCCAACCCCTCTCCCCAAAGGGGCGAGGGGCTCGATTGGTTCCCTCTCCCCTTTGGGAGAGGGCTAGGATGAGGGGCGAGGAACTATTCACAACACCTTACTCGCCATAATCTCAATAATCTGCCGGTCCGTGGTCTGCATCGAACGACACGCGAGCGCGCACAGGTTCGCGCTCGATTGCTCCACATCGTGCGCCACAATCCCCTCGTTGCCTGTTAGCCCCGTCGCAGATCGTCCCGCTAGCGTTGCCGACTATGTTGCCGATTTCCAGCGATTGCGATTCAGATTGCAGCAGAAACTTAATGTTGGTGTGAGAAAATCTTAACCGGAGCAAGGGAGAAAAAATCCCCATGAACTGGTAAAAAAATAACCAAGACTTTCTAAGAATGATGTACTTTTAAAAATAGTAGCCCCTCTTGAAAAAACGAATATTGCGGAATTTATAAAAATGAATGCCCTACTCTCAGCCCTTTGTTTTTTATAGGATGACATCTCAACAAACCACCTGATGATTTTGGTTATACTATGGACACCGTTGAAGAACTCAATGGAACATACTTTTATAAAGGTGTATGTAACATCTCCGCATCTGAGTTATTTTTTTGGATTTTTCTGAATGCCACCGATGAACAGTTCGGCGGATTAAAGGATGCAGTAATGATGGCCACTATGATTCTTGGTGTACCTATACTTGAAACCAGAACAAAGCCAGAAACGGCTACAATAGGCACATCTGTGGCATCTAAGTACCTGCGAGATCTATTGAATGTACAGCTACCACACCGACTACCTACAATTACACTTGCAAGCTTTAAATACAGAAAACCAATGTATACAAAAAACTTAGGTGCGTTCATTGGCCGATGGATACCTGCACCAGGGATAACTATACTTGCTGCAGATGTTGCAATGATAAGTTACAAAACGCTTTCAAGATATAATACGATTGCTCACCCAAAAGACCGGATTTGGTGAAGATGAACAGTGAAGCTGATGTTTTAAAATTCTTCAGGGATAATTTACCAGAACAAGGCACATTTACGGGTAAACGGATTCCCCTCGGGATAGATGATGTTTTACAGGATTACACCGATCTGGATGATATCGTATATGCCATTGAGAGATTCGAAAAAGAGTATCGTATCGAAGTTAACACTGAAAATTATTTCCCCTGGACTCAAACCTGGTTTTTCAGGAAATGGTTTACTAAAGAACCGGTTAAGCAAATATCAAAGCCATTGACGGTAAGAATGTTTGCCGAAGCGGTAAAAGCAGGAAAATGGATACAAGATTGATTTAAAGAAGGAGTTTTTATCATGGCCGTACCTGTTCACATTTGGTTCTATGACGACGGTGGCTCACTCATTAAAGGTTCATGTGATGTTCAGGATCGTGAAGGGAGTGTTGAAATTAGAGGTTTAACCCATAACTTGAGTATTCCAACCGAGTTTGCTGATGCATGGAATGAACGGGCATCAGCATGAAAGTCAGGATCATTCCTCACAGAATCCAATTGAAGCGATTCTGTGAGTTTTCATTTTAAATGATTGATTCCAGGATCACTCAGCCAGCGCGTTAGCCATATCGGTTCTGATCTGCTTGCGTTGCTCCGGCGTCAATACCTGGCTGACGTCGAAGTAATATTTCACGCGGTAATAACGGGTCTGCTCTTCAATTTTGCTGAATGCGGTAAGCTGGCTTTTCACTGTGCTTTCGTCCCATTTACCTGCCTGGAACATGTCGATCAGCGCGCCGTCCTTCACGCCCGTCATCGGGATCTTGCTGACATTTTCTTCCAGTTGCTTATGCAGATCTTCAATCTTCTTAACCTGCTCGTTGCTGAGCTTCAGGTGCTGTACCAGCGGATCCTGCGAGGGCGACGGGGCGGCCTCAACGTTAGCGGCCTGCGCCGTAAAACTGCACACCACCAGTGAAGCAGCTGCCAACGCAATGCGGGTCATTTTCATCATCTTACAGTCCTTACAATCTGTTATAGGAAAAAGCAGGCGTATTGTTTTTCAAGAACGGATGAATATGTGTGAGTAATTATATAAACAATTTTGTATGTTAAGCGGGCCAAAAAAATGCCCCCTGCGGTGAGGGGGCATCAGGACTGACTTGCGTCAGATGGATTGCGTAAACGTCCTGGAGATCACATCCTGCTGCTGCTCACGCGTCAGGGCATTAAACCGCACCGCATAGCCTGAAACGCGGATCGTCAGGTTCGGATAATTCTCCGGGTGCGCAATGGCATCCAGCAACATCTCCCGATTCATGACGTTGACGTTAAGATGCTGTCCCCCCTCAATGGCCGCTTCATGGTGGAAGTAGCCGTCCAGCAGCCCCACCAGGTTAGTTTTGCGCACCATCTCATCTTTACCGAGCGCCTGCGGCACGATGGAGAAGGTGTAAGAGATCCCATCTTTGGCATAGGTGAACGGCAGCTTAGCGACCGAGGTTAACGAAGCCACAGCCCCTTTTCTGTCGCGACCGTGCATCGGGTTCGCGCCTGGCGCAAACGGCGTGCCGCCGCGGCGTCCGTCCGGCGTGTTGCCGGTCTTCTGACCGTAAACCACGTTGGAGGTAATAGTCAGGATCGACTGAGTCGGTACCGCGTTGCGGTAGGTTGGCAGTGCCTGAATTTTCTTCATAAAGCGCTCCACCAGGTCACAGGCAATGCTGTCCACGCGGTCATCGTTGTTGCCGTACTGCGGGTAATCTCCTTCTATCACAAAATCGACCGCCAGACCGGTGTGGTCGCGCACCGGTTTCACCGTGGCATATTTAATAGCGGACAGGGAATCCGCCGCCACCGACAGGCCAGCAATGCCGCAGGCCATGGTGCGGTAAACGTCCCGGTCGTGCAGCGCCATCAGCGAGGCTTCGTAGCTGTACTTGTCGTGCATGTAGTGAATGAGATTCAGCGCGCTGATGTACTGCACCGCCAGCCAGTCCATAAAGTGATCGAGGCTCGCCATCACGGTGTCGTAGTCCAGCACGTCATCCAGCAGCGGCGCGGTTTTCGGGCCGACCTGGATCTTCAGCTTCTCATCCATCCCGCCGTTGATCGCGTACAGCAGCGTTTTGGCGAGGTTGGCGCGGGCACCGAAGAACTGCATCTGCTTGCCGATCACCATCGGGCTGACGCAGCAGGCAATGGCGTAGTCGTCGCTGTTGAAGTCGGCACGCATCAGATCGTCGTTCTCATACTGCAGCGACGAGGTGACGATCGATACCTGCGCGGCATATTTCTTGAACGCGATCGGCAGTTGTTCAGACCAGAGGATCGTCAGGTTAGGCTCCGGCGCAGGCCCCATGGTGTGCAGCGTATGCAGATAGCGGAAGCTGTTTTTGGTCACCAGCGTGCGCCCGTCCAGCCCCATCCCGCCGATCACTTCCGTCGCCCAGATCGGATCGCCGGAGAAAAGCGTGTCGAACTCCGGCGTGCGCAGGAAGCGCACCATGCGGATCTTCATAATGAAGTGATCGATCAGCTCCTGCGCCTGGACTTCATTCAGCCGCCCGGCCTGCATGTCGCGCTCAATGTAAATATCGAGGAACGAGGCCGTGCGACCCAGCGACATCGCCCCGCCGTTCTGGGATTTCACCGCCGCCAGGTAGGCAAAATAGACCCACTGCACCGCTTCCTGGGCGTTCATCGCCGGACGTGAAATATCAAAACCATAATTCGCCGCCATCTGCTGGATCTGCAGCAGCGCACGTTTGTGTTCCGCCAGCTCCTCACGCAGGCGGATCGTCGCCTCAAGATCTTCACCACGTTCCAGTCTCGGCTGGAGATCGGCAAACTGCAGTTCACGCTCGCGCACCAGATAGCTGATGCCATACAGCGCCACGCGGCGGTAATCGCCAATGATGCGTCCGCGCCCGTAGCCGTCCGGCAGCCCCGTCAGTACCCCGGATTTACGACAACGCATCATCTCCGGCGAGTAGACGTCAAATACGCCCTGGTTATGGGTTTTACGCAGGTCGGTAAACAGGTATTCGAACTGCGGATCCATCTCCCGCCCGTAGGCTTCGAACGAGCTGCGGATCATGTTGATCCCGCCGTACGGGTGCAGGGCGCGCTTAAGCGGTTTATCGGTTTGCAGACCGACGATCGTCTCCAGATCCTGGTCGATATAGCCCGGCCCATGAGCCGTAATGGTGGTGGCGATATTGGTGTCAAAATCTACCGGGGCGTGGGTGGCATTCTCCTGACGAATGCCGACCATTACCTTCTGCCACAGCGCCGTCGTTGCTGGCGTCGCCTGCGCGAGGAAAGCTTCGTCGCCTTCATAAGGGGTGTAGTTATGCTGAATAAAATCGCGCACGTTGACGGCGTTTTTCCATTCTTCACCGCGAAACCCGGCCCATGCGTCGCTGTAGGGTGCGACGCCCGTATCGATTGTTACTTTCATCTTATTCTCGCTTTATCAGGCGTAAGCCGCAGCCGGGGTAACCTTCCCAAGACGGAGGGCATCCAGTGCGATCATTTTTTCTTCGTTGGTAGGGACAACCGCGCAGGCTACGCGGGACGACCCGGTGGAGATCACGCGCTCACCCGCGCTGCCCGGCAGGGTATTTTTGGCGTCGTCGAGGATGAGGCCAAAGACCTTCAGGTGTTCCGCCACCAGCGCGCGGATAAGCGTCGAGTTTTCGCCGATACCGCCGGTAAAGACCACGCCGTCCAGGCGGTGCAGCGATGCCGCGTGCCCGGCGATATGGCGCGCAACGCGGTGAACGAAAGTCTGGATCGCCAGCTGCGCGCGTTCATGACCCGCGTGCCAGGCCTTCTCCAGCGCACGCAGATCAGACGAGAGGCCGGAGATCCCCAGCAATCCGGACTCTTTATTGACCACGCGCTCCAGATCCTCGAACGACTGGCCAGTCTGCTGGGCAATCCACGCCATGGCGCCAAAATCCACGTCGCCACAGCGTGTGCCCATCACCAGCCCTTCCAGCGGCGTCATGCCCATGGAGGTATCCACGCTTTCGCCATTGCGCACCGCGCAGATGGAGGCGCCGTTACCGAGATGGGCAATCACCAGACCGCTGTCATCGGGGGACAGCCCGAGAAGCGCCTGCGCCCGTCCGGCCACATAGCGGTGAGAGGTGCCGTGGAAGCCGTAGCGACGCACGCCCAACTCTTCAAAATAGCGGTACGGTAAGCCGTACAGATACGCCTGCGGCGGCAGCGTCTGATGGAAGCTGGTATCGAACACCGCAACCTGCTGCACGCCAGGGAAGAGGCGCTCTGCGGCTTCCACGCCGCTTAAGTTGGCGTAGTTATGCAGTGGCGCCAGCGGGGAAACCTGACGGATCTGCGCAATCACCTCCTCCGTAATCAGGGTCGACTCGCTGAAGAGGTCGCCGCCGTGAGCAATGCGATGGCCAATTAAGGCCACGCTGCTCATCAGGTTACGCTTCTCCAGCTCCAGGGCGATGGCAGCCAGCGCCCCTTCGTAGTCATGGTGAGCCAGTCTGGCTGGCTCACCCCCGTTTACGGAAATAAAGGCGTTATCCGTGTTGATGCCGTCTGCAATGCCCGTCATCAGGGCGTCACAGGCGCTGGCATCGAGCACCGAAAACTTAACAGAGGACGAACCGCAGTTAATAACCAGTACTACCGGAAACTCAATCATGGTGTGGCTCCGCTCTTCCTGAGCTTTGGTTAGAACAGTTTGTAAACGATATTCAGAATGGTCAGCAGGCCCACAACCGTGACGAAGATGTTCTCCGGTCTGCCTTTAAACTTCGCCATGGCTGGCGCTTTGCGGATGGCATACATCGGCAGCAGGCACAGCAGAGAGGCGATGATCGGCGCCCCCATCGCTTCGATAAGGTCAAGAATGTTCGGGTTGGCGTATGCAACAACCCAGGTGGATCCCATGATGAACACCATGCTGATGGTGTTCAGCTTGCCCACAGAGACCTTCTTCTTGTCGCCCTTATAACCGAACTTCAGGATCAGACCGTTCAGCCCTTCCAGCGTGCCCAGGTAGTGACCAAAGAAGGATTTGAAGATAGCGACCAGCGCGATGATGGAAGCCCCGTATTCCAGTACCGTCGCGAAGGTCGATTTGGTTCCCGACATCGAGGCAAAGTGGTTCGCCAGGTATGAGAGCACCGGAATGTTCTGCGCTTTGGCATCCGCCATGTTCTGCGGAGAGAGCGTAAACAGGCAGCTAAAGGCGAAGAACATCACCACGGCAACCATCAGCAGGCTGGCGCGACCGATGATTTTGGAACATTTCTGCTCGGTAAATTCTTTTCCGTACGCCGGCTCGTACTCTTCACGCTTGGAGACCACAAACGAGGAGACAATCGGCGAGAAGTTAAAGGAGAAGACCATAATGGAAATGCCCAGCCACACCGTGACCAGAATGCCGTCATGGCCGGTGAAGGCGATATCGCTCAGGTTGACCTGGTCGATAACCGCCGAGTTCCAGTAAGGGATCAGCGACAGGGAAATCAGCACCAGACTGGCGATAAACGGGAACACCAGGAAGCTCATCACCTTCACCATCAGGTCTTTGCCGAACCAGATTACAAAGGCCATCAGCAGCAGCAGGAACAGCGCCACCACGCCGCGGTTCAGCGCAGGCAGCTGGAGCTGGTTTTCCCAGAAGGTCATAAAGGTGTTGGTAATGGTGACGCCGTAAATCCACAGCAGCGGGCAAATAGCGAAGAAGTAGAGGAAGGTAATGACCACCCCACCGGTTTTACCAAAATGCTCTTCCACCGTTTCGGTGATGTTGCCGGAGACGTTGCTGCCGGACAGGCACAGACGCGCCAGCGCACGGTGGCAGTAAAACGCGATCGGGAAGGCGAGAAGCAGCATCAGCAGGATAGGGATCAAGCCACCAAAACCTGCGCGAATGGGGAAGAACAGCACGCCTGCGCCAATGGCGGTTCCGAACAGGCCAAGCGTCCAGGTGGTATCAGACTTACGCCAGGAGGACGTTTTTGTCTGGCCAACGATAATGCTTTCTGTGTTGCTCATAGGTCACCTTTATGCGTCAACGAAGCCGGTAATTTGGGAAACACGGGAGAGGTCAATATTGCCGCCGGAAATAATGCAGACGGTTTTACGACCCTGAATATAGTGGTCAAGCTTGCCGCTTAATAACGCGGCACAGGCCAGCGCGCCGGCACCTTCGGTCACCACTTTATTTCGCTGAATAAGTGCAATCATGCTGTCGCGAATGTTCTCTTCACTGACCAGTACGATGTCATCGACCAATTCACGAACAATTTCGAACGTTAATTTACCCGGGCGAGAGACATCGCAACCGTCTGCTAATGTACCGGTGACGCGATGATTCATAATTTCTCCGGCCTGATACGATGCCGCCATCCCGTGAACATTTTCTGACTGCACGCCGATAATATTGATGGTGGGGTTGATGGATTTAATCGCCGTCGCGATCCCGGCAATTAAGCCGCCACCGCCGATTGGCACAATGACGTTATCCACATCGTACAAGTCTTCGAGAATTTCCAGCCCGATGGTGCCCTGTCCGGCGATTACTTTGGCGTCATCGTAAGGCGGGATAAAAATACGCCCTTCCATCTCGACGATTTCGCTGACTTTGGCGATGGTGTCATTGAAGTTCTCCCCGTGCAGCACGACCTCCGCCGAGTAGTCGCGCGTCGCGGCCACTTTAGATTTCGGCGCGCCCATCGGCATCACCACTTTGCCGTCAATGCCCAGCATGGCACAGGAGAGAGAGACCCCCTGCGCGTGGTTTCCCGCGGAACAGGCAACCACGCCTTTGCGTTTTTCAGCGTCGGTCAGCGAGCTTAATTTATTAAACGCACCGCGGATCTTAAACGAACCGGTACGCTGCATGTTCTCAAACTTCAGGAATATTTCGCCCTTACAGCGTTCGCTGAGGTAATTTGAGCGCGGCATGCCGGTTTTATATATTTTTCCTGCCAGTCGTTTTCTGGCATCCTGAATATCTTCAATCGTTACCGGGAGATCGTAGGTAATATGCATAATATCCTCGTTATAATAATTCATTCTTTTCAGGCAAAGTCAGGGTATCAGAGCACGGCTAAAATAAGCTCTGGGTGTTTTAAAAAGGTTTAATGCTTATTAGGGCGTTAATATATCATCGTCGTCTTTCGCCAGTGAGTGACGCATATTGTTTTGCCAGTTCGACTAAGACTGACGCCGATTTTTTTATTCTGTAATTTTTTGACCATACGGCGGCATAACGCGCCACGGGTAATTCATCTTCCACTGGCAGGACAATAAATTGATCGGAACCGAACGGGGCAATCATGTCACGGGGAATGACCGTCAGATAATCTGCATTCAACACAAGGTTATAAATGGTGACGACGGAATCGGTCTGGACGATATTTTCAATGCTGATGTGGTTGTCTTGCAGGGTGGTCAGGAGTTCTTTGTAGTAGCCCATGTCGGTTTGCGGCATCACCCACTGCTCGTGGGTGAGTGATGCCAGTGTCGTCGGGCCGGTGCACGTTCGTGATTTGCTGGCTACCAGCACAAACTCAGATTCAAACAGCGGCTCGACGTGCAGATCCTGCAGCAGCATTTCATCGCTCAGCGTACCGATGGCAAAATCCAGCCGACCGTCGCGAATGGCCGGCAGGAAAGATGACAACTGCGCTTCATACATGGAGACACGCGCTTTCGGGAACACTTCCTTGAATTTTTTGATCATTTCAGACAGGAAGGTAAAACCAATCAGCGACGGATAGCCAAAGGAGACGTCCATGACGGTGCTGAAACTCAGGCTGTTGATTTCGCTCACCATGTTTTTCATCTCACGGGTGATCGACTCTGAGTACGAGAGCAGAACCTGGCCCGCGGCAGTGAGTTTTACGCCGGTGTTTTTACGCACCATCACTTCGACGCCAAAGTAGGACTCAATATCGCTGATAATTTTGCTGACGGCGGGTTGTGTCAGCCCCAGCTGTCTTGCTGCAGAACCTATGGAGCCACTTTTAATGACTTCCTGAAATACCACGAGGTGCTGTGTTTTCGGTAGAATAATAGTGTTCATAATATTCTGCGCTTATTTCCCTATGACGGGGTGGATTCTACTCAATAATGTTTCAGGGGGTATGTGCTGTTACTCACAATTTGCCTTTCCGCACCCAATACAGACCGGACCAAAACCCATTAAAAACCTTTATTATCAACAGCTTAACCACATCACAACGCGCCATTACGCTGATATTGATCAATAAAAACCGGGGTAATAAATTTATTTTATGGCGATAACACGGATAAATTTTCCTGCATTAAAAAAAACAATAAAGACGATCTTTCAGGCAATTAAAGGACAATAAATAACCACTACTCTTTTGAAACATTCTTTTAATTTCTAAAAATTTTCAGGCGTGATTGGGCAGACTGGCATTAAAGAGTGGAATACGTCACACATTCATGGAGTGAATGTTTTTAATTTCAATATGTTTATATCATATGAGAAAAAAATCGAGATCATTAAGGTAACAATCATAACAAACTATCAATACCAAAAAATGACCACTTTTTAGCGTGAAATTTTGTGATGACGATCGTCTACAGAGGCGGGATGAATACTGACGGGGCAAAAACAGTGAAATGTGCTTAATGTCGCAAATATGAGAATTGATGTCGTTTGTACGGTTGCCGGGTGGCGCTGCGCTTACCCTACCTACACACCCTGAAAGCAAAAACCCCGCCGAAGCGGGGTTTTCTAAGAAGTGAAACTGACCGATAAGCCGGGTTCTGTCGTGGACAGTCATTCATCTAGGCCAGCAATCGCTCACTGGCTCAAGCAGCCTACCCGGGTTCAGTACGGGCCGTACCATGTGAACCCCTATTTGGCCTTGCTCCGGGTGGAGTTTACCGTGCCACGGACTGTTACCAGCCGCGCGGTGCGCTCTTACCGCACCCTTTCACCCTTACCTGATCCCGCTTGCGCGGGCCATCGGCGGTTTGCTCTCTGTTGCACTGGTCGTGGGTTTCCCCCCCAGGCGTTACCTGGCACCCTGCCCTATGGAGCCCGGACTTTCCTCCCCTCCGCCCGTCTCCCCCGAAGGGGACGACGACGAAGCGGCGACTGTCTGGTCAGCTTCGGCGCGCAGTATAGAGGGTTTGCGCGCCGCTGTCACCCTCAGGTGTGGGCAAGAGGCGATTAACGGGCGACTTCCACCTTCGCCAGCTTTTCGTAATAGCACGCGAGCGCGCTGTGATCGGCCGTGCCCAGGCCATCCGCGCGCAGCGCCTGCATCATCTCCATGACCGCCGCCGTCAACGGCAACTGGGCTCCCACGCCGTGAGAAGTATCCAGCGCGTTGGCCAGGTCTTTAATGTGCAGATCGATACGGAAGCCAGGTTTGAAATTTCGGTCCATCACCATCGGCGCTTTGGCATCCAGCACGGTACTGCCCGCCAGCCCACCGCGAATAGCCTGATAGACCAGGTCCGGGTTGACGCCCGCTTTGGTTGCCAGCGTCAGCGCTTCCGACATAGCGGCAATGTTCAGCGCCACAATCACCTGGTTTGCCAGCTTGGTCACATTACCCGCCCCGATGTCCCCCGTATGCACCACGGAGCCCGCCATCGCTTTCATCAGATCGTAGTATTTGTCGAAAACGGCTTTCTCACCGCCGACCATGACCGACAGCGTCCCGTCGATCGCTTTTGGTTCACCGCCGCTGACCGGCGCGTCCAGCATATCAACACCCTTTGCTTTTAACGCCTCGCTGATTTCACGGCTTGCCAGCGGCGCGATAGAGCTCATATCGATCAGCACCAGGCCCGGCTTCGCACCGTCGATAATTCCGTTCTCACCCAGCGCGACCTCTTTGACATGCGGTGAGTTTGGCAGCATGGTGATGATGACATCGCACTGCTCAGCAATGGCTTTGGCGGTGGTGGCCGTTTCTGCGCCAGCCGCCATAAGCTCAGCCACGGCCTGCGGATTGTGATCGGATACCACCAGTGAGTAACCTGCTTTGATGAGGTTCTTACTCATTGGTTTACCCATGATCCCCAGGCCAATAAAACCCACTTTCAGCGTCATAGTCTTTTCCTCAATGATGGTTATTTTTTAAAAGCGTCCGCTAATTTCTGCGTGGCCGAGCGGAATACGCCGAGGTCGCTGCCGACGGCAACAAACGTGGCTCCCCACTCCAGATAGCGGCGGGCATCCGCCTCAACCGGTGCCAGAATGCCGCTCGGTTTGCCGTGCGCGCTGGCGCGGGCAAAGATGTGCTGTATGGCACGCTGTACGTCCGGGTGACCGGCATTGCCCAGGTGTCCGAGCGCGGCCGCCAGATCGCCTGGGCCGACGAAGACACCGTCCACGCCGTGGGTGGCGGCAATCGCATCGACGTTATCAACACCCTGCTGGCTCTCGATCTGGACCAGGATGGTGATGTTGCTGTTGGACTGCACGAAGTAGTCCGGGACGGTGCCAAACATGTTGGCGCGGTGCGAAACGGAGACGCCGCGGATCCCTTCCGGCGGATAGCGTGTGGAGGCCACGGCCAGTGCTGCCTGCTCTGCCGTTTCCACAAACGGGATCAGGAAATTGTAGAAACCAATATCCAGCAGACGCTTAACGATCACCGGCTCATTGGTGGGTACGCGCACTACGGGGGCACTCGGGCTGCCTTTCAGCGCCATCAGTTGCGGAATAAAGGTGCTGATATCATTCGGCGCATGTTCGCCGTCCAGCACCAGCCAGTCGAACCCGGCCAATCCCAGCACTTCCGTGCTGATGGGATTTGCCAGCGCGGACCAGCAGCCAATCTGAATCTGGTGCGCCGCGAGGGCCGCTTTAAACTTATTCGGGAAGATATCGTTATTCATCGCGTTTACCTTTTTAATTCCGCAGCCTTGTTCAATATCATTTTATTTATTCAGACGCAGCGACAGGATGATATTTATTATTCTGACCTGGTTTGGCGTAATAAAATCGTCATTCAGTATAAGACGCTATTCATGTCCACACATTGTTTTAATGCTCAAGCATTGCGTTGCATTTTGATAATATTTTGAGCATATGCACAAAGCACTGGGCGCTGATGCACAGAATCAGGCATTACTGGTTCGCAAGCGATCGGGATCACATTTTCATATGCCATCTGCTGACATGCTTTATTTCTGAAAGCCGCGTATTAATTTCTACCATTAGAAAACTGGCTGAATTTATTATCAGACACTTTGCCGGAGAATAGTGAACAATGGCCGACATTGAAATTCGACACGCATCGCCGACGGCGTTCTATATAAAAGTGCACGACACCGATAATGTGGCGATTATTGTCAACGACAATGGCTTAAAAGCAGGAACCCGCTTCCCGGACGGACTGGAACTGATTGAGCATATTCCGCAGGGGCATAAAGTCGCCCTGGTGGATATTCCTGCTAACAGCGAAATCGTGCGTTACGGTGAAGTCATCGGCTATGCCGTGCGCTTCATTGCCAGGGGTAGCTGGGTTGAGGAGTCGCTGGTTGAGCTACCGGAAGCCCCGCCGCTGAATACGCTGCCCCTGGCAACCCGCGTGCCGGAGCCGCTTCCCCCGCTGGAAGGCTATACCTTCGAAGGCTATCGCAATACGGACGGCAGCGTCGGCACCAAAAACCTGCTCGGCATTACCACCAGCGTACACTGCGTGGCGGGCGTAGTGGATTACGTGGTGAAAATTATTGAACGCGATCTGCTGCCGAAATACCCGAACGTGGACGGCGTGGTCGGCCTGAACCACCTTTACGGCTGCGGCGTGGCGATTAACGCCCCGGCAGCCGTCGTGCCCATCCGCACCATTCACAATATCGCCCTGAACCCGAACTTTGGCGGCGAGGTGATGGTGATCGGCCTGGGATGTGAAAAGCTCCAGCCTGAGCGCCTGCTGCAGGGCACGGAAGATGTCAAAGCCATCCCGGCCGATGAGGCCAGCATTGTGCGCCTGCAGGACGAACGCCACGTCGGTTTCCGCTCAATGGTTGACGACATTCTGCAGGTCGCAGAGCGCCATCTGGACAAACTTAACCAACGCCAGCGCGAAACATGCCCGGCATCGGAACTGGTGGTGGGCACCCAGTGCGGCGGCAGCGATGCATTCTCCGGCGTGACGGCCAACCCGGCGGTGGGCTATGCGTCCGATCTGCTTGTTCGCTGCGGTGCCACGGTGATGTTCTCCGAGGTGACCGAAGTCCGTGACGCCATCCATCTGCTTACGCCGCGCGCCGTCAATGAAGAGGTGGGCAAACGCCTGCTTGAGGAGATGGCCTGGTACGATAACTATCTGGATATGGGCAAAACCGACCGCAGCGCTAACCCCTCTCCCGGCAACAAAAAAGGCGGTCTGGCAAACGTGGTGGAAAAAGCCCTTGGCTCGATCGCCAAATCCGGTCAGAGCGCGATTGCGGAAGTGCTTTCTCCCGGCCAGCGCCCGACGAAGCGCGGCCTGATCTACGCGGCAACGCCCGCCAGTGATTTCGTCTGTGGTACCCAGCAGGTTGCTTCCGGCATTACGGTGCAGGTCTTCACCACCGGGCGCGGTACGCCGTACGGCCTGATGGCGGTGCCGGTAATAAAAATGGCGACGCGCACCGAGCTGGCAAACCGCTGGTATGACTTAATGGATATCAACGCGGGCACCATCGCCACCGGGGAAGAGAGCATTGAAGAGGTGGGCTGGAAACTGTTCCACTTCATTCTGGACGTGGCGAGCGGGCGGAAGAAAACCTTCTCTGATCAATGGGGGCTGCATAACCAGCTGGCGGTGTTTAACCCGGCGCCTGTGACGTGAGTTTACTGTAAACCTCCTTTAGCATGGTTTCGGCCATGCTTTTTTTTGCTTTCGATCCTTTCGCATTCTTACCTTTCATTTCGGTTCTTTCGTTTTTAAGATACCAATCACAAAAAAACATTCCGAAACCATATATTGTCTTTCGCATACTCAAAACGAAAGGTTTCGGAGGAAAGATGTACATCATCTCGTCGAAAGCGATGCTGATAAAGGCACAGCGTGAAGGTTACGCGGTTCCGGCATTCAATATTCATAATCTCGAAACGCTGCAGGTGGTCGTCGAAACGGCCTCTGAGATGCGCTCTCCCCTGATCGTCGCGGGTACGCCCGGGACGTTTAGCTATGCCGGAACCGGGAGCGTGGTCGCCATCGCCAGCGATCTGGCCAAAACGTACAACCAGCCACTGGCGATCCACCTCGATCATCACGAAGATTTCGACGATATCGCGCTGAAAGTACAGAGCGGGATCCGCTCTGCAATGATCGACGGCTCTCATCATCCGTTCACTGAAAACGTGGCGCTGGTGAAGAGAGTAACGGACTACTGCCACCGCTACGACGTTAGCGTGGAGGCCGAACTTGGGCGTTTGGGGGGTCAGGAAGATGACCTGGTCGTCGACAGCAAAGATGCGCTTTACACCAATCCACAACAGGCGCATGAGTTTGTTGTACTCACGGGTATCGACTCGCTGGCTGTTGCCATCGGCACTGCGCACGGCCTGTACAAAGCCACGCCAAAACTCGATTTCGAGCGCCTGGCAGAGATCCGCAGTCAGGTTGATATCCCGCTGGTACTGCACGGTGCCTCAGGATTGTCGACAGAAGATATCCGTAAGGCAATCAGCCTCGGGATCTGCAAAGTTAATGTTGCCACAGAACTCAAAATCGCCTTCTCAAATGCGCTGAAAACCTATCTCGCTTCACATCCCGATGCCAGCGATCCGCGTCATTAC
Source organism: Enterobacter sp. HSTU-ASh6 (assembly GCF_026319105.1). NCBI lineage: Bacteria > Pseudomonadati > Pseudomonadota > Gammaproteobacteria > Enterobacterales > Enterobacteriaceae > Enterobacter > Enterobacter sp. HSTU-ASh6. The sequence goes on along the minus strand of NZ_WSPD01000005.1, from coordinate 154,200 downwards.
ATGGTACCTGCCAAAAGTGCCATGCAAGAGGTCGTACGCAAGGTGATTACCGATTGTGGTTGTGAAGGAAAACTCTAAAGTCCTGACCCGGAGGAAACGTGAAAGATATTATTGCCCGCCATAAGGCGGGAGAGCATCTCGGTATTTGTTCTGTCTGTTCAGCACACCCGCTGGTCATCGAAGCTGCACTGCGATTTGATGTGAACACCGCCAATAAAGTGCTGATTGAAGCCACCTCAAATCAGGTGAATCAGTTTGGTGGCTATACCGGGATGGAACCTGCTGATTTTCGCGATTTTGTGCTGAACATCGCCAGGGAGGTTGGCTTTCCACGCGAACGCCTGATTCTTGGTGGGGATCACCTGGGGCCTAACTGCTGGCAAAACGAACCGGCGGAAGCCGCGATGGAAAAATCCGTTGAGCTGATAAAAGCCTATGTGGCTGCCGGATTTACCAAGATCCATCTGGATGCATCCATGTCCTGCGCCGACGACCCCATTCCGCTAGCGCCAGTGGTGGTAGCACAGCGCGCTGCACGGTTGTGCAAAGCAGCAGAAGAGACGGCCACTGAGCAACAAAAAGCAGCTTTAACCTACGTCATTGGTACTGAAGTTCCCGTACCAGGCGGAGAAGCCAGCACGATTAACAGCGTGCATGTTACCCGTGTCGAAGATGCGGCACAGACGCTGGACACCCATCGCATAGCCTTTAGCGAACTGGGACTGGACGACGCCATGACGCGCGTGATTGCTATCGTGGTGCAACCGGGCGTGGAGTTCGATCATACCCAAATTATTCACTACCAGCCCCACGCGGCAGAGGCACTGTCCGGCTGGATCCGCCAGACACCGATGGTCTACGAGGCGCATTCGACCGACTACCAGACCCGACAGGCTTATCGTGCTCTGGTACGCGATCACTTCGCGATCCTGAAAGTTGGCCCTGCGCTCACCTTTGCCCTGCGTGAAGCCATCTTTGCCCTTGCGCAAATGGAGAAAGAACTTATCTGCCCTGAGCAGCGCAGCCACGTGCTGGAGGTAATCGACGAAGTGATGCTGAACGAGCCGGACTACTGGCAGAAGTACTACCGCCCGACCTGGAGTCAGGCGATGGTGGATATTCATTTCAGCCTCTCAGACCGCATTCGCTACTACTGGCCGCATCCGCGTATCCGTCAGGGTGTGGAGAAATTACTCGCCAACCTGAGTAACACCGCACTGCCACTGGGGCTGATCAGCCAGTTTATGCCCGTTCAGTTCGAACGTTTGTCGATGAATGAGATCGTTGCAACACCGCAAAATCTCATCATCGACAAAATACAGGATGTATTACGCGCCTATCGATTTGGCTGTACCCCTGAATTCGTCTGATGCCCGGAGAGTCTATGAGTCACATTTTTGTCCGTACCGGAATTGAGTTTGAAAACAGCCAGCTTGCGCTGGCACACATTGGCGAGGAGATGCTGGCGAAAGGTGTTGTGCATGCCACTTACCCGGCCGCACTGCTGGAAAGGGAGCTCAACTACCCCACCGGCATTACCCTCGAACGCCATGCAGTTGCGATCCCGCATTGTGAAGCGGTACACGCCAAAAGTCCTGCGATTTACCTGATTCGCCCGGACAAGCCGGTGAATTTTCAGCAGGCGGATGATGATGGAGAGGTCGCGGTTTCACTCATCATCGCGTTAATTGTTGAAAACCCTGCGGCGCAAATAAAACTGCTGCGCCGTCTTTTCAGCGAGCTACAAAACCCGGACACGCTGGACATGTTGCTGGCCACGCCAGCCGATCGCCTGGCCGAGCAATTCCGGGAGACTATCCTTGAGCCTGCCTCCTGTGCACAGGCTTCATAACATACTGATAATAAAAAGGAGTACCCTATGAAACGTAAAGTTATTGTTGCCTGTGGTGGTGCTGTAGCCACCTCAACCATGGCGGCTGAAGAGATCAAAGAACTGTGTGAAGCCCACCACATAACGCTGGATCTGGTTCAGTGTCGGGTGACCGAAATTGAAACCTATATGGACGGTGCAGACCTGATCTGCACCACGGCAAAAGTCGACAGATCGTTTGGTGACATTCCGGTGGTTCATGGGATGCCGTTTGTATCGGGCGTCGGTATCGAAGCCCTGCAACAAAAAATCCTCACTATCCTCGAGGGGTAAGATCATGTTTACCGAAATCATGCGGTATATCCTCGACCTCGGTCCCACCGTCATGCTGCCGATTGTCATCATTATCTTCTCGAAACTGCTGGGGATGAAACTGGGCGATTGCTTCAAGTCCGGCCTGCATATCGGCATCGGCTTCGTGGGAATTGGGTTGGTCATTGGCCTTATGCTCGACTCCATTGGCCCGGCAGCCAAAGCGATGGCGGAACAATTCCAGATTAACCTGCACGTGGTGGACATCGGCTGGCCAGGTTCTTCTCCCATGACCTGGGCCTCCCAAATCGCACTGGTGGCGATCCCGGTAGCTATTGGGGTCAATGTCATCATGCTGGTCACTCGTATGACCCGCGTAGTGAACGTGGATATCTGGAACATCTGGCACATGACCTTCACCGGCGCAATGCTGCACCTGGCTACTGGCTCTTACTGGCTGGGGATCCTTGGTGTGGTGGTTCACGCGGCCTTTGTCTACAAGCAGGGAGACTGGTTTGCCAAAGATACGCGAGACTTCTTCGGTCTGGAGGGAATTGCCATTCCTCACGGCTCGTCGGCGTATCTCGGTCCTGTCGCGGTGCTGGTCGATACGATTATCAACCACATTCCAGGTCTGAAGCAGATCCACTTTAGCGCCGACGATGTGCAGAAACGCTTTGGTCCGTTTGGCGAGCCCGTCACCGTCGGTTTTGTCATGGGGCTGGTCATCGGCATACTGGCAGGCTACGACGCAAAATCCGTTCTGCAACTGGCGGTGAAAACCGCCGCAGTGATGCTGCTGATGCCGCGTGTCATCAAGCCGATTATGGACGGCCTGACGCCGATTGCTAAACACGCCCGCAAACGCCTGCAGGCCAAATTTGGTGGTCAGGAGTTCTTAATTGGTCTTGATCCCGCGCTACTGCTGGGCCATACGTCAGTGGTCTCCGCCAGTCTCATTTTCATCCCGTTAACCATTCTAATTGCGGTGCTGGTACCGGGTAACCAGGTGCTGCCTTTCGGCGACCTTGCGACTATCGGCTTCTTCGTGGCAATGGCGGTCGCGGTTCACCAGGGTAATCTGTTCCGCACACTCATCTCCGGCGTCATCATCATGGGGATCACACTCTGGATCGCCACACAGACCATCGGTCTGCACACCCAGCTTGCACAGAATGCTGGTGCGTTAAAAGCAGGTGGGCTTGTGGCATCCATGGATCAGGGTGGTTCGCCGGTCACCTGGCTGCTCATCCAGCTCTTTACCTGGCAAAACGTGGTGGGATTCATCGTGATTGGCGCGATCTACTTCACTGGCGTACTGCTCACCTGGCGACGTGCCCGGGCGTTTACGGCGGCGGAGAAAAACGCCGAAAACCCGCAAAGCCAGACGGTATCTTAATATCCGGGGAGCCGTGCTCCCCTTCTTTTTCTGGAGTGAATCATGAAATCAGTGGTAATTCACGCTGAGGGCAGCGTGCGTGTTGAAGAACGCCCGGTCCCTCAGATTCAGGCAGCGGATGATGTTCTGGTGCGCATTGTTTGCTCAGGATTATGCGGCTCGGACATTCCGCGTATTTTTGCCAAAGGGGCGCACTACTACCCGATCACCCTGGGCCATGAATTTAGCGGACACGTCGAAGCCTGTGGTGCAGATGTAAAGGATCTCCAGGCAGGAGATGCAGTGGCCTGCATTCCACTCCTGCCCTGTTTTTCCTGTCCGGAGTGTGAAAAAGGCTACTACTCGCTGTGTAAACAGTACCAGTTTGTCGGCTCACGCAGAGACGGCGGCAATGCGGAATATATTGTCGTGAAGCGCGCGAACCTGTTCCGTCTGCCAGCAGAGATGGCGATCGAAGACGGGGCATTTATCGAGCCTGTCACCGTAGGACTGCACGCGTTCCACCTGGCTTCAGGATGCAAAGGTAAAAATGTCGTTATCGTCGGTGCCGGGACGATTGGTCTGTTGGCAATGCAGTGCGCGCTGGCGCTGGGGGCAAAGAGCGTAACTGCAATTGATATCAACGACGATAAGCTCGCCCTGGCGACCTCGCTGGGTGCAACTCAGGTGTTTAACAGCCGGGCCCTAAGCGTCGATGACATTCTCAACGCGCTGAGGGACAGCCGGTTTGATCAACTGGTGCTGGAGACTGCGGGAACCCCACAAACTGTCTCGCTTGCCATTGATATTGCCGGTCCTCACGCTCAGATTGCACTGGTCGGTACATTACATCATGACCTGAATTTACCTGTTGCAACCTTCGGCAAGATCCTGCGTAAGGAACTGACGCTTCTGGGTAGTTGGATGAACTACTCAGCACCGTGGCCTGGGGAAGAGTGGGAAACGGCGGTCCGCCTGCTCACGGGGAAAAAACTGCAACTGGAGCCACTCATTGCCCATATCGGCGACAGTGAGAGCTTCGCTCAGGCCGTGCAGGCTCTGAACGGCGCACCGATGCAGGGCAAAATTATGCTGCGTTTCGCCTGATGCCTCGAGCCAGCAACCAGAGCTGGCTCACATTTACTTTCGAATATTGCCTTACACCTTTCGCATACCTTCGATTAGAATAGGGACAGTTAATTATCAGGCAATTCAATATGAACTCATTTGAGCGAAGGAACAAAATCGTTGACCTCGTCAACGCTCAGGGCAGCGTGATGGTGCAGGATCTTTCGAATAGGTTTGGTATTTCGGAAGTGACCATTCGAACCGATCTGCGCCTGCTGGAAGAAAAGGGGCTGGTCACCCGCTTTCATGGCGGAGCCGCCAGACCCGGCAGTAACCTGTCGGAAAGCGAAAATCAGGAAGTCGTTCTGGAAGACCGCTATCAACTGGCAAGCGATCCGAAAAAGCGTATCGCGCAGGCAGCGGTGGCCATGATTGAAGAAGGGATGACGATCATCCTGGACAGCGGGAGCACCACGATGCTCATCGCCGAAGCACTGACTAAAAAAAGCAATATCACTGTCATCACCAACAGCCTGCCCGCCGCGTTTGCCCTTTCGGAAAATAAAGATATTACGTTGGTGGTCTGTGGCGGTACGGTGCGCCATAAAACGCATTCGATGCATGGCACCATTGCAGAGCGTTCGCTTGCAGGTATCAGCGCGGATTTGATGTTTGTTGGGGCTGACGGTATTGATGCGACAAACGGCATCACCACTTTCAATGAAGGCTACTCGATCAGCAGCGTGATGGCCGCGGCCGCACATAAGGTGATTGCCGTCCTGGATGCCAGCAAGTTTAATCGCCGCGGGTTTAACCAGGTGCTGCCGATGGAGAAGATTGACTGCGTCATTACGGATGAAGGGATCGGAAAGCACGATAAAGAACTGCTGAGCAAAGCGGGTACGGAGGTCATTACGGTATAGCTTACGACGCAGGTCAGCGCATGACCTGCCAGCTTCCCCCTTTCCTTGCCCCCAGGCGTTTTAATTTCCCCTTCGTTTGCAAAGCGTGGAGGTATCGTTCCACTGTGCGCGAAGTGACGCCAAACATGGATGCTAACATCGCCGCGGAAAGCTGCGGTTGAACGGCAAGAAGCTCAAGGATAGCATTTTCCTTTTCCGACAATTCTTCCGACATTTTTTCCGACATTACGGAAGAAGCGCCTATGCCTTCCCGCAAAGCTTCGGCCATATTTTGCAGCATAAACTCCACGAATGCCGTGCAATCACTGGTCCGATCGCATTGTCCCAGAATCTGGTAATAGCGCGTTTGCTGGAAGTGAATGAGAGTCTCAACGGGCAACCATGCAAGTTCTGCACGCCACTGGCTTAAGATCAACGTTTGCCACAGCCGCCCCATGCGGCCATTTCCATCTGAAAAAGGGTGGATGAATTCAAACTCGTAATGAAATACCGAGCTGGCAATCAGCGGGTGAAGATCGGTTTGCTTAAGCCAGGCAAGCAGATCGCCAATAAGGCGGTTCATCTGCGAGGCTGGCGGAGCCATGTGGACTAACTGGTTCCCACGGTATACCCCAACACCCCCATTCCTGAGCTTCCCAGGATGATCGACCAGACCAGTCATTAATAACCGATGTGCGCTGAGTAAGTCTTTAAGCTTCCAGGGCTTCCATTCGGGCAATTTCTCATAAGCAAGAATCGCGTTACGCACTTCCTGAATATCTTTTTCAGGTGCCAGCACGCGCTTACCCTCCATGATTGCCGTCACTTGCCCGGTCGTCAGAGAGTTATGCTCAATGGCCAGAGAAGCCTGAATTGTGCGGATTCGGTTCTCTTTACGCAGTAGCGGAGAGGTTCTTCCTGAATGTGCCGCCCAATGCCCTAATAGCTCACCAATCTCAACAACCTGATTGAGAATCGATGGTGTGATAGTAAAAGGAGGCTGATAGCGGCTCATCTGGCTTACTCCCCCTGCTGCTCCAGCGCATACTTATAGAGCGCATTCTTTTTCACGCCGTGGATCTCCGCCGCCAGTGCCGCCGCTTTCTTCAGCGGCAGTTCTGCCTGCAGCAGCGCCAGCGTGCGCAACGCGTCGGCAGGGAGCGCATCCTCCTGCGCTTTATGCCCTTCGACAATCAGCACCATCTCACCCTTGCGGCGGTTCTCGTCTTCCTTCACCCACGCCAGCAGTTCGCCCACCGGCGCGCCGTGAATGGTCTCCCATGTTTTGGTCAGCTCGCGCGCCAGCACCACGTAGCGACCTTCGCCCCAGACGGTCACCATGTCTTCCAGGCTCTCCAGCAGACGATGCGTGGATTCGTAGAAAATCAGGGTACGCGGTTCCGCTTCCAGATCCTTCAGCACGTCACGACGGCCTTTGGATTTGGCAGGCAGGAAGCCCTCATAGCAGAAACGGTCGGACGGCAGACCCGCGGCGCTCAGCGCCGCAATGGCAGCGCACGGCCCCGGCAGCGGCACAACGCGAATACCGGCTTCACGACAGGTACGCACCAGGTGATAGCCAGGGTCGTTAATCAGCGGCGTACCGGCGTCGGAGACGAGGGCAATGTTCTGCCCCTCCTTCAGCTTCGCCACCAGCGTTTCGGCTTTTTGTTGCTCATTGTGATCGTGCAGGGCAAACAAACGGGCGTTAATCGCGAAATGTTGAAGCAGTAAACCGGTGTGTCGGGTATCTTCAGCGGCAATTAAATCAACAGTTTGCAATACGGTCAGCGCACGTTGGGTAATATCAGATAAATTCCCGATAGGAGTAGGTACAATATAAAGCTGGCCTTGAGAATTATCTGCCGTTTCGTGTTGTTTCATTGTTTCGTCCGTATTGCCGTTTTAATATTGAGCATTGCGTAAAAAATCACTGGATACAGTATGGTACCGTTAACGTTTCTTCGAAAAAAAGCCACGCGCAGCGTGCCGCTTCTGCTGGCAGCCCTGATCTTTGCAGGCTGTGGCACTCAGGCACCTGACCAGAGCACAGCCCATCTTCAGGGGTCTGCTCAGGCTGATTCTGGCTTTTATCTGCAACAAATGTCGCAGAGTTCAAATGATACCAGGATCAACTGGCAATTACTCGCCATTCGTGCACTGCTGAAAGAGGGGAAAACCCAGCAGGCCGCCGAGCTGTTCAACCAGTTGCCGAACGATCTTAACGACACCCAGCGCCGTGAGCAGAGCCTGCTCTCCGCCGAGCTGAAAGTCGCACTGAAAGATTACGCCGCCGCGAAGAAGGTCCTCGGCGACATCGACGTGAGCGCGCTGGATAAAAATCAGCAGGCCCGTTTCTGGCAGACGGGCATTACCGCTGAACAGGGACGCACTTCCCTGACGCTGCTGCGTGCGCTGATTGCCCAGGAGCCGCTGCTTGGCGGTGCGGATAAGCAGAAAAATATCGATGCCACCTGGCAGGCGCTTGCCTCGATGACCCAGGAACAGGCTCAGGCGCTGGTCATCAACGCGGATGAAAACGTGCTACAGGGCTGGCTGGATCTGCAGCAGATGTGGTTTAACAACCGCAGCGATCCAAAAATGCTGAAAGCCGGTATTACCGACTGGCAGACCCGCTACCCGCAGAACCCGGGCGCGAAAATGCTGCCCACTCAGTTGGTTAACGTGCAGAACTTTAAGCCTGCCTCCACCAGCAAAATCGCCCTGCTTCTGCCGTTAAACGGCCAGGCGGCGGTATTTGGCCGCACCATTCAGCAGGGCTTTGAAGCGGCGAAGAACGGTACCACACCCGTGACCGGCAGCGCGGTGCCCGCCCAGGCGGCACAGGCGGCGAACGTGAGCGACGTTGTCAGCCCTTCCGCCGCAGAGACCAGCGACCTGACCACAGCGCAAACCCCGGCGCAGGGCACGATGCAAAACCCGGTGACGGCCCCGACGACGCCTCCAGCCGCGACGCCAGAGCCAGCCACGCCGGATCAGGCGCCGGCAGAGACACAAGCCGCGCCGACCACGGCGCCCGCGACAGCGGAACAGCCGCAGGCGCAGACCACTCAGCCCACCACTCAGCCCACTGCTCAACCTGCCGCTCAGCCGCAGGCCGTGGCAACCGCCAGCGCTAACCCTGGCGCTGAGCTGAAAATCTATGACACCAGCTCGCAACCGCTTGATCAGGTTCTGGCGCAGGTTCAACAGGACGGTGCCAGCATCGTTGTCGGCCCGCTGCTGAAAAATAACGTGGAAGAGCTGATGAAGAGCAACACCACGCTGAACGTGCTGGCGCTCAACCAGCCTGAGCAGGTGCAGAACCGGGCCAATATTTGCTACTTCGCTCTCTCACCGGAAGATGAAGCCCGCGACGCGGCGCGTCATATTCACGAGCAGGGCAAACAGGCTCCACTGCTGCTCATCCCACGCAGCACGCTGGGCGATCGCGTGGCCAATGCCTTTGCCGATGAGTGGCAGAAGCTGGGTGGCGGCGTGGTGCTGCAGCAGAAATTCGGTTCCGTCTCTGAACTGCGCGCGGGCGTAAACGGCGGAGCAGGCATTGCGCTTAACGGTAGCCCGGTCACCGCGAGCCTGCCGCAGCAGCAGGGGGTGACCATTGGCGGTCTGACGATCCCTGCCCCACCAACTGACGCGCAGATTAGCGGCAGCGGTAAAGTGGATGCAGCCTATATCGTTGCCACGCCACAGGAGATCGCCTTTATCAAACCGATGATCGCGATGCGTAACGGCAGCCAGAGTGGCGCAACGCTCTATGCCAGCTCCCGCAGCGCGCAGGGCACCGCAGGTCCGGATTTCCGCCTGGAGATGGACGGTCTGCAGTACAGCGAAATCCCGATGCTGGCTGGCAGCAACCCGGCGCTGATGCAGCAGGCGCTGGGCGCGGTGCGTAACGACTACTCGCTGGCGCGTCTGTATGCGATGGGTGTCGATGCCTGGGCGCTGGCGAACCACTTTACCCAGATGCGTCAGGTACCGGGCTTTGAGCTTAACGGCAACACCGGCGATCTGACCGCGACTCAGGACTGCGTGATCAACAGGAAGTTATCATGGCTCAAATACCAGCAGGGGCAAATCGTCCCGGCCAGTTAAGCCGTAAAGAGACCGGCGACGCATGGGAATTAAAGGCCCGTCGCTGGCTTGAAGGCAAAGGACTGCGCTTTATCGCCGCTAACGTTCGCGGACGTGGCGGCGAAATCGATCTGATCATGAAAGAGGGTCAGGTGATTGTGTTTGTCGAAGTCCGCTTTCGACAGTCCTCCCGTTTTGGCGGTGCTGCCGCCAGCGTGACGCTCGCCAAACAACATAAATTATTACAGACTGCCCACTTGTGGCTTGCCCGCCATAATGGGAGTTTTGATACTGTGGATTGCCGGTTCGATGTGATAGCCTTCACCGGAAATGAGATCGAATGGCTTAAAAACGCTTTTGGCGAAGACGCATAATTAAGATTTAAAAGGGATAACGTGCTCGAAAGAATTAAAGTGTGCTTCACAGAAAGCATCCAGACTCAGATTGCCGCGGCGGAAGCCCTTCCGGATGCTATCTCTCGTGCCGCGATGACGCTGGTGCAATCCCTGCTTAACGGCAACAAAATCCTCTGTTGTGGCAATGGGACTTCCGCCGCCAACGCACAGCATTTTGCTGCCAGCATGATCAATCGTTTTGAAACAGAACGCCCCAGTTTACCTGCCATTGCACTTAATACCGATAATGTGGTCTTAACAGCGATTGCTAACGATCGTCTGCATGACGAAATTTACGCAAAGCAGGTGCGCGCTCTGGGTCATGCCGGAGATGTGCTGCTGGCCATTTCCACGCGCGGCAATAGCCGGGATATTGTTAAAGCCGTTGAAGCCGCCGTCACCCGCGACATGACCATTGTGGCCTTAACCGGCTATGACGGGGGTGAGCTGGCGGGTCTGCTGGGGCCGCAGGATGTGGAAATCCGCATTCCGTCTCACCGGAGCGCACGCATTCAGGAGATGCATATGCTCACGGTGAACTGCTTATGTGATTTGATCGATAACACGCTTTTCCCTCACCAGGATGATTAAGGAGTTCTTATGAAGGCTTTATCGACCCTCGCAGTCCTTATGTCTGCATTACTGCTTCAGGGATGTATCGCTGCGGCCGTTGTGGGTACCGCCGCAGTCGGCACCAAAGCGGCAACCGATCCACGTACGGTGGGTACGCAGGTGGATGACGGTACGCTGGAGCTGCGCGTTAACAGTGCGCTGTCGAAAGATGAACAAATCAAGAAAGAAGCGCGTATCAACGTGACGGCTTATCAGGGCAAAGTGCTGCTGGCAGGCCAGGCGCCGAATATGGAGCTCGCCTCTCGCGCCAAACAAATTGCGATGGGTGTTGAAGGAACCACTGAAGTCTTTAACGAAGTGCGCCAGGGCAAACCCATTGGTCTGGGTGAGGCCTCATCCGATACCTGGATCACCACCAAAGTGCGTTCCCAGTTGTTGGGCTCGGATCAGGTCAAATCTTCCAACGTGAAAGTGACGACGGAAAACGGTGAAGTGTTCCTGCTGGGTCTGGTGACCGACCGTGAAGGGAAAGCGGCGGCCGATATCGCCAGCCGGGTGAGCGGCGTGAAACACGTCACCACCGCGTTTACTTACATTAAGTAATCCACACCCGACTCCACGCCCGGTAAGCGCTAGCGCAACCGGGCTTTTTTACATCAGCGCCAGACTCCCCACTATCACCCCACTCAACGCCACCAGTCCCGCGGTGAGCCACAGCGCTTTCGCCGGGAATGACTTACGCAGCATGATGAGTGACGGCAGGCTGATGGCAGGCAGGGTAATGAGCAGCGCCAGTGCTGGCGCGGTACCCATGCCAGCCAGCATCATGGTCTGTACAATAGGAATTTCTGCGGCCGTCGGGATAACGAACAGGCAGCCTGCAACGGCCATCGCAATCACCCACATCAGCGTGTTGTCGATAGCGCCCTCCGCATGCGGGAACAGCCAGACGCGCGCCGCCCCGAGAACCAGTACCGCCAGGATATAGACCGGAATAGTGCTCCAGAAAAGCTGCCATAGCGCCTTGCCCCAGCGTGCGAAAAAACCACCCTGCGGCTCGCTGACGTTCAGCTCAACGGACGCAGGCTCGACGGCAGTATCCTTCACCCATTTTTGCACCAGCGTCGCCACCACCAGCACGGTCAGCAACCCGGCCACCAGACGGATGAACGCGAAATGCCAGCCCAGCACAAAGCCCATAAACACCAGCGTTGCCGGGTTGAGCAGCGGGTTGCCCATCCAGAACGCCAGCGCGCCGCCCATCGACACGCGCTGGCGACGCATCCCTGCGGCCACCGGTGCGGCACAGCAGGAGCACATCATGCCCGGCAGGGAGAAAACCGTCCCCAGCAGCGTGCCCTGAAAGCGCGGCTGGCCCAGGGTTTTGATCAACCAGTGACGCGGGATCAGCACCTGTATCAGCGAGCCCAGAATGACGCCTAAAACGGCCGCTTTCCAGACGGCAAGGAAATAGACCATGGCGTAATCCCACGCCGCCCGCAGCGGGCTGGCATCAGCCTGCGCGAGAATAGATTTTCCGATGCTGTGCGTTTCGGCGGCGGTGAAGGCTTTACCGTAGTACGGCTGCCATTTCACATACCAGAGGCCAACAAGGACCACGAGAAAGAAGAGTGCGGGCTTCCACCATTGAACAGGTGTTGCCGCCTGAGATGAAGACTGACCAGTCATAGCATTCCCCGGAGAGTATTAGGTAATTAGCCGGGGGAGTTTACGCCTCGCCCTGCGCGATTTCACGCAGTTTTGCCGAAGGGATAATGTTCACCCCTTCTTTCGAAGGAGATAACGCCTCTTTCAGCATCGCGCGCGCCACATCCCTCGCTTCAATTGATTTCCAGTTTCCGGGAAGAATGCGGAACAGCGGTGCGAAGATTGACTCATTAAAACGCCGTTCGTCCCGGTGTCCCAGCAGCATGGAGGGACGAACAATCGTCAGGTACTCCCATTTCTGGGCAATCAGCGCCTCTTCCATTTTGCCCTTCACCTTGTTGTAGAAAAAGGGCGATCCGGCGCTGGCCCCCAGCGAGCTGACCACCAGGAAATGTTTGGCCCCCAGCCTTTTGGCGGTGAGCGCCGTATCAATCACCAGCGTGTAGTCCGCATGCACAAACGCCTCCTTACTGCCCGCCTCGCGCCGGGTCGTGCCAAGACAACAAAAGGCGATCTCAATCGGATCCTGCACTTGCGCCAGCGCGTCAGTCAGCTGTGGGTCGTGGGGGTTAAAGACACCGGAGACGTCGGCGAGCGGTCGTCGCGTCGGGGCGGCGATGTAATTCACGCGACGATCCTGAATCAGCAGGCGCAGCAAATGTCCGCCCACCAGCCCGGTTGCGCCTGTTATCAGTACCTGGCTCATCTTCTCCCCTTTACAGAATTGTCCGTTTGCGAACTCGGCGTGGTCGACCACACTTAGAAGTCTGTTACAGGTAAGTATTTACCACAAGCGGAGAAAAATCAGTCTGAAGCCAAAACAACGGAGGAAGCATGGGCAAGAAAATCGCAGTCTTGATTACCGACGAGTTTGAAGATTCAGAATTTACCTCTCCTGCAGAGGCGTTCCGCAAGGCGGGACATGAAGTGATCACCATTGAGAAAGAAGCGGGCAAAACGGTGAAAGGCCATAAGGGCGAGGCCAGCGTGACCATCGACGAGACTATCGATAACGTTAGCCCTTCCGATTTTGACGCCCTGCTGTTACCCGGCGGCCACTCGCCGGACACCCTGCGCGGGGACGAGCGCTTCGTGACCTTTACCCGGGATTTTGTCTCTACCGGCAAACCGGTCTTTGCCATCTGTCACGGCCCGCAGCTGCTCATCAGCGCGGAGGTTGTCCGCGGGCGTAAGCTCACGGCGGTGAAACCGATCGTTATCGATCTGAAAAACGCGGGGGCCGAGTTTTACGATCAGGAGGTGGTCAACGACAAAGACCAGCTGATCACCAGCCGGACCCCGGACGATCTCCCGGCGTTTAACCGCGAAGCGCTACGCCTGCTCGGCGCGTAACCAGTGCAGCTTCTTGCCAAAGCCCAGGGTGTTGTCGGTAAATTTCAGCTCATCAAGGCGGATTTCCCACACCGGGGCTTTTAGCGCAGCGGCAACCGGAAAGCGGCGCGTGTAGTGCTTACGACGCGCGTCGCTCTCTTCTCCATCCAGACGACGGATTTCCCCTTTAAACTGCACCCCACGTATCAGCGCGACCGTTTTAGGCTGGCCATTCACCGTGCCCGCGACTTTTGCCTGCTGGCCGGTCATCTGCGCATGACGCGTTTTGTCTTCGCTCATGACGTAAAACGCGACGCGCTCAGGATCGTAGTAGTAAAACGCGTTTGCGCACCACATTTCTCCCTCGTGGTAAACGCACCAGGTGACGACATGCTGCTTCGCCAGCCAGCGGTTAATGGCGGCCAGTGTTTCCATTTTCGCTCTCTCTCATGCTATGGTGCGTTCACCTTAACATACTGAATCTGTTTACCGTGTGCTGGTTTCTCTATCTTGTCCGAACCGCTGATAATGCCCTCTACACCGGGATCACCACCGATGTGGCACGGCGTTTTTTACAACATCAAACGGGGAAAGGCGCAAAGGCGCTGCGGGGGAAAGGGGAATTGCAGCTGGCATTTTCAGCCGCCGTGGGCGATCGTTCTCTGGCGCTGAGGCTGGAATACCGCATTAAACAGCTGACGAAGCGCCAGAAAGAGCGCCTCGTGACCGGAGACGGCTCTTTTGAGGCGCTACGCGAGAGCCTGCTTAAAAGCGATTAAAATGGTCGTGGTACTCTACCAGGCCATGCACGCCGTTGAGCGCGTCGTCCGCCAGACGATGAACCTGGAAGGCGGATTCGGTGCCCGGCCAGCGGCAGTGAAGATCGTAATGCGCGGCCTGTTCAAAGCCTAAACGGCCATAAAACGCGGGATCGCCCAGCGTGACAACGGCCGCGTAACCGAACTCATTCAGTGAATCCAGCCCTTCATAGACCAGCTGGCGCGCCAGCCCCTGCCCGCGATAGCTTTCATCCACCGCCAGCGGTGCCATTCCTACCCACTGGAGCTCTTCGCCCTGAACGCTGACCGGACTGAAGGCCACATAGCCCACCACCTGACCTTCGTCATCGGTGGCAACCAGCCCCAGCGTAATCAGGCCGTCTTCGCGGAGATCGTGGACCAGTTGGGCTTCGGCATCGCTCTCAAAAGAACGTCGCAGCAACGCATCAATCCCCGGCGCATCAATCCCAATTTCGACTCGAATCAGCATGGCTCACCTACTGAAGTGTGTTTACTGTCCGGCGGGGTTGTCAGCCCGGCCTCAACGAAATCTGCCATTTGCATTAACATCACGCGCAGCGCTTTCGGCATCTGCTCCAGCTCAATGGCATCCATTAAATTTTTCACGTACAGGCCCAGCTCCGTATCGCCTTCAATCACCAGACGGCGCTGGAAGAAGAGCGTATCCGGATCCTGCTTACGCGCGGCAATCATCAGCAGATCGCTGGCGTTGGCGCTGAAGCTCACGTCCGCGTCAGCGGATTCGCGTACGATCAGCTGGTCATTCTCAACCGAGGTAAACCAGCGCAGCCCGATGTCACGCACGTCGATGCTTAACCAGCGTCCTTCCAGGAACTCCAGCTCGCCATCCTGCAACGCCTGACGGAACTGCCAGCTCAGGACCTGCTCCAGCACCTGACGTTTAAGCGCGAACGGCGCCAGTTTTACCGGCACGCTCAGCATTGATGGACCAAATTGTACGAGACGTGAACGCAGTTTATCCAGCACGAGCTTTACTCCCTGATAGCTATAGTCCCGCTATTTTGCCATATCCGGCACATAACATAGCGGCGTAAATCAACAAACCGTCGTCCGGTGACGCTCATTATTGGTGCCATCAATACGCCATTAGCTGCCTTAAATCAAAAATTGTCGCGTATGGGTTAATTAAAATCCCAGCTCGTTAACATTTTTGCGATCGACTACATCAGGATAAATTATGGAGCTGCTCTGCCCTGCCGGAAACCTTCCGGCGCTTAAGGCGGCCATCGAAAATGGGGCCGATGCGGTCTATATCGGGCTGAAAGATGATACTAACGCCCGCCATTTTGCTGGCCTCAACTTTACGGAGAAAAAGCTTCAGGAAGCCGTTAACTTCGTTCACCAGCACCGCCGCAAACTGCACATTGCCATTAATACCTTTGCCCATCCTGACGGCTACGCCCGCTGGCAGCGCGCGGTGGATATGGCCGCACAGCTGGGTGCCGATGCGCTGATTCTGGCCGACCTCGCCATGCTTGAGTATGCGGCAGAACGCTATCCCCATATTGAGCGCCACGTCTCTGTTCAGGCATCTGCCACCAACGAAGAGGCCGTACGTTTTTATCACCGAAACTTTGACGTAGCCCGCGTGGTACTGCCGCGCGTACTCTCTATTCATCAGGTTAAGCAACTCGCGCGCGTCACGCCAGTGCCGCTGGAAGTTTTTGCCTTTGGCAGCCTGTGCATCATGGCTGAAGGCCGTTGTTATCTCTCCTCCTATTTAACCGGTGAATCACCCAATACCGTCGGGGCCTGCTCCCCTGCCCGCTTTGTTCGCTGGCAGCAAACGCCGCAGGGGCTGGAGTCTCGTCTGAATGAGGTGCTGATCGACCGCTATCAGGACGGCGAAAACGCCGGTTATCCAACCCTCTGTAAAGGGCGCTATCTGGTCGACGGCCAGCGTTACCACGCGCTGGAAGAGCCCACCAGCCTCAATACGCTTGAGCTGCTGCCGGAACTGCTGGCGGCCAATATTGCCTCGGTGAAAATCGAAGGTCGCCAGCGCAGCCCGGCCTACGTGAGCCAGGTTGCGAAAGTCTGGCGTCAGGCCATCGACCGCTGCATGGCGGACCCGCAGCACTACGCCCCGCAGCCGGCATGGATGGAGACGCTGGGGTCGATGTCTGAAGGCACGCAAACCACGCTGGGCGCGTATCACCGTAAATGGCAGTGAGAAAATCATGAAATATTCATTAGGGCCGGTGCTTTACTACTGGCCAAAAGAGACGCTGGAAGACTTTTATCAACAGGCCGCCAGCAGCAGCGCCGATGTGATTTACCTCGGCGAAGCGGTGTGCAGCAAGCGCCGGGCCACCAAAGTGGGCGACTGGCTGGAGATGGCGAAGATCCTCGCCGGAAGCGGTAAACAGGTGGTGCTTTCGACGCTCGCCCTGGTACAGGCCGCTTCTGAACTGGGCGAGCTAAAGCGCTACGTGGAGAACGGCGAGTTCCTGCTGGAAGCAAGCGATCTCGGCGTAGTGAACATGTGCGCCGAACGCAGGCTGCCGTTTGTCGCGGGCCATGCCCTGAACTGCTACAACGCCGTGACCCTGCGCCTGTTGCTGAAACAGGGAATGACGCGCTGGTGCATGCCGGTTGAGCTCTCCCGCGACTGGCTGGCAAACCTGCTCACGCAGTGCGAAGAGCTGGGTATTCGCAACAAGTTTGAAGTGGAAGTGCTGAGCTACGGGCATCTGCCGCTGGCCTATTCCGCCCGCTGCTTTACCGCGCGTTCGGAAGACCGTCCGAAAGACGAGTGCGAAACCTGCTGCATTAAGTACCCGAACGGGCGCAGCATGCTGTCGCAGGAGAATCAGCAGGTGTTTGTCCTGAACGGCATTCAGACCATGAGCGGCTATGTCTATAACCTGGGCAACGAGCTGGCGTCGATGGATGGGCTGGTAGATATGGTGCGCCTGTCGCCGCTCGATAACGGCGTGTTCGCGATGCTGGATGCCTTCCGCGCCAACGAAAACGGTGCCGCGCCGCTGGCGCTGCAGGCTAATAGCGACTGCAACGGCTACTGGCGACGTCTCGCCGGGCTGGAGCTGCAGGCGTAAAAAAGGCTCACTTTGTTAACAACGGTTATCATTTTTTAATGCACTATTAATGATTGACCGTCGACAAAGTGAGCTGTTATGACTGACAAAACCCTTCCGTTTTCGGTGCTGGATCTGGCGCCGATCCCTCAAGGCTCCTCGGCGCGAGAAGCCTTTTCGCACTCGCTCGATCTCGCTCGTCTGGCCGAAAAACGTGGCTATCACCGTTACTGGCTGGCCGAGCACCACAACATGGTCGGCATCGCCAGTGCGGCAACCTCGGTTCTGATTGGCTATCTGGCGGCAAATACGACCACTCTGCACCTGGGGTCCGGCGGCGTGATGCTGCCTAACCACGCCCCGCTGGTGATTGCCGAGCAGTTTGGCACGCTGAATACGCTCTATCCGGGCCGTATAGATTTAGGGCTTGGCCGTGCGCCGGGGAGTGACCAGCCCACCATGCGCGCCCTGCGCCGCCATATGAGCGGCGATATCGACAACTTCCCGCGCGACGTGGCGGAACTGGTGGACTGGTTCGATGCGCGAGACCCGAACCCGCACGTGCGCCCGGTACCCGGTTATGGTGAGAAGATCCCGGTCTGGCTGTTAGGCTCAAGTCTGTATAGCGCGCAGCTTGCCGCACAGCTGGGGCTGCCGTTTGCGTTTGCCTCGCACTTCGCGCCGGATATGCTGCATCAGGCGCTGCATCTCTACCGCACCCATTTCAAACCGTCTGAGCGTCTGGCGAAACCGTACGCGATGGTGTGTATCAACATCATTGCCGCCGACAGCAATCGCGACGCAGAATTCCTGTTTACCTCTATGCAGCAGGCGTTTGTGAAGCTGCGTCGTGGTGAGACAGGCCAGCTTCCGCCGCCAGTGGAGAATATGCATCAGCTCTGGTCAGCCTCCGAGCAGTATGGTGTTCAACAGGCGCTCGGCATGTCACTGGTGGGTGATAAAGCGAAGGTGCGTCACGGGCTGGAAGCGGTGCTGCGTGAGACGCAGGCCGATGAGATTATGGTTAACGGCCAGATCTTCGATCACCAGGCGCGTTTGCACTCCTTTGAGCTGGCGATGCAGGTGAAAGAGGAGTTGGTGGGGTAGCCCTTTTGCCCGGTGGCGCTTCGCTTACCGGGCCTACGGGATCGCGTAGGCCGGATAAGGTGTAGCCGCCATCCGGCACAAAAACTTACTGATACACAGGCAACAGGTTAAAACTCGACAGCACGTGAACCAGCGCGTTACCCACACCAAATACCAGAATCAGTACAATCATCGGTTTGCCGCCCCAGACGCGGAATTTAGGGCTGCCGAAGCGTTGACGTGATTTTCGGGCCAGCAGCGCCGGCACAATTGCCGCCCAGATGGTCGCTGCCAGACCGGCATAGCCGATGGCGTACAGGAAGCCGTTCGGCCACAGCAGGCCACCCGCAATCGGTGGCAGGAAGGTCAGCAGTGCAGTTTTGAAGCGTCCCATCGCGGAGTCATCGAAGCCAAACAGATCTGCCAGGTAGTCAAACAGGCCCAGCGTCACGCCGAGGAACGAGCTTGCCACCGCAAAGTTGGAGAACACCACCAGCAGCAGATCCAGACTGCGGCTGTTCAGAACGCCACTCAGCGCCTGCACCAGCACATCAATGTTACCGCCCTTCTGTGCAATGCCAATAAATTCCGGACGCGGGATGTTGCCCATGGTTCCCAGCAGCCAGATGACATACAGCCCCAGCGCCAGCAGCGTACCGTAGACCAGACATTTCACGATAGTGCGCGGATCTTTGCCGTAGTACTTCATCAGGCTCGGCACATTACCGTGGTAGCCAAACGAAGCCAGACAGAACGGCAGCGTCATCAGCAAATACGGCGTATACGAGGTGTTCACTTCGGCGACATTAAACAGCGTTGCCGGCGTTACGTGCCCCAGCAGGCTGCCGAACGTCAGGAAGAAGGTGATCACCTTTGCGCCCAGTACAATGGCCGTCATCCGGCTCACCGCTTTGGTACTCATCCAGACGATAAACGCCACACCCAGTGCAAAGCACAATCCTGCCAGACGCGCCGGAACGTTCAGCGACATCTCCGAGAAGGTGTGATGCAGAATCGAGCCGCTCGCCGAAATGTAGGCGTAGGTCAGGATGTACAGGACAAATGCGATGGAGAGTCCATTGACCAGGTTCCAGCCTTTGCCTAACAGATCTTTGGTGATGGTGTCGAAGCTCGCGCCAATGTGGTAGTTCAGGTTGGCTTCGAGGATCATTAACCCGGAATGAAGCATACAGAACCAGGTAAAGACCAGTGCGGCCAGCGACCAGAAGAACCACGCACCGGACATGACCACGGGCAGGGAAAACATCCCGGCACCTATAATGGTTCCGCCGATGATCACCACGCCGCCAAGCAGCGAAGGTGACGTTTGGGTGGTGGTTAGTGTCGCCATACAGCCTTTTCTCCAGTCAATCATGCGGTTCTGCATTTTAATGTGACGCACTGTACCAGTACAAGAGTACAAAGGGAATAAAAAAAGCCCCGATAGCATCTATCGGGGCTGTATATTTTACTTTACGTCAGAAGTGCAAGGCTTACGCGTCACCGAAACGACGACGGCTGGTGCCTTCTTCACGACGTGGGCCACGGTTTTCGCGACGCTCGCCGGAGAAACGACGACCTTCACCACCGCGACCTTCGCTGCGACCGCCTTCACGACGCTCGCCACCGAAACCGCGACCACCGCCACGACGTTCGCCGCCACGGTCAGGACGTGGCTGTGCATCGCCCAGCAGCTGCATGTTCATCGGCTTGTTCAGGATGCGAGTACGCGTAAAGTGCTGCAGTACTTCACCCGGCATGCCTTTTGGCAGCTCAATAGTAGAGTGGGATGCGAACAGCTTGATGTTACCGATGTAACGGCTGCTGATGTCGCCTTCGTTGGCGATCGCGCCAACGATATGACGCACTTCAACGCCATCATCACGGCCCACTTCAATGCGGTACAGCTCCATATCACCCGCATCGCGACGTTCACGACGTGGACGGTCTTCACCACCACGCTCTGGACGGTCGCCACGTGGGCCACGATCGTTACGGTCGCCACGACGTTCGAAGCGATCGTCACGGTCACGGAATTCACGCTTAGGACGCATCGGCGCATCTGGCGGCACGATCAGGCTACGTTCGCCCTGCGCCATTTTCAGCAGTGCTGCAGCCAGGGTTTCCATGTCCAGCTCTTCGCCTTCAGCAACAGGCTGGATCTGGGACAGCAGCGCACGGTACTGATCCAGATCGCTGCTTTCCAGCTGCTGCTGGACTTTCGCGGCGAATTTTTCCAGACGGCGTTTGCCCAGCAGCTCTGCGTTTGGCAGATCGGCTTCTGGAATGGTCAGCTTCATAGTGCGTTCGATATTACGCAGCAGACGACGCTCGCGGTTCTCAACGAACAGCAGCGCACGGCCCGCACGACCCGCACGACCAGTACGACCGATACGGTGAACGTAAGACTCGGAATCCATCGGGATGTCGTAGTTAACCACCAGGCTGATACGCTCAACGTCCAGGCCACGTGCTGCCACGTCAGTTGCAATCAGGATATCCAGACGACCGTCTTTCAGACGCTCCAGCGTCTGCTCACGCAGGGCCTGGTTCATGTCGCCGTTCAGCGCTGCGCTGTTGTAGCCGCTACGTTCCAGGGCTTCAGCCACTTCCAGGGTCGCGTTTTTGGTACGAACGAAGATGATCGCCGCATCAAAATCTTCCGCTTCCAGAAAACGAACCAGCGCTTCGTTTTTACGCATGCCGTACACAGACCAGTAGCTCTGGCTGATGTCCGGGCGAGTCGTCACGCTGGACTGAATACGCACTTCCTGCGGCTCTTTCATGAAGCGGCGGGTAATGCGACGGATAGCTTCAGGCATGGTGGCAGAGAACAGCGCGGTCTGATGACCGTCCGGGATCTGCGCCATGATGGTTTCAACGTCTTCGATGA
Source organism: Enterobacter sp. HSTU-ASh6 (assembly GCF_026319105.1). Classification (NCBI taxonomy): domain Bacteria; kingdom Pseudomonadati; phylum Pseudomonadota; class Gammaproteobacteria; order Enterobacterales; family Enterobacteriaceae; genus Enterobacter; species Enterobacter sp. HSTU-ASh6. The sequence goes on along the minus strand of NZ_WSPD01000005.1, from coordinate 132,808 downwards.
AGCCCATACGCAGCATTTCATCTGCTTCGTCCAGTACCAGACCGCTCAGTTTAGAGAGATCCAGCGTACCGCGCTTCAGGTGATCCAGCAGACGGCCCGGCGTACCGACAACAATCTGTGGGCCCTGGCGCAGGGCGCGTAACTGCACGTCATAACGCTGGCCGCCGTACAGGGCTACCACGTTTACGCCGCGCATATGTTTAGAGAATTCCGTCATGGCTTCAGCAACCTGAACAGCCAGTTCACGGGTTGGTGCCAGGACGAGGATCTGCGGTGCACGCAGGTCCGGATCAATGTTGTTCAGCAGCGGCAGCGAGAACGCTGCAGTTTTACCGCTACCAGTCTGGGCCATGCCCAGCACGTCACGACCAGAAAGCAGGTGTGGGATACACTCAGCCTGGATCGGAGATGGTTTTTCGTAACCCAGATCGTTAAGGGCTTCAAGGATAGGAGCCTTCAGGCCCAGATCTGCAAAAGTGGTTTCGAATTCAGCCATGTAGTACGAGTGCCTCAATGTCAATGGCGGCCAGTCTACTTAGCTCATCGTGAAAATGATTAGCAATTTTCATTGAAAAGTGTGAACCGGCTCAAAGTAGGTGTATTGACGAACAACAACGCCCTCACCAGTTAAGGTGATGGCAATCAAAAGATTACGGGCTGATGTTTATGTCGTCAGCTATTGCTGGTCCGATTCTGCCAGGTCGTCTTGCTCCTGGCCCAAGAGCGATAATTCCAACAATGCATAACGGTGCTCAACGAAGTTGTGTACGTTGTTAGCAACCGCTAATTTGAACAGTGCCGTAGCGCTGTCCTTATCCCCCAGACTTAGGTAGTACTTACCTAAATAGAAGTTGGTTTCACTGAGATGCTCAGCGAGCGAGGTGTTATCCGTTGCGTCCGCCTTGAGGCGTTCCATCAGCGTTGCTTCGCTAATGTTGCCCAGGTAGAACTCGACAATGTTCCATCCCCACTGTTCCTTGTCCGATTTATCGAAGCGCTGTTTCAGTGCCTCTTTTGCCTGCTTCTCATCGAGCTTCTGCTCAACGATGTAAAGCCACAGGCTACGGAAAGGATCATTAGGATCGTCTTGATAAAACGCCAGCAGATCATCTTGCGCTAACTTATCACGACCGCCGTAATACAATGCGATACCGCGATTCAAGTGCGCGTAGTTGTAAGTTGGATCAAGCTCAAGTACAGAATCAAACGCTTCATAGGCAGCATCAAAATTGCCTGCCTGCGTTAAATAAATGCCTAAGTAATTGAATACTTCAGGCATATCAGGTCGGATAGCCAGCGCTTGTGAAAAATCATTCCGCGCTAATGCCCTCAGACCAAGACTATCATACAACACTCCGCGCTCATATAAAAGCTGTGCGCGTTCGTCATCGGTTAAAGCCCGACTGGCAAGTATTTGTTCCATGCGTGCCAGAATCACTTCCTGCTGCAAAGTCGGTTGCAATGGCACTGCGAGGACTTCGCTCTTACGCCAGGCAGAGTTGCTGCATCCTGCCAGCGTTAAAGCTGTCGCAACGAAACACCAGCGCAAAAAAGGCTTCATTTCCCACTCCCGAAGACAACTATTGGATGAACGTCCTGTCCCCCGGCGGCTTAACAAGGCGTCCTGCCTGATACCAGGCCCTCCGCAAAGCGGAGGGCAAATCGCAACTTACTCGCCTTGCTGTTCTGCAGCCTGTGCTTCAGGCGCAGCAGCTGGCTGAGACTGCTCAGTTGCTTCTTTAATGCTCAGACGGATACGGCCCTGGCGATCAACTTCCAGAACTTTAACCGGTACTTCCTGACCCATCTGCAGGTAATCGGTCACTTTCTCAACGCGCTTGTCAGCGATCTGAGAGATGTGAACCAGACCTTCTTTACCGCCACCGATGGCCACAAATGCGCCAAAGTCAACGATACGGGTCACTTTACCACTGTAGATACGGCCCACTTCGATTTCTGCGGTGATCTCTTCGATACGACGGATCGCGAATTTCGCTTTCTCGCCGTCGGTTGCTGCGATTTTCACAGTACCGTCATCTTCGATTTCGATCGTGGTGCCCGTCTCTTCGGTCAGCGCACGGATAACGGAACCGCCCTTACCGATAACATCTTTGATCTTGTCTGGATTGATCTTGATGGTGTGAATGCGCGGAGCGAATTCAGAGATATCACCACGCGGCGCGTTAATCGCCTGTTCCATCACACTCAGGATGTGCAGACGTGCACCTTTAGCCTGGTTCAGCGCAACCTGCATGATCTCTTTGGTGATACCTTCAATTTTGATATCCATCTGCAGCGCAGAGATACCGTCGCGGGAACCCGCCACTTTGAAGTCCATATCGCCCAGGTGGTCTTCGTCGCCCAGAATGTCAGACAGAACAACATAGTTGTCGCCTTCTTTCACCAGACCCATTGCGATACCCGCAACGGCGGCTTTGATTGGCACGCCTGCATCCATCAGCGCCAGAGAGGCACCACATACGGAAGCCATAGAAGAAGAACCGTTGGATTCGGTGATTTCAGAAACCACACGGACGGTGTACGGGAATTTGTCCGCATCTGGCATCACAGCCAGCACGCCGCGCTTCGCCAGACGACCGTGACCAATTTCACGACGCTTCGGCGAGCCAACCATACCGGTTTCACCAACGGAGTACGGAGGGAAGTTATAGTGGAACAGGAAGCTGTCAGTGCGCTCGCCCATCAGTTCGTCGATGATCTGTGCGTCACGTGCAGTACCCAGCGTCGCAGTTACCAGCGCCTGCGTTTCACCACGGGTGAACAGCGCAGAACCGTGAGTACGTGGCAGCACGCCAGTACGCACATCCAGACCACGGATCATGTCTTTTTCACGGCCATCGATGCGTGGCTCACCTGCCAGCACGCGGCTACGCACCACGTTTTTCTCGATGGCATGCAGAATTTCGCTCAGCTCGTTAGCATCCAGCGTTTCGTCTTCAGCAACCAGCGTGGCGATGGTTTCGTCTTTGATCACATCAACCTGAGCATAACGCTCCTGTTTGTCAGTGATACGGTAAGCATCGCTCAGGCGAGATTCTGCCAGTGCAGCAACGCGTGCGTTCAGCGCGTCGTTTGCTGCTTCAGGCTGCCAGTCCCAACGTGGCTTACCGGCTTCTTTCACCAGTTCGTTGATGTTCTGGATAACAACCTGCTGCTGGTCGTGGCCGAAGACCACAGCGCCCAGCATCTGGTCTTCGCTCAGCAGTTCAGCTTCGGATTCAACCATCAGCACAGCGGCTTCAGTACCGGCAACCACCAGGTCCAGCTTGCTCTCTTTCAGCTCTTCCTGAGTCGGGTTCAGTACGTACTGGTCGTTGATGTAACCGACGCGCGCCGCACCGATTGGGCCATTGAATGGAATACCAGACAGTGACAGGGCAGCGGACGCACCGATCATCGCAACGATGTCCGGGTTAACCTGTGGGTTAACGGACACAACGGTCGCGATAACCTGAACTTCGTTAACGAAGCCTTCCGGGAACAGCGGACGAACCGGGCGGTCAATCAGACGCGCGATCAGGGTTTCGCCTTCGCTTGGACGGCCTTCACGACGGAAGAAGCCACCCGGGATTTTACCGGCAGCGTAAGTACGCTCCTGGTAGTTAACGGTCAGAGGGAAGAAGTCCTGACCTGGTTTAGCTTTTTTCTGACCCACAACGGTAACGAATACCGCGGTGTCATCCATGCTTACCATAACGGCAGCAGTAGCCTGACGAGCCATCATACCGGTTTCCAGCGTGACGGTATGTTGACCATACTGGAATTTACGAACGATCGGATTCAGCAAAATTCTGTCCTTTCTTAAATGTTTGACAGCACACCACCGGTGTGCTGTCGATTTGACCCGACCTTCTTCGCATCCTCGCGACTAATGACAACCAACACCCCCATGGGTGAAGCCTCTCATTAGCCGCGCGAACCTCTGCAATGAAGATCATTTATAGCAACAATACAATAGTTTCCAGTGAATTGCTGCCGTCTGGTTGAAAAAAGGGGCCATCAGGCCCCCTTTTCTGAAACTCGCAAGACTTAGCGACGCAGACCCAGACGCTCGATCAGCGCGGTGTAGCGTGCAACATCTTTACGTTTCAGGTAGTCGAGCAGTTTACGACGCTGAGAAACCATACGCAGCAGACCACGACGGCTGTGGTGATCTTTTTTGTGCTCTGCAAAGTGACCCTGCAGGTGGTTAATCTGTGCAGTCAGCAGTGCAACCTGAACTTCGGTAGAACCGCTGTCGTTAGTACCACGACCAAACTCAGAAACGATTTTAGCTTTAGCTTCAACGCTTAGAGACATTTTCAAACTCCAAAGTATAAAGAATGTAAGGGTGCCGATCTCTAATTCAGCGACCCCATGTACGCCTCGCGGATTGTTAAACAATTCACCAGGCGTTAAGCGGCGATATTCTACTCGTCTCCCCTGCTTATCGCAAGGTGAGCCGTTATCGCCGTCACGCGTCGACCGGATATTCGACGACCAGACGACGCGGCGCAACGCGCCCTTCGCCATCCATTTCGCCCATTCCGATGAACTTACCGTCGTCACCTTCAGTCACGCGAACCAGCCCTTCCTGCGGCGCTTGCGCCGTACGAACCGGGTTGCCGTTCTTAAAGTAAACGGACGATGTTAAAGGAAGATTAACCACCGGGAAATCCGCTGCCGGGCTGTCCATCGGCATCAGCAGGGGATCGAGCAAATCGGCCGGCGCTATCCCCTGCGCGTGTGCCTGTTCAACCAGCGCGTGAAGCTGTTCCAGGGTCACCATCCGCTCAACCGGGTATTTACTGACCGCCAGGCGACGCAGGTAGATCACATGCGCGCCACAGCCCAGCTTCTCGCCCAGATCATCGATGATGGTACGAATATAGGTGCCTTTCGAACAGTGTACTTCCAGTTCCAGCTCATCACCTTCGTGGCGAATAAAGAGCAGCTCATACACGGTGATCGGACGGGCTTCACGCGGGACGTCGATGCCCTGGCGTGCATATTCGTAGAGTTTTTTTCCCTGATATTTCAGCGCCGAATACATCGATGGCACCTGCATCGTGTCCCCGCGGAAGCTCTCCAGGGCAGCATCAAGCTGTTCCGCGCTGAACGTCACCGGGCGCTCTTCGACCACCTGGCCGTCGGCATCGGAGGTATCCGTGCGCTGGCCCAGTTTAGCGATAACGCGGTAACGTTTATCGGAGTCGAGAAGGTACTGGGAAAACTTTGTCGCCTCTCCCAGGCAGACCGGCAGCATGCCGGTTGCCAGCGGATCGAGCGCGCCAGTGTGGCCCGCACGGTTGGCGTTGTAAATGCGCTTCACTTTTTGCAGCACGTCGTTGCTGGAAGCGCCCTGGGGTTTATCCAGCAGCAGCACACCATGCACGTCGCGACCACGACGACGAGGACGACTCATCAGTCCTCCTTGCTGTCGTCCGCCGGATTAACACGACGCTCGTCGTCATGTTTCACCACGCTGGTCACCAGGTTGGACATACGCATCCCTTCAACCAGCGAGTTGTCGTAGAAGAAGGTCAGTTCTGGAACGATACGCAGACGCATTGCTTTGCCGAGCAGAGAGCGGATGAAACCTGACGCTTCCTGCAGCGCTTTAATGCCGTTTTTCACTGCCGCTTCGTCCTGATCGTTCAGGAAAGTGACGAACACCTTGGCATAGGCCAGGTCGCGGGACATTTCTACACCCGACACGGTGGTCATCATGCCGACGCGGGGGTCTTTAATTTCACGTTGCAGAATGAGGGCGATCTCTTTCTGCATTTCCTGCGCGACGCGCTGTGGGCGACCAAACTCTTTCGCCATAATAAATTCTCCAGACAAAAAAGGGGCATTCAGCCCCTTTTGAAATAGTTGCCGGGTGGCGCTTCGCTTACCCGGCCTACAATCAGCAATCTTAACGAAGATTAAGCGATGGTACGCTGGATTTCGATGATCTCGAACACTTCGATCATATCGCCTACGCGAACGTCGTTGTAGTTCTTCACGCCGATACCACATTCCATGCCGTTACGGACTTCGTTAACGTCATCTTTGAAGCGGCGCAGGGATTCCAGCTCGCCTTCATAGATAACCACGTTATCGCGCAGAACGCGGATTGGGTTGTGACGTTTGATGGTACCTTCGGTAACCATACAGCCCGCGATTGCACCGAATTTCGGTGATTTGAAGACGTCACGTACTTCAGCCAGACCGATGATCTGCTGTTTCAGCTCAGGCGACAGCATACCGCTCATCGCTGCTTTCACTTCGTCGATCAGGTTATAGATGACGGAGTAGTAACGCAGATCCAGGCTTTCTGCTTCGATCACGCGGCGAGCAGAAGCATCAGCACGCACGTTGAAGCCAACCAGGATGGCGTTGGACGCAGCAGCCAGGGTAGCGTCGGTTTCGGTGATACCACCGACACCAGAACCGATGATCTTCACTTTCACTTCGTCAGTCGACAGTTTCAGTAAGGAGTCGGAGATCGCTTCCACAGAGCCCTGAACGTCAGCTTTCAGTACGACGTTCACTTCGTGAACTTCGCCTTCAGCCATGTTCGCGAACATGTTCTCGAGTTTAGATTTCTGCTGACGAGCCAGTTTAACTTCACGGAATTTGCCCTGACGATACAGTGCAACTTCACGCGCTTTCTTCTCGTCACGCACTACGGTCACTTCGTCACCGGCAGCCGGCACACCGGACAAGCCAAGGATTTCTACTGGAATGGACGGACCGGCTTCCAGCACTTCCTGACCCAATTCGTTACGCATCGCACGCACGCGACCGTATTCGAAACCACACAGAACGATATCGCCTTTATGCAGGGTACCTTCACGAACCAGAACGGTAGCAACCGGGCCACGGCCTTTGTCCAGGAAGGATTCGATAACCGCACCGCTTGCCATACCGTTACGGATGGCTTTCAGCTCCAGAACTTCAGCCTGCAGCAGGATCGCATCCAGCAGATCGTCGATACCGGTACCCGCTTTCGCAGACACGTGTACGAACTGGCTTTCGCCGCCCCACTCTTCCGGCAGGATGCCGTACTGGGACAGTTCGTTTTTAACACGATCCGGATCCGCTTCTGGTTTATCGATCTTGTTCACTGCAACCACAACCGGCACACCCGCCGCTTTCGCGTGCTGGATAGCTTCGATGGTCTGTGGCATCACGCCGTCGTCTGCAGCAACAACCAGAACAACGATATCCGTCGCCTGCGCACCACGAGCACGCATTGAGGTAAACGCGGCGTGGCCTGGGGTATCCAGGAAGGTGATCATGCCGTTGTCAGTTTCTACGTGGTATGCACCGATGTGCTGGGTAATACCACCCGCTTCACCGGAGGCCACTTTCGTAGAACGAATGTAGTCGAGCAGAGAGGTTTTACCGTGGTCAACGTGACCCATGATGGTCACTACCGGTGCGCGCGGTTCTGCCGCAGCACCCGTATCACGGTCGCTCATTACCGCTTCTTCCAGTTCGTTTTCACGACGCAGGATAACTTTGTGGCCCATCTCTTCAGCAACCAGCTGTGCGGTTTCCTGGTCGATCACCTGGTTGATGGTCGCCATGGCGCCCAGTTTCATCATCGCTTTGATGACCTGAGAGCCTTTTACCGCCATTTTGTTTGCCAGTTCGCCAACGGTGATGGTTTCGCCGATCACAACGTCACGGTTAACCGCCTGAGCTGGCTTCTGGAAGCCCTGCTGCAGAGAAGAACCTTTACGCTGTTTACCACCTTTACCGCCACGCACGGCTGCACGCGCTTCTTCACGGTCAGCTTTAGACTCAGCGTGTTTGTTGCCTTTTTTCGCCGGACGCGCCGCTTTCGCATTGCGACCACGGCCACGACCACCTTCTACTTCACGGTCGTTGTCATCTTCAGCCTGACGCGCATGCTGAGAAGTGGTCACGTGATAGTCGCTGGTATCTTCAGACTGCTCAGCGGTATCAACACCGTTCTTCTCGTTTTCTTCTGCCATACGGCGCGCTTCTTCAGCCACACGACGTGCTTCTTCTTCCAGCTTGCGGCGGGCTTCTTCTTCCGCTTTACGCTTCAGCTCGGCAGCTTCATTTTCACGGCGGGCTTTTTCAGCCTGGGCGGTTTTGGTCATTTCGTCTGTCTGTTGATTGCTCACTTTGTCTTTTTCCGCAGCGTCACGCTTCACTTTATCACTTGCGTCGCGTTTCGCTTTTTCTGCGGCCTCACGTTCAGCTTTTAATTCTGCCTCACGTTTGGCGGTTGCTTCCGCTTCACGCTGAGCTTGTTCTTCCGCTTCACGCTGTGCCTGCTCTTCCGCGGCAAGACGTTCTGCCTCTTGCGGATCACGTTTTACAAAGGTGCGCGTCTTGCGGACTTCAATTTGTACCGATTTACTTTTGCCACCGGTACCAGGGATATTCAACGTGCTACGCGTTTTGCGCTGCAGCGTCAGCTTGTCAGGCGTAGAGCCGTGTTCACGGTTCAGGTGCGTTAACAAGGTTTGTTTTTCTTGCGCGGTCACCGAGTCATCAGCGGACTTCGGGATCCCTGCATCAGCAAATTGCTGTACCAGGCGGTCCACGGAGGTCTGAATCTCGGCAGCCAGCGATTTTACAGTTACATCAGTCATGCTGTTCCTTCCTGCTACAGTTTATTACGCTTCGTCGCCGAACCAGCAAATATTACGTGCGGCCATGATGAGCTCGCCGGCTTTCTCGTCGGTTAAACCTTCGATATCAGCCAGGTCATCAACGCCTTGCTCGGCGAGATCTTCCAGCGTACAAACACCACGGGCAGCCAGCTTGAACGCAATCGCACGATCAAGACCTTCCAGATTCAGCAGGTCATCAGCCGGCTTTTTATCGCCAAGGCTTTCTTCCTGAGCCAGTGCCAGGGTGGTCAGTGCGTTTTTAGCGCGTTCACGCAGGGCTTCAACGGTTGGTTCATCCAGACCGTCGATTTCCAGCAGCTCTTTCATTGGCACATAGGCCAGTTCTTCCAGCGTAGAGAAACCTTCTTCAACCAGAACAGTGGCGAAATCTTCGTCAATATCCAGGTATTTAGTGAAGGTATCGATCGCCGCATGGGCTTCAGCCTGATGCTTAGCCTGCAGGTCATCAACGGTCATCACGTTGAGTTCCCAGCCGCTCAGCTGTGACGCCAGACGTACGTTCTGACCGTTACGGCCGATTGCCTGCGCCAGGTTGCCCGCTTCAACAGCGATATCCATAGTGTGTTTGTCTTCGTCAACAACGATAGACGCCACATCAGCTGGAGCCATTGCGTTGATCACGAACTGCGCCGGGTTGTCATCCCACAGAACGATATCAATACGTTCGCCGCCCAGCTCAGTAGAGACTGCCTGGACACGCGCACCACGCATACCGACGCAAGCACCGACCGGGTCGATACGCTTGTCGTTGGTTTTCACCGCAATTTTCGCGCGGGAGCCCGGATCGCGAGCCGCCGCTTTAATTTCGATAACTTCTTCACCGATTTCCGGTACTTCGATACGGAACAGTTCAACCAGCATTTCTGGTTTAGAACGGGTCACGAACAGCTGCGCACCGCGCGCTTCTGGACGGACAGCGTACAGAACACCACGGATACGGTCGCCTGGACGGAAGTTTTCACGCGGCAGCATATCTTCACGCAGGATCACGGCTTCAGCGTTACCCGGCAACCCTTCGGATTTGATCTCCAGGGAGATGTTGTCGCGGTTCACTTTTTTCACCACGCCAGTGATGATTTCGCCTTCCTGATCGCGGAACTGATCGACAACCAGCGCGCGCTCGGCTTCGCGCACTTTCTGCACGATAACCTGCTTGGCGGTCTGGGTGGTGATACGGTCGAAGGTCACAGATTCGATCTGATCTTCAACGTAGTCACCCACGTTCAGACTCTCGTCTTCAAAACGTGCCGCTTCCAGCGTGATCTCTTTGGTCGGCTGGGTCACTTCTTCAACGATTACCCAACGACGGAATGTATCGAAGTCACCGCTTTTACGATCGATTTCTACGCGAACATCGATCTCTTGCTCGTATTTTTTCTTGGTTGCTGTAGCCAGTGCACTTTCCAGCGCTTCGAAAATCTTCTCACGCGGCAGTGATTTCTCGTTGGAGACGGCTTCAACAACAGCCAAAATTTCTTTGTTCATCGCGGGCTTTTCACCTCAATCCAGACTGTTAAAAGTGGGGAACCAGGTTCGCCTTCTGGATATTACTCAGCGCGAACACTTCATCTTTGCCTTCGACTGTCACCGTGATCATCTCACCATCAACGGCTTTGATAATTCCCTGCCATTTACGGCGGTTCTGTACGGCCATACGCAGAACGAGAGCCACTTCTTCACCGGTAAAGCGCACATAGTGCTCGGCCGTGAACATCGGGCGATCGAGGCCAGGTGAGGAAACTTCCAGGTTGTACGCAACGGTAATCGGATCTTCAACATCAAGAACCGCACTCACCTGGTGGCTGACATCAGCACAATCATCAACATTGATGCCATCTTCACTATCAATATAGATGCGCAGCGTCGATGTACGGCCGCGAACGAATTCGATGCCGACCAGTTCGTAGCCCAGTGCTTCGACCGGTGCAGTAATCATCTCTGTTAATTTTTGCTCTAATGTGGACAAGCCCACCCCCAAGACATAAAAAAAGGGCGTAAAGCCCAGTTATTCTGTAGTCAGATAACAAAAAACCCCGATAAATCGGGGCTTTAGATAACTGAACCCTATAGCCACAACTGTGGCCTGGAGCACTCTCCGAAAGAAATTTTTCAAATCCAGCTACGAAGGCTCTAAGTCTTCACAGTATATTTGAAAAAGAACTTTATGGGAAAGTGGTTGCGGGGGCCGGATTTGAACCGACGACCTTCGGGTTATGAGCCCGACGAGCTACCAGGCTGCTCCACCCCGCGCCTGAAACGTGGCAAATTCTACGCGTTTTGGACAGAATTTGCAAATAATGCTGGGATTTGGTACCGAAGACGGGACGTAAAATCGGCGTTTAGTATATTGATAGTTGACCCCACCTGTCAAGGCGACATCCGCCAGACAGAACAGACCAAAATTTTTACAAAAAACGCACGAGTCTCTTCCGGTCTTCGCCAAAAGATGATTAAATGAATACTCACTTATTTTGCATAAAAATGCACAAGAGAGCGAAAGCGGTCTCTAATCAGTCAATCAAGCAGGGTTTTATTCTATGACGACGATTCTCAAGCATCTTCCGGTAGGACAACGTATTGGCATCGCTTTCTCAGGCGGCCTGGATACCAGCGCTGCACTGCTGTGGATGCGCCAGAAGGGAGCGGTTCCGTATGCATATACTGCGAACCTGGGTCAGCCGGATGAGGACGACTATGATGCCATTCCTCGTCGCGCAAAAGAGTATGGTGCAGAGAACGCGCGCCTGATTGACTGCCGTAAGCAACTGGTCGCCGAAGGTATCGCGGCGATTCAGTGCGGTGCGTTCCATAACACCACCGGCGGCCTAACCTATTTCAACACCACTCCGCTGGGCCGTGCGGTCACCGGCACCATGCTGGTTGCCGCCATGAAAGAAGACGGCGTAAACATCTGGGGTGACGGTAGCACCTATAAAGGCAACGATATCGAACGTTTCTATCGTTATGGCCTGCTGACCAACGCCGAACTGCAGATTTACAAACCGTGGCTGGATACCGATTTCATCGACGAGCTGGGTGGCCGTCATGAGATGTCTGAGTTTATGATCGCCTGCGGTTTTGACTATAAGATGTCAGTCGAGAAGGCCTACTCTACCGACTCGAACATGCTGGGTGCGACGCACGAAGCAAAAGATCTGGAATTCCTGAACTCCAGCGTGAAGATCGTTAACCCGATCATGGGCGTGAAGTTCTGGGACGAGAACGTCAAAATCCAGGCCGAAGAAGTGACCGTGCGTTTCGAACGCGGCCATCCGGTGGCGCTGAACGGTAAAACCTTCTCTGATGATGTTGAACTGATGCTGGAAGCTAACCGTATTGGTGGCCGTCACGGTCTGGGCATGAGCGATCAGATTGAAAACCGTATCATCGAAGCGAAAAGCCGTGGCATCTACGAAGCCCCGGGCATGGCGCTGCTGCACATCGCTTACGAGCGTCTGCTGACCGGTATTCACAACGAAGACACCATCGAGCAGTATCACGCTCATGGCCGTCAATTGGGTAAATTACTGTATCAGGGTCGCTGGTTTGATCCACAGGCGCTGATGTTGCGTGATGCCCTGCAGCGTTGGGTGGCAAGTGCGATTACGGGTGAAGTGACTCTGGAACTGCGTCGCGGGAATGACTACTCCATCCTGAACACCGTGTCTGACAATCTGACTTACAAAGCAGAGCGTCTGACCATGGAGAAAGGCGAATCCGTGTTCTCGCCGGACGATCGTATTGGCCAGCTGACCATGCGTAACCTGGATATCACCGATACCCGTGAGAAGCTGTTCAACTACGTTGAGAACGGTTTGCTGTCAGCCAGTTCCGGTAATGGCCTGCCGCAGGTTGAAAACCTGGAGCACAGCGACAAGAAGTAATCGCTGATGTGACATGCAAAAGGCGCCCAAGAGGCGCCTTTTTTGTAGCCTTCTTAGGCCCGGTAAGCGCAGCGCCACCGGGCAAAAATGGCGGGTGGTGCTGCGCTTACCCGCCCTACAAAAGATTAGATCCACAGAATACAGACGAAAAAAAAAGACGTCTTTCGACGTCTTTCTTCTGGAATATTGGTACCGAGGATGGGACTCGAACCCACAAGCCCGTTAGGGCACTACCACCTCAAGGTAGCGTGTCTACCAATTCCACCACCTCGGTACAGAATACTTAGTGCGGGATATCGCTGGTTGGCTTAGCCGGTGCAGCTGGCTGAGTCTGCTCAGTTTTAGCTGGCGCGCTCAGGTTTTCCCACTCGCTTCCTTTGTTGGTCTTGTTGCTATTGATATTGCCAAGCACCAGACTGATGATGAAGAACAGCGTAGCCAGAATCGCCGTTGTGCGGGTCATGAAGTTCGCAGAACCACTTGAACCGAACAGCGTACCGGAAGCGCCTGCTCCGAAGGAGGCTCCCATATCAGCGCCTTTACCTTGTTGCAGCATGATCAGCGCTACGAGAGCGATGGCTACAATAAGGAAAACAACTAAAAGAGCTTCGTACATAATCAACCTGTTCCTTGCGGATTTGCCGCATACCAATGCTTCGACCAATTAGCAGGATTTTGTTTCCCACTGAAGCGGGTGTGAATACTAACCAAAGCGAATGACCTTCGCAAGGGCATTTTGTTGGCATTTTATCAACTGCGGAAAAAAACAGCAAAAGCGTTTCTTTTTGCCCATTCACGGTGAAAAAAAGGCCACAAAACAATCTACTAATTGTAATCACCCTTCTTCTCTTGCTTAACAAGCTTATATTTTCCATAACGTTTAACTATGCGCCATATGCCTGCATCAGTCTCAACTGGCTCACCCGGGCTGTAAAAAAACGTTCTGGCGCCCACTCGAACGCCTACCTGCATATTTTCCCCTTCTCCACTGATCAGCGCGATCGTGGGAGTGGTAGAGACGGGCCCTGTTTTCGGTTTTGCGGCCTCTTCCTGGGCTGGTTTCCTCTGAGCAACGCTGACGTTAGGCGTCAACGTCGACGCGGAAAGCACATTCATAGGATCCAAAAGCTGCTGATGCTGACTGAGCTCCAGATGAAGATGAGGTCCATTGGTGCGCCCGGTTGCTCCGGATAACGCAATAACATTGCCTCGCAGCACTTTATCGCCTTTAAAAACCTGAACAGAATTTAAATGCAGGTAACGGCTGCTCCAGCCATCTTCATGATTGACGGTAATGTAGAAGCCCGTCACAGGGCCATAACCCGTCTCCACAACATCTCCATCAGCAATGGCCATGACCTGGCTATTTACAGGCGCACGGAAATCAACGCCTTCATGACGCATAAATTGATGCATTATCGGGTGATAGCGCATTCCGTAAGGTGAGGTCACCACGATGTCATGCGTGAGCGGGTAAATGAATGCCTCTTTGGGAATGTCATCCATCAAAGAAGCAGTACGTTGTTGCAATAAAGGCCGCCATACTGGAGGCGAAGCGCTTCGCGTCGGGATCGTCAGATTCAGGACAGAGAAAACATTGCTGGCAGCCTCATCTTCTTCATAGGCGACATCTTCGGCTTCATACGGAGCAACAACGGAAAAGAACCGGGCCAGTGCCATGACGGGTGCGCAGGAAAAATCCCCTCTTTTATAGGGCATGATCTCAGAAGGTAAAAGAGCGAAAGCCTTACGCCATAACGTTGTAGCGCTGATCTGACAGGAAAGCGGCTCGAATCCAATGTACATGGAACGCCACGCCGGGTATGCACGCATGTCAGGAGTACGCGGTATTTGCCCCAACATGGCTAACAAGGTGGGATCATATAAACCAGAAGGGGATAACAGCCTCTGCGTGGCGCGGGTGACAGTATGCTCAGTCGGAGTACTCACGCCATCAGGTGCAAACTGAAACAGAAGTAAATGAAGCAGCAGCGAGATCATAGATGAAGTATCTCCGTATACATCAGGTACACCGACATCACCGCAATCGCCGGGCCGAATGGGATATACACTTGTTTATCTTCTTTAGCCGCGATGAGACGGCAACGAGCGAAGCAATGACGCAGCAGAAAACAAGCAAACCCCAGCAACGCTGATCCGAGAATGAGCATGGCAACGTTCGCTGCCCCCAACCAGGCCGCACAGGCGGCATACAGTTTCACGTCGCCTTTTCCAAAACCTTCACGTCCTTTAATCCGTTGGTAACCTTCGGCCATCAACCAGGTAAAACCCCATATAAAAACAGTGCCCATGACGCTATCTCGCGGAGAGACCGGGATAATATTACGCACAGCGGCGATAAGCCCGGTCCATAACAACAGATACACAAGACTGTCGGGCAGCAAAAACGTGGTGATGTCGATAAGTGCAAGCGTATAGAGCAAGCATAAAAATAGTGCGATGAACGTCAGCTGAACAAGGCTATATTGCGGATAAAGGCAGAATACTAACCCCCAAAAAACCACACCGATTACAGCTTCACTTAATGGATAAATAGCCGATATTGCACAGTGACAATATCGACATTTCCCACGCAAAAGAAGCCAGCTGACAACAGGGATATTATCCCATGGCATCACTTTTTGCTGACACCGGGGACAATGCGATTGCGGCCACCATAAATTAACATCTGGCAGAGTCAACTTTTCTTCATCAGTCGCATTTTCACGCAGCATCATGATGGGTAAACGATAAATGACCACATTGAGAAAACTGCCAATCAGCCCCCCCAGGAGTAATGCCAGCCATGGGTACCAGGGCGTGAAAAAAGCGTCCATGCGAAACTTACCTTCTATAAATATCCATAGTAATTATCTTCAAAGTCATTTACAGTTATTCGGAACCTGTGCCATCTGTGCTTCATTGAAATAGACCAGCCCAGTATAAGGTATGAGATCTTGCCATAAATTGCCGCTCTTACCATCTTTCTGCAGCCAAACATGAATAGCTGAGAGCCAGGTCAGCTTGATTTTAGGAGGTAAATTAACGCCATTAAAATTATTACCCGCGGCAGTTCCCCCCATCGCCGTCAATTCCATCTCGTCGTGCTTCCCTGTCGCTCTGTACTCGAAGAATAAGGGTTCGACATACCCCTTATCTGAAATAGACATAAATGTACCACGGGAAGGAGTGAAAAACTCAACGCGTAATAATTTTAATTTACGGGTAGGCAAATATAGCCATAAAATGCCACCACCACGATAAACTGAATCTGCTAAAACTTTTTTTGTATCATTTTTTAAAGCGGCTTCGTTTACAATGTCATCATAGGCAGAAACCCCCTTACCCACACCTCCCTTTCCACTCTCAATGCAATTCCCATTCTTTCGGCATTTCGGCTGACTTCTGCCATCAGCCAACAGAGGTGACATTGGCCAGACAGGTTTGCCCCCCACCGAGTAAAGATCAAAAAAATCATCCATATGTGGCGTATCATCTCCAGCAATATAGATGACGTTAAATACTGGCTCAGGTGCAAACCGTGCATTCTCCAGATCAGGAATTTGAAATGAAATTGGAAAAAAGGTATCCCAAAGCGCGCAGCGTTTTAACCCGGCACTAAAACCGTACTTTTCCGCCCCCTGTGCGGCCCCCCCCCGCAAAAAAAAGTGCCACCAACAACAGGACTTTTGACCAGATGTTACACTGAAAAATAGTCATCTTTAATTACCCTACTGCATTTTTTGAAAGCGTATCCATCAATGAGAAAAGAGCAACAAAGACCCAAACCACGCTGCCCCCCAAAACAAGCGTCGCTAAATTTTTCAGAAGCCCTGCCAGTTTTTTTATGTACTCCTGAATATGCTCTCTTGAACGCTCTGAAACAGAAAGCAGTACTTCATTGAACGAAGGAAGATCGGCATACAAGCTAACATTCAGCAGTTCTTCCGGCCCCATAAGCCCTGTATCAAGTGCCTTTCCATAATTGATACCATGGGCCATTTTTTCCAGCATGGCGAAAATATGCCATTTCAGCCAGCGATTGGCATTCAACTGGATAATAGCCAGGGCGTCCGTCAGAGGAATACTGTTGCTCAACATGAGCGACAAGTTATTCAGAAAGATCGAAGAGGTCAACTGCCGATAGGTCGAAAAAGGCATTACTTTGTCACAAACTTTATTCCTCATCGTTCCTTTCATATTGGCCATCGCGAAACGTATGAGGATAACCAACAGAACAAATCCAATCAGAATTTTTAGCCAGAGGCCTTCATAAAGTGCAACCCCAAAATGATAAAGGCTCTGCGTAACGCCAGGCCATTTATCAATGGGCACAACGGATGCGAAAGCGGGAAATACTTTCATAGAATAGCCGGCAATCACAATCAGAGATAAAGTGATCATGATCAGAGGAAAGATAAGCGCACCGATGATTTTTTTTCTTAGCTCATCATTATATTTAATAATAGATACGAGCGTAAAAAACCCCTCAGCCAGGCTTCCACTCTTTTCTGCTGCAGTGATGACGCTTAATTCTGAATTCGGAACCAGGCCTTCGAATACCGCGGCTACAGAAGTTTCCTGTTTCATCTGGTTGATCAAACCAAGCAGTCGCTGACTGAAGCCTTTACCCAATAAGGTTTGGCCTTCCTTTTGCAGCTTTTGCATTGAATCATATAAAGGCAGGCCAGCCTTCACCATATCTGCGCAAAACTGGTAGATATAAATTCGCTGCTTTTTAGTGAATTTTTTCAACGATCATCTCCAGGTCTTCATCCGGCAGAACGCCGAATTCCATTGCAAACCATCTGGCATCAACGTATCCCTGCAGAACGTATGCCATCACCTTTTCGCGAATTTCAAATCCTTCCGCAAGCCCGGCGACTTTTTTGCGCTTTTCGCGCCACAAGATATAGACGTTCAGCCACTCCTGACGGGAGATTGCCGCCAGCTCATCGTAGGTAGGCAAGAAATATTCCATCGCCAGCTGACGCCCCCTGATACCGCTGTGTCTGCACTTCGCGCAGCCCTTTGCACCAGCCTGAAAGAGGGTAAAAGTGCGCCCGGCTATCGTTTTTTCCTTGTAAAACTGTTTACATGCCTCACAAAGCACCGGCACCAGTTTTTGGCACTGCAGTCCCGCAATAAACCCCGGCGTCGACAGCTTATCGCTACTGATACCCAGCGCGGACATACGCTGAAGCAGCGAAACGATATTGCCTGCATGTACCGTAGTAAAACAGTAATGTCCGCTCTCTACGGCGCCAGCCAGCGCATTAGCCGACACGTTGTCACGAATTTCCCCAACCATCAGCACATCAGGGTCCCGCCGCAGCGCGGATTTAATCGCCGCATGAAACCCGCCGCCGTCCACGCTGACAACCGAACTTTGCTTCGCGCCGTAGATTTGGTATTCCACAGGGTCTTCAACCGTCAGGAAACAGCCGCGATCGTCGTAGCGGTTAATCTGCAACCACTCCATCAGGTTTTTCAGCGTAGTGGATTTGCCCGAGCCCGTTGTACCGGCAATTACATACGCTCCGTAGGGGTTACTGAGAATACGTTTAAGATCCTCCTTTTCCTCCTGCGAAACGTTAATTTTATCCAGCGAGCCGAGATTATCCTTTTGCAGACCGGAAGGAATAATACGCAGTACGGCATGGTAACAGTCAGCCGTTTCGCCAAAGATTGGGAAATGAGCGTAACGAAAACGATAAGGCTTACCGTTCAGGCTGTATAAAATATTTGCGCTCTGCGGAATAGCGCGGTTCCAGGTGGTATCTCTGGTCGTTGCCTCCACATTATACAAAACGAAAACCATTTCATCGCACTGCTGAGATTTTATTTGCATAAACGGTTTCAGCACACCATTAACACGCGCTTCAAAGACAGCGAGAACATCATTACGTGTAATATGAAGATCGCTTGCGCCCATATTCACCACACGCTGCAAAATATTGACCAAACGCTGCTGGGTATCCGTAACATCAATTTCATTATGCGCAGCATTTATCGCTTTAAGTGATATAAACTCCAGTATATGGAAATAATCATCTTCCGTGACTACGGCCAGGCCAATAACGGGACGTTTATGCATGGATTTCAGGCGCGCTATTTGCAATTCATACTCGAAAAGCTTATTGATATTAATGCCATACACTAATAAATATTCGCCTTCTCCCTGAGCATGAACCGCGCTTATACCGATGCCATCAAACTCATGGTATTCCCACTGTCCAGAAAGTGTTTCTTCCGGCGTGATTCGCTTAAAGCCAACGCTCACGGAACCACTTCCTCGACTTTTAAACCTGCTTCTTTGTCCTTTTTCAGAATATACTGCAGCCCGTCCATAGAGAACATTTCACCGGGCGCGGCATAACGCAACTGGTCGCCGGAATGATTGACAATGGCAACGCGAGCACGCCCGCCAATGACAGATTCCAGCACAACGTGTGGCAGGGCTGTTGCAACTGGCACCGATAGTTTAGCATTCGTTTCCGGCTCGGCTTTACGCACGGGAGCTGCTGGCGAAGCTGGCGCTTTTTTATCCTCACCACGCAACTTGCGAATCTCACTGCGCATTTTCTCAAGTGCGACCTCGTTTTCCAGTTTACGCTTTGCCGACTGAAAAGCGTAATCATCCTCAACCAGCTGCTCGAGCTGCTCCTGTATCGTCATTTGCACCGGCTTCTCCGCTTGCGCTGGCACACTTTCTGCGGTGGATACCGCTGGATTGACATCGCCATGCGGAGGTATTTTTTCCGGCATGGGTTTGGATGACGCAGCTTTCTCTGCGACCTGAGGCACAGTAGGTAAATCTGTAGTTGGCGCGGCGAATGCCAGTTCACCACTGACCAACAATGTCGCAATCACCGCGAAATATTTTACGCTTTGCATATTAATCCTCCGGAAATCTTAATTCCTTGTTTCACTGTCTCAATCTTCCTGATTAAAAAAGCATCCCGATATGCTTGTTTATATAAGGCGAGCTGGGCTGAAATTTCAGCGTTGCTAAAACTCTCCTTAGCCTCGACAAATTCGATACTCCATTCTGAAGAGAGCATCTCATAAGATTTAACTTGTCCTTTTAATTTTTTCTCCAGTTCGCTGACCGGTGATTTTGGCAACATTTTGAAAACGATCTTACCATTCTTCAATCGTTCTTTTCCTGAAGATAAAAAAGAGTTATATGTTTTAATGTAGGAAATAACATCATTACAGACAGGTAACGCTAATGATTTATTTGATTTATAAGCTTTCGCATGATTATTACTTAGAGTTGAAAACTTCATATTATTAAATTCCAGAGATAGCGTACTATCTTTGTCTTTTCCTTTCGCCACCGGGAAAGCAGCCTGGTAAGTTTTATTTAAAAAAATCAACGACGGCTGCGTTAATATCGCACCAGGCTCAAGCTCAAAACGCATATTACATGACTTCATTGAACAGCTATAAGAGACACTTTTAATCGGTAGATGAATTAATCTCAATGGAATATAGCTGCGATGAAGTTCAGCAAGTAAACGAAGTGCGGAATCAATATCAGCACCTTCGAGCGACTTTGCATACCAGTCATGCACTGTGTCAATATCTTTACGTAACTGCTGCGCGGCCTGCAGCTGTTGCGCCTGCACTTCATCGGCAGGCTTTTTGATAAAATAGTACCAGTAACCTGTTCCAGCGCCACAGAGCAGTAAGATAATTGTCAGCAGTATCGCTACGACACGCAACAGGAGTGTCTCGCCGCTTTTTTTCTTCCAGAAATATAAACTTTCCAGCATATCTTACCCCGTAACCAGGAAATGAAGCGCTAACGCCAGGAGAACTAAAAAAATAATCCCACCAACCAGAATTGAGCAAATAATCATCCTGCGACGCCGTTTCATTGAAAGCTGATGCGCCCGACATTTTTCAATCACCACGGAGAGCTGGACTTCAGTGAGCAGCGTGATTTCCAGATGTTCATACTGTTCCGGATGGCGCATTAACTCATCAAACAGGCTGCGCTCAATAAAACAATCCGTTCCACTGACAATCCTGCCGTTATTAATAATCAGCAGATAGGTAAAATTATCATCACCATGGAAAAAATAGATCCCGTCACCAAAAAGATCTTTTATGTAGATGGCGAATGGTTCATAAAGCGTAGAAATTTTCTCACAATATCCTGTCGCCAGTTGACCATTCGCGTCTTTATAGACTAACCGGCGATTAGCCTTTACCATGCCACGAAAAGCAGCTTGCGCGCCCGGCTCCAGATGGCTCATGGACTCGGGTTCCCAAAGAAGACCGGTAAGAATATTATTATCATGTAAAAGCTTATCCATGATGTTTCTCGTTAGCGGGACGTAATTGGCTGACGATAGTAATCTACGCCGATAACCATCACGACAGTGGCCGCTTCATTCTCATCTTTATCGCCCATACCGAGGATCTGGTACTCAATCCCGCCCTTTTCCTCTTTCACATCATATTTAGCTACCATAAGCAGATCGCCAGGCATGATGATCGATGAGTTGAAAGACTCCGTTGTGCTCACGTTAGGCAACTGTACATCTTCATAGGTATCAATGCCTTCCAGATAGCGTTTTGTAAATCCACTCACCACTTCAATACGTCCATCGGAAAGTACGCGCGGTGTAATGATAAAGCTGGTTCCCGTTACTACTGAAGATGTTTCGACCTCGACATTCACTTCACCGTTGTCATCGGTAGTACGTGTTTTACCGGAGACATAGTTCTGCGATTTGGTCATATTCAAGGGGATGGCCATATTGTTGCGCGTAATAAAAGATCCGCTTTGCAATGATCTATCACCTGTTAATTTATAGAGAGCATCCAGCCCGCCATTAATATCAACATTACTGTTTTTCCATCCGGCTGAGATACCACCAGTGAGCGAATCCAGTAAACTTGAGCTGATTTTTACCGTGTTCTGACCATCATTGAAATTAAGATTTAATCCCGCAGACAGTTCACTGACCTTTGATTTGTCAAGGGTGAAAATCTTATACGTAACGATAAACTGACGGCTATTATCGGTCTTATACTTATCTAATGCTTTACTCAGCGCCTCGTATTCCGAAGGTCTGGCGTTGATCATTAAAACCGAGGAATCTTTAAAGAGATTGTAATTCCCTGAGGAAATATAGTTTTTCGCCATATCCTCAACGTCATCCCAGAAAGAAGATTCAAATTTGGTCTCGGTTTTGCCGGTCAGGCCGCCACTGGAGGTCGCTTCGTTACCGGAAAGATCAAGATTGGTTTCCGTTTTGTTATTTTCACCATAGAAATCAAGCTTGAGAACATAAGTTTCGAATACATTTATTTTTAATACGTTATGTTCGTCGAGTTTCGGACTAACGTCATACAAGGACGCGATGTAGCGGATAAATTCTTCAAAAGTACCATCAAATCTGACACTGCGGGCAACATCCCAGCTTTCGTCCCCTTTTGCCGTTGCTGATTTTCCTCCTATTGCGCTGTCGTTGATACGATAGCTGATCCCCGTCTGCGCAGAAACAGCCTCCATGATGACGCCTAACGTCGCGGGCTCATAGGAGGAGATTTTGACGTGTTTGTCCATTATACGTTGCTGCTCAGGGCTATATGCCACTTTCTGCCCGATGAAAGCGCCATCATATTTAATGTAAGGTCTGGCTTTTGATTCATCCTGTGATGTTGCGTCTTTAAAATGCTCCTGAACCTGACTTGCTGAATCATATTTTTTTTCAAAATCGCTGACGCAGCCCTGAAGTAATACCGTGAGCATTAACAACCCTGTTCTGATCTTCATCCCTGTTTCCATAAAATTTTTACATTTCATCAATGACGATTACGCGATTTTTTTGATACTTTTTGACAACCAGACCATAATTTTCAGAGAAGAAAAGTTCCCCCAGTTCCTGGAGTATTTCATCTTCATTTTTCCCTGCTAACGTAATGCTGTTATAAATCCGGTAGTCCTTCTTGCTGTTCCAGAAGAGCTTGTAGCCATTACGAGTTACCCATTTACCTATCTCCTGACTGAGCAGGTTGTTCTCCAGGATCACCAAAGGCGGCGTCATCGGGGAAGTTAAATTCTGTGTTTCGCCCGAAAAGGGATTTCTGGCATTCTGTTGATATGACGCTTCGGACGATGTGCCAGGTGCGACGATATGAATACCCGTATTGCTATTATTACTTGCGATTGCCTGCGGAAAAAGTATTACCGACAATAAAAGCAGACAGTATTTCCTGATAATCATGTTATTTTCCCTCTATTTATCAGATCACTATTATTTATACTCTGTTGTCGCCAATAAATCATATGGCGTACCTGATTGCGGTATCGTACTACACCATTTGGTAATGACATAAGAGATTGTCTGTGGGTTTACTATATTAAATCCTGTTCCCGTTTCTGAATCATACATGCCCACCGTCGCTGTCACGGCCCACACATACTTGCTGCCCGGAAATATATATTTTTGCGCCGAATTGTGATCGGAACGCGCCCCATTTGAAACATCCATCTCAGCCAGCTCTACCTGTACGGTAACGCCGCCAAGCAAATCCACTTTCCTGCTATCATCTAATTTTCTGCGAGTTTCATTTTGTTTAGTATAAGTATCATCACGTATGCTGCTGTTGTCATCATTATATGCTGAGACAGAGGATATACTGGCAGATAACCGTGGATATAGCGTCCTGGTAACTTTTATTTTTTTCTTGTTGCCATTTTCATCCAGTATTGCGTCGCCTTGAGAGTCACGCAAAATAATTTCCTGCTCGATGACAGGGCAAGTCTGTACTGCAAATCGATGCCAGCCAGATTCTCTTACACCGTCATCATATACTGCCATATAATTTTTATTATCTGTGATATTCGCAGATATATATTCAGTTCCAGAATATTCACTCACCGATGGAGTTACAAGCTCAAAAGCATCATATGCACTGGAAGGATAATAATCAGAAACAATATCAGCCCCGGCTACGCTATTGCCATTCCAGGAGCGATAAGTGGTATTATCATCCAGATAAAAATCCCCTTCAACCTCTTCATTATTGTTATTTTTGTATGTAAAGCGTTCAGGGTTGCCGTCGGCGGAAAGCATTAAATCTCCACCGTAATTACGCTTGAACAAAAAAACTGGCCGTGACGTATTTTCCATCACCAGATTGGCTTTTAACGTACCTGCGGCCCGGTCGCCACGCGGGTTTTCTAAGTTGGTCATATTAAGCGCCAGAATTTTGTCTTCGCCATGAGCGCCAGTGCCTTTTTCCTGGTCATAACAGAGCTCAACTTTACTTTCCGTTGAGTTCCAGCAGGTATTGCCGGCATTACTGCCGCTGCCGCTGTTGTTATCATTCATGTCAAACGTAAGACGAATACCCAACTGCTGACCCTTGCTCATTTTTTCAACGCGTTGAAAGTTCGTCGCCATATCGGAAAACTCGACAGGCGTCTTACCGTCAGCCTGGGTGACCAGTTGCCATGCGTCTGCTGACGTTTTCCGGTGAACAATAATGATATGTGACGCAATCAGCCCCGCGTTGTTCAACGCGTTGTTAAAAGCCGGGGCATAGCTGGCAAAACTGTACTTGTCTCTGCTATCCGTATAGGCAAAAGCAATAATGGCATCCATTCTGGAAACGGAGCTCGACGGCGTCGTTAAATCCTGAGACGCAAACCCGATACGTTCAATCTTTGCAGCGGGGTTATCCGCTGCCGTTACCAGCGAGCAGGGTAAATACTCTGCAGTAAGCTCAAACTCTGATTTCAACGAAACATTACAATTCTTGCTAATAAACAGGTAACGCTGTTGCTTCTGGGCATTAACGCCATCGCCCCAAAGAAAATAATTCGCTGAATTACCGGTATTTACATCGTCTATGTTGTTTGTAATACGGTAGCGATAGTGCGCGTCATTGCTTGTGCTGCTGATATCATAAAATGGATTCTCTTGTTCTCCACCCTTAGTTTGCAGCGTATCGTCACGCAAATAATTCACCACGCCCTTCATTTCCTGGACAAGCGCATTCGCGATGGTCTGACGCATTTCTTTTGCCGCCTGTTTGCGAGCATAATTGGTATACATAACCAGTGCGCCACCGATAATGGCCAGAACGACTATCACTTCCAGTAATGAAAAACCTGACGCATTATTTCGCGATCGCATATCCTTTTCCTGGGAAACATCCATGTAAGTAATACATTATTAAGTGGCTATTCATTATAAACAGCCACTTTTATCATTAACGCAACGCTATTAAACTTCAAATCACGTTAAAAATTATTTACTACCGAAGATAACGCCGTTAATTGAACCCTGACCATCACAAACACCGGCCGTTACGATATCAGCAGGTGCAATTTCACCGGAAGTCAGCGTCTTAAGGATTCCAGAACCCACATTTTTAGCTACGCTCAAATCTTTACCTGTGATGGACGGTTCAGAACCTGCCGCCGCACCGCTTTTGATAGTTTCAACATAGTCCCACTGGTTTCCCATCTGGGAAATCAGGTTACGACACTCTTCTGATGCCAGGCCGTTAACTAACACAACAAACCCTTTATTCTGGGAGCTTGATGAGTCTGTCAGAGCATTATCAATCTGGAATGCGTCATTAGAGAAACCGTTAAACGCTTCATCAGCAGAGATTTTACCCATACGCACCAGGGTCGCGATTGGCGAATTATTCGCTATAGTAGTGTCGCCGATTGTGGATTTCGACAGCGCTAAAATGGAATCACTCTGTGCCGGATATTCTGCCTGATCTTTATATGCCTCATTCATGGCGGTACGAACGCTGGTTAAATCATCCTGTACAGCAGACAGATCCTGAGCGGTGAATGCTCGTTGCGCCAGAATAACCACACCCGCGGCAATAACACCGATAATCCCCAAAACGATGATAATTTCCAGCAACGTCACACCGCGCTGTTTTCTCATCTCTTTTACCTGTGCGACTTTGCGAGCCACATTCCCTTTTAAATCTAATATCAATGTATTCATTATATGCCCTTATTAATCCATGTTATGTCGCAGGTGTATTGCCCTGCAGCACTGGCATTATTCACTCAGAAAAAAACTGACACAACCAAACACAAAAAAACTAAGAATACATTTATATTTAGCTTAAAAATTTAATGCCATATTGTTATTGAACAATAACGAAAGATCATTCTTAATAATTAATCCAACGAAATAAGAGACATCTAACGGGCACTTATTTAATTTTTCATTAACATGAAATGACATTACAAATAACAACCCATGTATTTTTAAATAAAAATATTCATCCGTTTTGTTACGAATATCATTCCAAATCAAATAATTAGCCGTACTTAGCTATTTTTTTGCTCTGCCAGATAAAAAACAAAACGCCCGGAGAATGACCACCAGGCGTTTTGCATTGAAACGTAACAACGTTTTTTAGGGTTTATCAGTTCGCCGCTGCGGGCTGTTTAAACCGCCTTTACGGCATCCGCAATACGGTGCGCAAATTCCGTCACCTGCGCTTCGTCTTCGCCTTCTACCATCACGCGGATCAGCGGTTCAGTACCAGACTTACGCAGCAGAACGCGCCCACGGCTGCCAAGCGCGGCTTCAACCTCAGCCATTACCGCTTTCACATTTTCACTTTCCAGCGGATCGCCTTTGCCGGCGGTGAAGCGCACGTTTACCAGCACCTGCGGGAACATTTTCATGCCGCTGCAGAGATCCTGCAGGGTCATATGGTTACGTGCCATGGCGGCAACGACCTGCAGCGCGGCCACGATGCCGTCACCGGTGGTCGTTTTGTCCAGCAGGATCACGTGGCCCGAGTTTTCAGCACCGATACGCCAGCCCTTCTCCTGAAGTTTCTCCAGCACATAGCGGTCGCCCACTTTCGCGCGGACAAACGGGATCCCAAGCTGTTTCAGCGCCAGTTCCAGACCCATGTTACTCATCAGGGTCCCCACCGCGCCGCCGCGCAGCTGACCCTGACGCAGACCTTCACGCGCGATGATATACAGGATCTGGTCGCCGTCGACTTTATTCCCTTCGTGGTCGACCATGATCACACGATCACCGTCACCGTCCAGCGCAATACCCAGATCGGCTTTCTCCGCCAGCACGCGCGCCTGCAGGGCACGAACGTCCGTCGCACCGACCTGTTCGTTAATGTTCAGACCATCCGGCTCACAACCGATAGCGATCACTTTCGCACCCAGCTCGCGGAAAACATTCGGAGCGATGTGATAGGTCGCACCGTTTGCACAGTCCACCACAATTTTGAGGTGCGCCAGGCTCAGCTCATTCGGGAACGTACCTTTGCAGAATTCAATGTAACGACCCGCGGCATCGACAATACGGTTCGCTTTCCCCAGCTCAGCGGAATCTACACAGGTGATCTCTTTTTCCATTTCGGCTTCAATAGCTTCTTCCACTTCGTCCGGCAGCTTGGTGCCATCGATAGAGAAGAATTTGATGCCGTTGTCATAGAACGGGTTGTGAGAAGCAGAAATGACAATCCCCGCTTCCGCGCGGAAGGTGCGGGTCAGATACGCGACAGCTGGCGTTGGCATTGGCCCAGTAAAGGAGGCAGAAAGACCTGCAGCCGCCAGACCGGCTTCCAGCGCAGACTCCAGCATATAACCCGAAATGCGGGTATCTTTACCGATAATGATCTTACGGGAACCATGACGTGCCAGTACCTTGCCAGCGGCCCAGCCAAGCTTCAGGACAAAGTCAGGGGTGATTGGCGCATCGCCTACCCGGCCACGGATACCATCGGTACCAAAATATTTACGATTACTCATAGCGTTTGTTTTCCTTCGCTGCCAGTGTGGCTTCCACCACACGCATGGCTTCTACTGTTTCTTTGACGTCATGGACACGAATAATGTGCGCCCCCTGCATCGCCGCAATCACCGCGCAGGCCAGACTCCCGCTCAAGCGCTCACTCGGACCGACATTAAGCAACTGCCCAATCATCGACTTTCTCGACATACCTACCAGCAGCGGCAGGCCGAAATGATGAAACTCTGATAAGCGTGCAAGCAACGCATAATTGTGTGAGAGATTTTTACCGAAACCGAACCCCGGGTCGAGCAGCAATTTCTCTTTTGGGATGCCCGCACGTTCACAGCGTGCGATGTGCTCAATAAAGAAGCGATTTACATCAGCAAAGACGTCGTCATACTTCGGCGCATCCTGCATCGTTTTCGGCTGACCCTGCATGTGCATCAGACACACCGGCAGCCCGGTTTCCGCGGCCGCTTCAATCGCCCCCGGCTCTGTCAGTGAACGAATATCATTAATAATGTGAGCACCCACTCTCGCCACTTCCCGAATCACCTCAGGTTTAGAGGTATCGACGGAGATCCATACCTCAAAGCGCTGGGCGATGGCTTCAACCACCGGTACCACGCGTGCCAGCTCTTCTTCCACCGAAACATCTGCCGCACCAGGTCGTGTCGACTCACCGCCAACGTCAATAATAGTGGCACCCGCGTTGATCATTAAATTGGCGTGCTTAACCGCCTCGATCAGGGTGTTATGCGTGCCGCCATCTGAGAAGGAGTCAGGGGTAACATTCAGGATCCCCATCACATGAGGATGTGAAAGATCGAGATGCGAGTCCTGGGCGAATAGTTTCATGGCTAAATCCCTGGTATTAATGTGGTTTAATGGAAAAGAAAAACCCCGGAGCAAGCTCCAGGGTTTGAGGTACAGACAAACATTTCAACAGCAGTGACTTACTTATCGCCCAACTGTTCTGACATGGTGTTGCCCGGGTTCGGCGTACGCGGTTCGTCAACCGGACGCGGCGCACGCGGAGTGCCATTGTTGTCAGAATTGTTGGAAGCGCCTGGGTCTTCCCAGCCTGCTGGCGGACGCACTTCGCGGCGAGCCATCAGGTCGTCAATCTGCGGAGCATCGATGGTCTCATATTTCATGAGTGCATCTTTCATCGAATGCAGGATGTCCATATTGTCGTTCAGGATCTGACGTGCGCGACCATAGTTACGTTCAATCAGCGCTTTCACTTCCTGGTCGATGATACGAGCTGTTTCATCGGACATATGTTTCGCTTTCGCCACGGAGCGGCCCAGGAACACTTCACCCTCTTCCTCTGCATACAGCAGCGGACCGAGTTTGTCGGAGAAGCCCCACTGAGTCACCATGTTACGCGCCAGATTTGTCGCGACTTTAATGTCGTTGGACGCACCGGTAGAAACATGTTCTGGCCCGTAGATGATCTCTTCCGCCAGACGACCACCGTACAGGGTCGAAATCTGGCTTTCCAGTTTCTGACGGCTGGCGCTGATCGCGTCGCCTTCAGGCAGGAAGAAGGTCACACCCAGCGCACGGCCGCGTGGAATAATCGTCACTTTATGCACCGGATCGTGTTCCGGCACCAGGCGACCGATAATCGCATGGCCTGCTTCGTGGTATGCAGTGGACTCTTTCTGCGCTTCCGTCATCACCATGGAGCGACGTTCCGCACCCATCATGATTTTGTCTTTCGCTTTCTCGAACTCCACCATCGACACCACGCGCTTGTTACCGCGAGCGGCAAACAGTGCAGCTTCGTTGACCAGGTTAGCCAGGTCCGCACCGGAGAAGCCCGGGGTACCGCGCGCAATAATTGCCGCATCGATATCTGGTGCCAGCGGTACGCGACGCATATGGACTTTCAGAATCTGTTCACGACCGCGAACATCCGGCAGACCGACAACAACCTGACGGTCGAAACGGCCTGGACGCAGCAGAGCCGGGTCAAGAACGTCCGGACGGTTAGTCGCCGCGATTACGATGATACCTTCGTTACCTTCGAAGCCGTCCATCTCAACCAGCATCTGGTTCAGGGTCTGTTCACGTTCATCGTGACCACCGCCCAGGCCCGCGCCACGCTGGCGGCCAACGGCGTCGATTTCATCGATGAAGATAATGCACGGTGCTGCCTTCTTAGCCTGCTCGAACATGTCACGCACACGAGATGCACCAACACCCACGAACATTTCGACGAAGTCAGAACCTGAAATAGTAAAGAACGGCACCTTCGCTTCACCCGCGATAGCTTTCGCCAGCAGGGTTTTACCGGTACCCGGAGGACCAACCATCAGAACGCCTTTCGGGATCTTACCGCCCAGTTTCTGGAAACGGCTCGGCTCACGCAGGTATTCAACCAATTCACCTACTTCTTCTTTCGCTTCGTCACAACCGGCGACGTCAGCAAACGTGGTCTTGATCTGATCTTCCGTCAGCATACGCGCCTTGCTCTTACCGAACGACATGGCACCTTTGCCACCGCCGCCCTGCATCTGGCGCATAAAGAAGATCCAGACGCCGATAAGAAGCAGCATCGGGAACCAGGAAATGAAGATAGAAGCCAGCAGGCTTGGTTCTTCTGGCGGCTCGCCTACAACTTTGACGTTTTTGGTCAGAAGGTTATCAAGCAGCTTAGGATCGTTCACCGGGATGTAAGTCGTGTAACGGTTACTATCTTTCTTGGTAACGTTGATCTCACGTCCGTTGATACGCGCTTCGCGAACCTGGTCCTGATTGACCTCCTGCAGGAAGGTAGAATAATCCACCTTGCGGCCATTCGACTCGCTGGGCCCAAAGCTCTGGAATACTGACATCAGCACAACGGCAATGACCAGCCAGAGTATTAGGTTTTTCGCCATGTCACTCAAGGGATTAACCTCATATTACAACTGTGTTAAAAACAGCGTCAGGATACTCTATATCCAGTTTCATTCAAACTTTCGCCTGAAATCTACCGGTTATCATTTTCGCCCGGTCGCTACAATATACACTTCACGGGAACGGGCCCGGGAAGAGTCCGGCTTACGAACTTTGACCTTCGCAAACAGGGAGCGAATTTCCTTAAGATACTCCTCGAAACCTTCGCCCTGAAACACCTTCACAACAAAACTACCACCAGGCGCTAGTACATCACGACACATTTCTAACGCTAGCTCCACCAGATACATGGCGCGGGGGATATCCACCGCCGGTGTTCCACACATATTTGGTGCCATATCTGACATGACAACCTGGACCTTACTGTCACCTACACGATCAAGTAACGCTTTCAGCACTAATTCATCACGAAAGTCGCCCTGAAGGAAGTCGACACCGACGATGGGATCCATTGGTAAAAGATCGCACGCGATGATTCGGCCCGTTCCGCCGATCTGCGTTACCGCATACTGGGACCATCCGCCAGGTGCTGCTCCGAGGTCGACAACCGTCATCCCCGGCTTAAAAAGTTTGTCACTTTGCTGTATTTCATCAAGTTTAAACCAGGCACGGGAACGCAACCCCTTTTTCTGTGCCTGTTGAACATATTTATCGCTAAAGTGTTCCTGAAGCCAGCGGCTGGAGCTGGCAGAACGCTTTTTACCTGTCATTTAACATTTCCGTCCTGGTTCATCGTTGCTTGCCTGTGACGTAAATTTCTACGCAGCTATTTGGCGATATAAGGGAGATGGCGGTAGAATGAACCGTTTTCAATCCCAACGTAAGCAAAAATATACGATGAATCTGAGTACTAAACAAAAACAGCACCTTAAAGGTCTGGCACATCCGCTCAAGCCTGTAGTGATGCTTGGCAACAATGGTTTGACCGAAGGGGTGCTTGCCGAGATTGAACAAGCGCTGGAACACCACGAGCTGATCAAGGTGAAAATCGCCTCTGAAGACAGAGACACTAAAAACCTGATCGTGGAAGCCATCGTGCGCGAAACCGGCGCCTGTAATGTACAGGTCATCGGTAAAACGCTGGTGCTCTATCGCCCATCTAAAGAGCGTAAAATCTCGCTGCCACGCTAAGGATATCCTGAATCAAACACATTTTCTGTGTTAAACGAGGGATTTCTGTCAGCAGGTGAGCAAAATGCCATGCTCCTTGAGTTGTTAAAAGGCCGCTATGCGGCCTTTTTCCTTTCTTTACAATGTATCAACATCTTTGCAGAGAGGCGAATTACAGGTACTCAACCTTGATAATTTCGTATTCGACTTCACCGCCAGGGGTGCGGATGGTGACAACATCATCCTGCTCTTTGCCAATCAGGCCGCGAGCAATGGGTGAGTTCACCGAAATCAGGTTCTGTTTGAAGTCGGCTTCATCGTCACCCACGATACGATACGTTTGCTCTTCGTCGGTATCCAGGTTCAGCACGGTAACCGTTGAGCCGAAGATCACGCGGCCATTGTTTGGCATTTTGGTAATATCGATAACCTGCGCATTCGACAGCTTCGCTTCGATATCTTTAATACGCCCTTCACAGAAACCCTGCTGCTCACGCGCCGCGTGGTATTCAGCATTCTCTTTCAGGTCGCCATGCTCACGCGCTTCCGCGAT
Source organism: Enterobacter sp. HSTU-ASh6 (assembly GCF_026319105.1). NCBI lineage: Bacteria > Pseudomonadati > Pseudomonadota > Gammaproteobacteria > Enterobacterales > Enterobacteriaceae > Enterobacter > Enterobacter sp. HSTU-ASh6. Next base: position 100,914 of record NZ_WSPD01000005.1, on the reverse strand, counting down.
AGCGGCGATGATTTCAGGGCGGCGAACGGATTTCAGGAAATCCAGCTCTTCGCGCAGTTTTTCGGCACCACGTAAGGTCATCGGAATAGCTTGCATTTGTTATACCTCTTAAACATTCCTGTTGGGAGCAGTGTTCCCTGCCCCGGCCCTCAAGAGCAGGCCAGAAGCAAAAAGAAAACCGACCCGGGAGCAACGCCCCAGGTCAGCAGCAATTTTCAATTTGATACGCATTTTACCGCGAAGTTCACTATGGGTCATCGTTTACTTTGCAGTGCCATGCACCGTAGTATGACGGTTTGTTTTCGGGTTGTTAGCGCGAGATTATGCGATTTTCCAGATTTATCATCGGATTGACTACCAGTATAACGTTCAGCGTTCAGGCCGCGAATGTTGATGAGTATATTAATCAACTGCCCGCAGGTGCCAACCTTGCCTTGATAGTGCAAAAGGTCGGGGCGCAGACGCCGGAGATTGACTACCATAGTCAACAGATGGCCCTGCCTGCCAGCACCCAGAAGGTGATCACTGCGCTTGCCGCCCTCCTTCAGCTTGGTCCTGACTTCCGCTTTACCACCACGCTAGAGACCAAAGGCAAGGTCGAAAATGGCGAGCTGAAAGGCGATCTGATCGCCCGTTTTGGCGGCGATCCAACCTTTAAACGCCAGGATATCCGTAATATGGTGGCGGTGCTGAAAAAATCGGGAGTGCAGAAGATTGATGGCAACGTACTGATCGACACCTCCATTTTTGCCAGCCACGATAAAGCCCCCGGCTGGCCGTGGAACGACATGACGCAATGCTTTAGCGCCCCGCCCGCCGCCGCGATTGTTGACCGAAACTGCTTCTCGGTTTCACTTTACAGCGCTCCCAAACCGGATGATTTAGCGTTTATCCGCGTGGCGTCTTACTACCCGGTCACGATGTTCAGCCAGGTCCGCACGCTGGCCAAGGGCTCTCCGGATGCACAGTATTGCGAACTGGATGTGGTGCCCGGCGATCTTAATCGCTTCACGCTTACCGGCTGCCTGACGCAGCGTGCCGATCCATTACCGCTGGCCTTCGCCATCCAGGATGGCGCAAGCTACGCAGGCGCCATTCTTAAGGACGAACTGAAACAGGCAGGGATCACCTATACCGGTACCCTGCTGCGCCAGACGCAGGTTAACCAACCCGGCACGGTTATCGCCAGCAAACAGTCTGAACCGTTGCACGATCTGCTAAGGATCATGCTGAAGAAGTCTGACAATATGATCGCTGACACGGTGTTCCGCATGATTGGTCACGCGCGCTTTGGCGTTCCTGGAACCTGGCGTGCAGGTTCCGATGCAGTCCGTCAGATCTTACGACAGCAGGCGGGAATCGACCTGGGTAATACTATCGCTGTCGATGGCTCCGGGTTATCGCGACACAATTTGATCGCCCCGGCAACCATGATGCAAGTGCTTCAGTACATTGCTCAACATGACACTGAGCTAAACTTCATCTCGATGCTGCCGCTCGCCGGGCATGACGGTTCACTTCAATACCGGGCCGGCCTTCACGCTGCCGGCGTTGATGGTAAAGTGTCAGCCAAAACAGGTTCTCTGCAAGGGGTATACAACCTTGCAGGCTTCATCACTACCGCCAGCGGACAGCGCATGGCATTCGTGCAGTATCTTTCCGGCTATGCCGTCGAACCGACCGACCAGCGCAACCGTCGTATTCCACTGGTTCGCTTCGAAAGCAGGCTTTATAAAGATATTTACCAGAACAATTGATGTTCGTGATGGCCTGCAATGAATTGCAGGCCATCACCCGCCATTACGTCTTATCAGTGATCTGAATCACTGGCGTAATCTTCACTTCACTTAACCCGATACCTATCTTCCTCGCAGGTGAAGTAAAGCTTTGTCCTAATATGCTTCCCTCTCGGCTAAGCGTGGGCTCTGGCGGGGTAATGGTCAGCAAACGCGAATAAAGATCCCCTGTGTAATGAAGCGTAACCCTGGTTGCCTTCTCGCCAAAACGCGCGTACTGCGTCTGTTCACCAATTGTTATGGCTACGGGAGCATTAACATTTTTTCCATAGGCTTTCGCTTCAATCTCAACATTAAATTCGCGAGGGAACGGCAATTTATACAGCAGCATGACTGAAGGCGAAGTCAATGCATCTGACCAACGACCCCAGGATTCCTGGCGACCGACTCCCATCATGTTTTCGATAAAGATGGGTCTTCCGTCTAAGGCAAATTTGAATGTATTCGAGACATAACGAATGTCATCGGGACTTATTTTCATCAGCCCCTGCTCACGTTGATAGCGCACAGTATCTGTTGGACTATCATCAATGCTTACCTTGCCTTGATATACCTCACTGTCCACTTTATCGACCGTGATTTTTCCTCCGGCCTTACCCTGGGTAACGCACCAGGCTTCAGAAAGCACGAACTCGTTCCGCCAGATAGTTGCAGGACGAAAACATTTATCAACCCAGACAAACCGCTCACCTTCGGGAAAAAATGCCAGTGATTGCCTCAGCGAGATATTTCGGCTGCCATCATCAATGACGGGCAGTACTTGATCCGCTTTTATGTCTATCAGAATTGGCAAGCTAAAAGTGTGGCCACTAAACGTAATCTCCTTTTTTTGTGTATTGATCGTAAAATCGTCGATGTGTTCGGGCATTCCCCAAAGTCCACGTATGCTGTCAGCCCATGCAAACAATTTCATTCTGAAATCAGGCATACTTTCTGAGAGCGATTTTTCGCTGACTGAACTCCGCCCCAGACCTATTCTCTTTTCGCCACCCAGCAGATCCAGCACGGTTGCCCCATTATCAAGAGTACTTCTTGGCTGCGATTTCAGGACAGAGTTCACCTGCGGCGTGAGGATGAAAAACAGATTACGACGCTCAAGTTTGTTGAGATAATCAACAGAAACCGCTGTACTGGGCATGGCCAGATGATCCGATGACAGAACAATCAGCGTATTTTTGGCCCAGGGGGACAACTGAATCTTTTGTACAAACCGCGAGATATTTTCCTGGCTGCAAAGCACCGCGCTTAATGCTTCAACAGAACGACCATCAATGGTGTAATTTTTCTGACGACATCCGGGTGAGATATACCCCTTCGGAGGATGCGTATCGACCGTCAGTGTAAACAGAGCAAAACGCTGTCCGGAAGCGGAAAGCTCACTAAATTTTTCCCAGGCTTTGTCCAGCACCAGGTTATCATAGAGCCCCCAGTTATTTTGTAGATCAAAATTATCCTTCAGGCCTGATTCCGTTAACCCCCATGTATGCTTTATGCCATGCACGTTGAAAAAAGCATCTTTGTCAGCAAAATGAAGATTTGCACCTTGATAAAAATAGGTCTCATAACCTGATGCACTCAGTATATCCCCCAGACAATGACTCTCCGGGTAGAACGTACCTACGGTATTTTGACCATTAAACGCTGTGGGTTTGAATAATGGCAATCCACATTGCGAAGCAACAATACCCGCGATGGTAAAGTCCGTGGCAGGCATTTGTGATGTATTAGAAAAATCGATGCTATTTTCTCTTAATTTTTTTAAATCTGGTAACAAGCCTGGAAAGATTTTTTCATCGAAATAGGTACGCTCAAGACTTTCAGCATAAATGTACACCAAATTGAGCTTAGGTTGTTCAATTTTACTGGGTTCATTAAAATAATACTCATTAAAATCTGAACCATCAACTTTCTTTGATAATATCATCGTGCCGCTAAGTTGCGAAAGAACGGGTGAAACTAGCAGCGCCAGTACACTACAAGAAGTGGATAAAAAAGCATAAGTCCAATTTTGTTGTTTACCTTCTTCTGCGCTGAATAAAACCCTATGAATAATAACAACAGCCGCCACACACAGTAATATTGCCATTATTGACGGCCAAATGTAGTTATTTATTTCCCCGCCTTCCATCGTTGTCGTTAGCGTATAAATAACAGATTCATTGACCCCATCGCCGGTAAAATACTGGCAAACAGCCCAAAAACCATTAAGAAAAACAGCGCCAACAGTCAATACAAAAATCAGTACCGAAATGTAAGCATTTCGTTGAGATTTATACCGATAAACAAAAACTGCAATAATATTAAAAATTACTGAAAGCGCTAATAAATAGAGAGGTTCCATTTTCTCACTCGTTTATCGCTGTACACTAATGATAACAATAGTCTCAGAAAAAAGACTAACATTATATCTGGCGGTTTATGCATCCACTATCCAATTCGATTTAATTAGGATTTTATTAAGATTCAGGATGCAAAAAACGTACGTGCGCCAGTACAGCACTTTCTGCCATAATCATGTCATCGCAAGGATACAGGACCGCACAAGCAGAGATGAAACTCCTTATAGTTGAAGACGATCTGTTATTACAGGAAGGGCTGGCGCTTGCGCTGGCCAGTGAAGGATATGCCCTCGACTGCGCCGCCACGGCGGCGGAGGCCGATGCCCTGATCCAGAGCGGCGAATACAGTCTGGTGATCCTCGATTTAGGTTTACCGGATAAAGACGGCGCGACGCTGCTCACCCAGTGGCGTCGCCGCGGCATCGCTAATCCGGTGTTGATCCTGACGGCACGCGATGCCATTGAAGATCGTATTACCGGCCTTGATGCTGGAGCCGATGATTATCTGGTGAAGCCCTTTGCTCTGGCAGAGTTGCAGGCGCGCGTCCGGGCCCTAATCCGCCGTTATCAGGGACACAGTGATAACTTACTCACCGACGGCGATATCACGCTGAATCTGCAAACCCAGCAGGTCCTGCGCCAGTCCCAGCCGGTAGAAGTCACGCCCAAAGAGTTTGCCCTGCTTACGCGCCTGATTATGCGCAGCGGACAGACGGTGCACCGTGAAACCCTCCAGCAGGATATCTACTCCTGGCAGGACGATCCGGGGTCGAATACCCTTGAGGTTCATATCCATAATCTGCGTCGTAAGCTCGGGAAAGACAGGATCAAAACCGTCCGCGGCGTGGGCTACCGTCTGGTGAGTCAGAAATGAACAGCATGCGTCGGCGGTTAATGGTCCTGCTGGCGGTGATACTGTTGTTTTTCCAGCTGATCAGCGTGATCTGGCTATGGCATGAAAGCCGCGAGCAGATCGGTTTTCTGGTCAATGAAACATTGTCTGCCAAGTCACGTAATAACCATGTCGAGAAAGAGATCCGTGAAGCGATTGCCTCGCTGCTGGTCCCTTCCCTGGTGATGGTCGGCTTCACCCTGTTCTTCTCCTTCTGGGCCGTCACCTGGATAACCCGACCCCTGAATAAACTGCGTGCCAGTCTGGCAAATCGTTCGGCGGATAACCTGACCCCGCTTCCGATGTACTCTGACATGGAAGAAATTGGCGCCGTCACCACCTCTCTCAATCAGCTGCTTGCCCGGCTGGATCACACCATTCAACAGGAGAGGCTGTTTACCGCCGACGCCGCACACGAGCTGCGAACGCCCCTCGCCGGGATCAGGCTGCATCTGGAACTTATGGCGCAGTCAGGCGCGCCGCAGGCCGCGACATTGATAACCCGTATCGATCAGTTGATGCACACGATTGAACAGCTGCTGATGCTGGCGCGCGCCGGGCAGGCGATGGCGAGCGGTCACTACGAGACGGTGAACTGGACAGACACGATTATTACGCCGCTTGGCCTTGAGCATGAAGCCAAAGAGCATACGGTTATTTGGCCGGCTAAAAGTGCGCTCACGGTGCAGGGAGACGCTGTGCTTCTGCGTCTTATGCTGCGCAACCTGCTTGAAAATGCCGGACGTTACAGCCCTGCCGGGACAACCATCACAGTGACATTATCCGCGCAGGGCGGCGGAACGCTGGTCAGCGTTATCGATCAGGGGCCCGGTATCGATGAAGCGCACCGACAGTCAATCACAGAACCGTTCCGCCGTCTCGACCAACGCTATGGTGGCAGTGGCCTGGGCCTGAGCATCGTGCAGCGTATCCTGCAGCTTCATCATGGAAAACTGACGCTGGAGAATGGCGAGAAAGGCGGTCTCATTGCCAGCTGCTGGCTGCCTGCAACGTTAGAATAAAAAAAGCCCCTGAATCAACAGGGGCCTTTCACGACGATTAGTGCTTGTAGATGAACTCGACGCCTTCTTCGTCGTCTTCATCCCAGTCATCGTCCCAGTCTTCATCATCCTCTTCCGCTTCCAGCTCTTCGAGCTGCTGGCGGTGGTAGTCATCCCACATGAATTCGACTTTTTCTGGCTGTTTGGCTTCTTCCGCCTGAACAACTGGGTTCTCGATGATGAAGGTCATCACATCCCAGCACAGATCTTTCACGCCCACCTGGCTTGCGGCGGAGATAAGATAGTATTTATCTTCCCAGCCCATCGCTTCAGCAATGGCTTTCGCTTTTGCTTCCGCTTCGGCTTTATCCATCAGGTCAATTTTGTTAAAGACCAGCCAGCGCGGTTTGTTCGCCAGTTTTTCGCTGTATTTCTCCAGCTCGCCGACGATGATACGGGCATTTTCTACCGGATCGGAACCATCAATTGGATCAATATCGATCAGGTGCAGCAGGACGCGGCAACGCTCAAGGTGTTTCAGGAAGCGGATACCCAGACCGGCACCTTCCGCTGCGCCTTCAATCAGACCCGGAATATCGGCAACCACGAAACTCTTCTCGTTATCCATACGAACAACGCCCAGGCTTGGCACCAGGGTCGTAAACGGATAGTCCGCCACTTTTGGTTTCGCAGCAGAGACGGCACGAATAAACGTCGATTTGCCTGCGTTTGGCATCCCGAGCATGCCCACGTCTGCCAGAAGCATCAGCTCCAGCTGCAGATCGCGCTTATCGCCCGGCGTACCCATGGTTTTCTGACGTGGCGTACGGTTAACAGATGATTTAAAACGGCTGTTACCCAGACCGTGCCAGCCACCTTTAGCGACCATCAGGCGCTGACCGTGTTTGGTCATGTCACCCATGGTTTCACCGGTCCCCTGGTCAATCACACGCGTACCGACAGGCACCTTAATGGTGACGTCTTTTCCGCGTTTACCGGTGCAGTCACGGCTCTGGCCGTTCTGACCACGTTCAGCGCGGAAGGATTTTTCAAAACGGTAGTCGATCAGCGTGTTGAGGTTCTCATCCGCCTCCAGCCACACGTCACCACCATCCCCGCCGTCGCCGCCGTCAGGGCCGCCACGAGGGATATACTTTTCACGGCGGAAGCTCACGCAACCGTTGCCGCCATCACCAGCCACGACAAGGATCGTCGCTTCATCAACAAACTTCATTTTACACTCCGTAACTCATTCGCCTGAGCGGGGGACTACTACAACCGCTTCATTTTTGCGCCAACGTCCCCAAAGACGATGACCAATGGCGGAATACATCGCGCCCGCAACCACGACAAACGCACCGAGATAGCCCAACAGGTTGAGCATCGGTCTGACGAAGACATCGGGCCAGGCCATTGATAACAAATCTGAAAATAACAGCGTAAACAGCGGAGTAAGCGTAATTAATGCGCTCACCTGTGCTGCCTGCCAGCGCGCCATTGCTTCGGCCAGCGCGCCATAACCAACCAGCGTGTTCAGCCCACAAAAAATGAGGCACGCCAGTTGCCAGTCGCTAAGCTCGGTGATTATCCCCGGCTTCGCTAACGGCAACAACGCCAGTGTACACAAAGTGTACAGCAAAAAGAGGATCTGCTGTGAGGCAAGACGACGCAATAACACCTTTTGCGCGACACCATAGCTCACCCAGACCGTTGCTGCCCCTACACCGAAGATCACACCCCAGGTGTAATCGGTCAGCCGGGTAAAAATCTCGATCAGACTGGTGTTGAAGAACATCACCAGACCGCATAGCAGCATGCTCGCCCCGATAATCTGCGTACCGCGCATCTTCTCCTTGAGGATCAAGACGCTGGCGACCATCATGCCCACGGGTGAAAGCTGACCAATCACCTGTGACGCCGTAGGGCTAAGATATTGCAGGGAAGAACTGAACAGGATGAAGTTCCCAAACAGTCCACCTGTCGCGATAGCCAGTAACACCAGCCAGCGCGGTTTCCGGAAGAGTCGCAGCGGAGGAAGCTTACCTTTGACAGCCAGAATCGCCCCGAGGCCGATACTTGCCATCAGAAAGCGATAAAAGACCACCGTAGGCGGCTCCATCACTTCCAGTACCTGCTTCATTGCAATTGGCAGCGCACCCCAGCACATTGCGGTAGTGAGCGCCAAAAGAATACCTATGCCGGCCTGCTGCTTCATGCCCGTTTTCCCTACAGAAAAAATTACCGGGTTTCCAATGTAAAAAGCCCCGCAACAGGTTGCGGGGCTTTAATCCGTTACCGGACCGAGAAAACCTTACTCAGCAACGATGCTGATGTATTTACGGTTGTTCGGGCCTTTAACTTCAAATTTCACTTTACCGTCTGCTTTAGCAAACAGAGTGTGGTCACGACCGCAACCTACGTTGTTGCCAGCGTGGAATTTGGTACCACGTTGACGAACGATGATGCTACCCGCCAGAACGGATTCGCCACCGAAACGCTTAACGCCCAGGCGTTTAGCTTCTGAATCGCGACCGTTACGTGTGGAGCCGCCAGCCTTTTTATGTGCCATTTAAATCTCTCCTCAGGTCTTAGGCGCTGATGCCAGTAATTTTCACATCAGTGAACCACTGACGGTGGCCCTGCTGCTTACGGTAGTGCTTACGACGACGAAACTTAACGATTTTAACTTTCTCGCCACGACCGTGTGCAACAACTTCAGCTTTGATAACGCCGCCATCAACGAAAGGAACGCCGATTTTGACTTCTTCACCGTTTGCGATCATCAGAACTTCTGCGAACTCAACAGATTCGCCAGTTGCGATGTCCAGCTTTTCCAGGCGAACGGTCTGACCTTCGCTTACTCGGTGTTGTTTACCACCACTTTGGAAAACCGCGTACATATAAACTCCGCTTCCGCGCACGTCCTCGTATGAATCAGAGTGCGCTATAAATATTCACAATAGGGCGCGAATATTACGCAAAACGCGAGCCTTTGACAAGTGCTACCGTCAATACATGAAGAAAAAAAACACAACACGTACGGTAACGTTTATCTGAGCCGTTTTTTCAGTACAATCAGCAATACTATTGATAAACCGAAACCCTTCGTTACCCCATAGTAGATGGGATCAACAGGATAAAAAGCCCGGCTTTTGCGATGAATTTAGAAAAAATCAACGAGTTAACCGCGCAAGATATGGCGGGTGTGAATGCAGCAATCCTGGAGCAACTCAACTCTGACGTTCAACTGATCAATCAGTTGGGCTATTACATTGTCAGCGGTGGCGGTAAACGCATACGTCCGATGATTGCCATTCTGGCTGCCAGAGCCGTTGGTTATCAGGGAAATGCCCACATCACCATCGCAGCGCTCATCGAATTTATTCACACAGCGACGCTTCTGCATGATGATGTTGTGGATGAATCGGATATGCGTCGCGGCAAAGCCACGGCGAACGCCGCTTTCGGGAACGCAGCCAGCGTACTGGTGGGGGATTTTATCTATACCCGCGCCTTCCAGATGATGACCAGTCTGGGCTCCCTGAAAGTACTGGAAGTGATGTCCGAAGCCGTTAACGTCATCGCAGAAGGCGAAGTACTGCAGCTGATGAACGTCAACGATCCTGATATTACTGAAGAAAACTACATGCGCGTGATCTACAGCAAAACCGCGCGCCTGTTTGAAGCAGCCGCCCAGTGTTCCGGCATTCTGGCTGACTGTACCGACGCCCAGGAAAAAGGGCTGCAGGACTACGGTCGTTATCTGGGTACGGCATTCCAGCTGATTGATGATTTGCTGGACTACAGTGCGGACGGCGAGACGCTCGGCAAAAACGTGGGGGATGACCTGAACGAAGGCAAACCGACCCTGCCGCTGCTCCACGCCATGCGCAACGGAACGGCCGACCAGGCGAAAATGATCCGTGAAGCGATTGAGCAGGGAAATGGCCGCCATCTTCTGGAACCCGTACTGGAAACCATGGCCATTTGCGGATCGCTCGAGTGGACGCGCCAGCGTGCGGAAGAGGAAGCGGATAAAGCCATTGCTGCACTTCAGGTTATTCCAGACAGCCCGTGGCGCGATGCGCTGATCGGTCTGGCGCACATCGCCGTTCAGCGCGATCGGTGATCCCTCCTGTTTCTCCCCGCGCCTTTGCGGGGAGATTCCCGTACGTTCCTGTAAATTACGTCTTCATGTAAACGCATCGGTTTAGAGTCCGCATGAATAAAGCTGTGCCTTATTCTGAATATCCCTTCAAGTAACGCGAACTTTTTAGAACAAGAGTGTGAAATGGGTATAGTAACCCCGTCGTTTCTGACGAAACGGCGAAGGTGAATCCGAACTAAGGACAGCGTTATGGACACGAAATTTATCGACTGGCACACGGCGGATATTATTGCCGCACTGCGCAAAAGAGGCACGTCACTGGCAGCAGAGTCCCGCCGCCACGGACTGAGTTCTTCAACCCTGGCAAACGCCCTCACCCGCCCATGGCCCAAGGGAGAGCTCATTATCGCAACGGCGCTGGATACGCACCCGTGGGTGATTTGGCCCTCGCGTTACCACGATCCCATTACCCATGAGTTTATTGACAGAACGCGCATGATTCGCCAGAAAAAGGCAAAGAAAGGATTGCAGGAATAACACGTTAATTGACAGGCACAGCAACCCCCCGGTCATTGCTGGCAGGGGGCTGCCGGAACGATTACTCGCCCTTCACACGCTCGATATTCGCACCCAGCGCGCGCAGTTTATCTTCGATACGCTCATAACCACGATCGATGTGATAAATACGATCCACAATCGTTGTCCCTTCCGCGATACAACCCGCCAGCACCAGACTCGCAGACGCACGCAGATCGGTGGCCATCACCTGAGCACCCGACAGTTTCTCCACGCCGTGGCAAATTACGGTATTACTCTCGATCTCTGCATGCGCGCCCATACGGATCAGCTCCGGTACGTGCATAAAGCGGTTCTCGAAAATGGTTTCAGTGATGAAGCCCGTCCCTTCGGCGACCAGGTTCAACAGGGTGAATTGCGCCTGCATGTCCGTCGGGAACGCCGGGTGTGGCGCCGTACGCACATTGACAGCTTTTGGACGCTGACCGTGCATATCGAGGCTGATCCAGTCTTCACCGATTTCGATATCCGCGCCGGCATCGCGCAGCTTCGCCAGCACCGCATCCAGGGTATCAGGCTGTGCGTTACGGCAAACAATCTTACCGCCAGAGATCGCCGCTGCCACCAGGAAGGTACCGGTTTCGATACGGTCCGGCAGGACGCGATAAACACCACCACCCAGACGCTCAACGCCTTCAATGGTGATACGGTCAGTACCCTGACCGGAAATCTTCGCCCCCAGCGCCACGAGGAAGTTGGCGGTATCCACAATTTCCGGCTCACGCGCGGCGTTTTCGATGATCGTGGTACCTTCAGCCAGCGTTGCCGCTGACATAATGGTGACTGTTGCGCCCACGCTCACCTTGTCCATGACAATGTGCGCGCCTTTCAGACGACCGTTGACGGACGCTTTAACGTAACCTTCTTCCAGTTTGATCTCTGCGCCCAGTTTTTCCAGGCCAAAGATATGCAGGTCAACCGGACGCGCCCCGATGGCACAACCGCCCGGAAGTGAAACCTGCCCCTGGCCAAAACGCGCCACCAGCGGGCCAAGCGCCCAGATGGAAGCACGCATGGTTTTCACCAGATCGTAAGGTGCAGAGAAGTTATTCACATTGCTGGCGTCGATCCAGACAGAACCGTTACGCTCAACTTTAGTGCCCAACTGGGTGAGCAACTTCATGGTCGTGTCGATATCTTTCAGTTTCGGGACGTTCTGAATTTCTACCGGCTCTTCCGCGAGCAGCGCAGCAAAGAGGATTGGCAGCGCGGCGTTTTTTGCGCCAGAAATTGTGACTTCGCCCTGGAGGCGCGTAGGCCCCTGTACACGAAATTTATCCATTGTGTGCTCTCTTATAAATTCAACCGTGCTGCGGGCCTGTCGCCCTCAGCTCAAAAACCGTTTAGTTTGCGATCGCGTGCCCACTCTTGCGGGGTGAACGCTTTAATCGACAGGGCGTGGATGCGGTTATCCGCAATATATTCCATCAGCGGCGCGTACACAGCCTGCTGTTTCTTCACGCGGCTCATGCCGTCGAACATCTCACCCACAGCAATAACCTGGAAGTGACTGCCATCGCCAGTGACGTGGGCTTCCTGAAGGGAGAGTGCATTCATCAGCACTGTCTGGATTTCATGATTTTCCATGGGTTCTTAATCATCTGATAGTGAAAACAAGCCCAACATCTTAGAGCAAAGTGGCGTCGTCTTAAACAAGCAAAAAGCCCCGACGATGAAACTGTCAGGGCTTTCGGAAGTAACGCACTGAAAATATTAACGAGGCAGTACGTCCTGAGGAAGATTGTAGAGCTGCGCAAGGGTCACGACATTATCGCTCGCGCCGTGAAGCCTGACGCTCGCCCCCTGCTTTTTCCCCTCGGCAACCAGATGGGCAAGCAGCGCAACACCTGCCGTATCCACCCGGGTGATACCGCTTAAGTCAATCAGCGTCACGCCCTGCATGGCGTCATGGCGCTGGTCCCATAACGGGTTCAGGAGGTCCTGATCCAGTTCGCCGGACAGTTTCAATGTCTCGCCTTCACGCGACCAGCTGAGTTGCTGTGACATTACTTCTTCTCGTCCAGCGTGATTTTCTGACGAGCAATGGACTGCAGCTGTGCAGTCAGGCCATCAATGCCTTTAGTGCGCAGCAGGTCGCTCCACTCGTTCTGCTTGGTGGTGATCATGCTTACCCCTTCGGCGATCATGTCATACGCCTGCCAGTGGCCTGTCTGGCTGTTTTTACGCCACTGGAAATCCAGACGAACCGGCGGACGGCCGTTTGGATCGTTGATCGTCACACGGATAGGCACGATGGTCGCATCACCCAACGGCTGCTCAGGCGCAATCTGGTAGGTCTGGCCGTGATACATCGCCAGCGCCTGACCATAAGCCTGCTTCAGATATTCACGGAACGCGGCAAAGTAGGCCTCACGCTGCGCAGGGGTCGCGTCTTTGTAATAACGACCCAGCACCAGCGCACCCGCATATTTAATCTGCACATACGGCAGCAATTCCTGGTCAACAACGTCACGCAGGTAATCAGGATTCGCACGAATTTTAGGCTGTTCGTTTTTAAGACGGTCGAAGGTTTTCTTCGCCGCTTCGTCCATCAGTTTGTACGGGTTACTCTGATCCGCAGCATGGGCAGCGGTAAGAGGGGCAATGACCAGCATGGCCACCATTAACAGTCGTTTAAACATGAATGACTTCTCCTGAAATTAATGCGTCGTGCCAGGTGTCGGTGCGACGTCGGTATGATCTTCAGACTGCGCAGGGGCAGCGTCGGATTTTTTCTCATCCCCTTTACTGTTGTAAAGGAACTGACCAATCATATCTTCCAGCACCATTGCGGACTTCGTATCCTGAATAACGCTGCCGTCTTTAAGAATAGTCGTTCCCAGCTCGGGGTCTTCAAAGCCGACGTTAAGCGCCAGATATTGTTCACCCAGCAGACCGGAAGTCCGGATCGACAGGGAACTGGTGTCCGGAATATGGTTGTAACGCTCTTCGATATCCATCGCGACGCGTGGCAGATAGGTTTTCTCATCAAGCGTAATGTCTGATACGCGTCCGATCACCACGCCGCCAATACGGACCGGTGAACGGGCCTTCAGCCCGCCGATGTTATCGAAGGTGGCATAGATGCGATATGTCGGCTCGGTACGCACGGAGGTGATATCCGCCGCTCTCAGGCAGATAAACAGTGCGGCCAGCAGCGCCAGCAGCAGGAACACGCCGACCCAAATTTCATTTTTTTTCGTTTGCATGAACTCAATTCCCAAACATCAGTGCGGTGAGCACAAAATCCAGACCCAGTACGGCCAGCGACGAATGTACGACTGTACGTGTAGTTGCACGGCTAATGCCTGCCGACGTCGGGATGGCATCGTAACCATTGAACAAGGCAATCCAGGTGACCGTAATGGCGAATACCACGCTTTTAATCAGACAGTTAACCAGATCCATTCGCAGGTCGATGGCGTCCTGCATGGCGGACCAGAAGAAACCGGCATCAATGCCTTTCCAGTGAACGCCAACCAGCGAACCGCCCCAGATACCCACGGCGACAAACAGAATAGTCAGTAACGGTAAAGAGATCACCCCAGCCCAGAAACGCGGCGAAATTACGCGACGCAGCGGGTCAACCGCCATCATCTCCATACTGGAGAGCTGCTCAGTCGCACGCATCAGGCCAATTTCAGCCGTTAATGCCGACCCCGCGCGTCCGGCGAACAATAGCGCCGCCACAACCGGCCCCAGTTCACGCAGCAGTGAAAGCGCCACCAGCATCCCGAGACTGGTTTCCGCACTGTAGGTTGTCAGGACGAGGTAGCCCTGCAGCCCCAGCACCATGCCGATAAACAGACCGGACACAATGATGATGAGCATCGACAGCACGCCGACGTTATAGAGTTGACGCACCAGTAAAGGCGCATGCTTTCGGAACTCCGGCTTGCCGACCAGCGCGTTGAATAACATCAATCCGGCACGCCCGAACGTCCTGATGGTTTTTATGCCACGGTGTCCGAGAGCGGCCAACGCATTTAACAGCATGAGTGGCTTAACTCCCTATTCCCAGTAAATCGTCACGATAGTCGCCCGCCGGGTAGCGGAACGGCACAGGGCCATCGGCAATACCGTCGAGGAACTGTCGCACGCGCGGATCGCAATTTTCCTGCAACGCCTGGGCGCTACCGTGTGCGACGATCTTTTTGTCCGCCACGATATAGGCGTAATCGGCGATGCTCAACACTTCCGGCACATCGTGAGAAACCACAATGCAGGTTACGCCAAGTGCGCTGTTCAGTTCAGAGATGAGCTTCACCAGCACGCCCATCGTGATGGGATCCTGCCCGACGAACGGTTCATCGAACATGATTAAATCCGGTTCTAATGCAATGGCTCGCGCCAGCGCGGCGCGGCGCGCCATCCCGCCGGAGAGTTCCGAAGGCATCAGCTTCGCCGCCCCGCGCAAACCGACGGCTTCAAGCTTCATCATCACCGTACTTTTCAGCAACGCTGGCGGCAGGCTGGTATGTTCGCGCAGCGGATAGGCCACGTTATCAAAGACGTTCATATCGGTGAACAACGCCCCCGACTGAAAGAGCATGCTCATGCGCTTGCGAACGGTATACAGACGCGAGCGCGACATCTCCGGGACATTTTCGCCATCAAAGAGGATTTCACCGCTGTCAGGTGGGATCTGCCCACCAATAAGACGCAGCAGTGTCGTTTTACCGATCCCGGACGGCCCCATGATGGCCGTGATCTTGCCACGCGGTACGGTCAACGAAATATCATCAAATATCAATCTGTTGGCGCGAGAAAAACTCACACCGCGGACATCGACTAAATTCGCCATCGTTTGGCTCATTTATGGTTCCTTTCTTACCCTGCTCACGTTTAGGCATGCAGCCTGGATCAGCCCTAAACTCAGCATTTTTACAGAATAATAGCCGTTGAGGTTAGCGAAAGCTGGCATTTGTTTTACTTTTCCGGCGCATAAAGTCAAAATTAGGAATTCGTTACGCCTCAGACTGTATGCAGTCCAGCCATTCCCGCGCGATGGACCGACGAGTATACCTGAAGAAAGGACTTTTGATGCTTTTAGCAACAGCACTGTTAATAATTGGTTTACTTTTGGTGGTCTACAGTGCTGACCGTTTAGTGTTTGCTGCATCTATCCTGTGTCGCCTGACGGGCGTGCCACCTCTCGTCATCGGGATGACCGTTGTCAGCGTTGGAACATCACTTCCTGAAATCATCGTCTCTGTCTCGGCATCGCTGCATGGCCAGTTAGACCTGGCCGTCGGTACCGCGATTGGCTCTAATATCGTTAATATATTGTTGATCTTAGGCCTGGCGGCACTGCTCCATCCATTTCGCGTGCATTCTGATGTTCTGCGTCGTGAATTGCCGCTAATGTTAATCGTAAGTCTGCTGGCAGGGTGCGTATTTTATGATGGCATACTGAGCGTCAGTGACGGCATTTTCTTGCTGGCGCTGGCCGTCATTTGGTTGCTGTATAGTGTTAAGATCGCCCGTCTGGCTGAGAAGCAGGGGCACGATAGCCTCACGCGTGAGCAGGTCGCCGAACTCCCGCGGGAAGGCACGCTCCCCGTCGCCCTGCTCTGGCTTGGCGTGGCGCTGATCATCATGCCGATGGCCACGCGCATGGTCGTAGATAACGCGACGGTCGTGGCAAACTATTTTGCCATCAGCGAATTGACCATTGGCCTGACGGTTATTGCTATCGGTACCAGTCTGCCAGAGCTGGCCACGGCCATTGCCGGGGCGCGGAAAGGAGAGGATGACATTGCCATTGGTAATATCATCGGCTCCAATATTTTTAATATCGCGATAGTAATGGGCCTGCCGGCCCTGATTACGCCGGGGCCCTTTAACCCCCTGGCGTTTTCACGCGATTACGGTGTGATGCTGCTGGTCAGCGTGATATTTGCCCTGCTCTGCTGGCGGCGGCAACGACAGATTGGCAAAGGCGCAGGCGCGCTGTTGACGGGTGGATTTATCGTATGGATGGCGATGCTGTACTGGCTCTCGCCTCTTCTCTCTGGGTAAACGGAAACGCATTATGTCGCAAATAGAATTGCAGCCGGGTTTTGACTTTCAGAAAGCAGGCAAAGACGTTCTGGAGATTGAACGTGAAGGTCTGGCGCAGTTGGATCAGTACATTAATCAGGATTTTAGTCTGGCATGTGAGAAGATATTCTACTGTGCCGGCAAAGTCGTGGTGATGGGGATGGGCAAGTCCGGCCACATTGGACGCAAAATGGCGGCAACGTTTGCCAGTACCGGAACCTCTTCATTCTTTGTCCACCCGGGGGAAGCCGCCCACGGCGACCTGGGTATGGTCACGCCGCAGGATATCGTCATCGCGCTGTCCAACTCCGGTGAGTCCAATGAAATTCTGGCGCTGATCCCGGTACTGAAGCGTCTGCAGGTGCCGCTCATTTGCATGACCAGCCGTCCGGAAAGTAGCATGGCGCGCGCAGCCGATATTCACCTGTGCGTAAAGGTGCCGAAAGAGGCCTGCCCGCTCGGCCTGGCGCCGACATCCAGCACCACCGCGGCGCTGGTGATGGGCGATGCGCTCGCCGTGGCGCTGCTGGAAGCCCGTGGTTTTACGCCGGAAGATTTCGCCCTTTCCCACCCGGGCGGCGCGCTGGGGCGTAAGCTGCTGCTGCGGGTTAACGATATTATGCACACAGGGGATGAAATCCCTCACGTCAGTAAAGCCGCCTCCCTGCGTGATGCGCTGCTGGAAATCACCCGTAAGAATCTGGGTATGACGGTCGTGTGCGACGATCTGATGAAAATTCAGGGGATCTTCACCGATGGCGACCTGCGTCGCGTGTTCGACATGGGTGTGGATGTCCGTACGCTGGGCATTGCCGATGTGATGACACCTGGCGGCATACGCGTGCGCCCGGGGACGCTGGCAGTGGATGTGCTGAACCTGATGCAGTCCCGTCATATCACCTCCGTTATGGTTGCCGATGGCGACCAGTTGCTGGGTGTGGTACATATGCATGATCTGCTGCGCGCAGGCGTAGTGTAATGAAGGATAAGACAATGAGTAATGCGGGTGCATCCCTTGCAACCTGTTATGGTCCGGTCAGTACCCAGATGATGGCAAAGGCGGAAAACATTCGCCTGCTCATTCTGGATGTGGATGGCGTACTCTCCGATGGCCTGATTTATATGGGCAATAACGGTGAAGAGCTTAAAGCGTTTAACGTTCGCGACGGCTACGGTATCCGCTGTGCGCTGACCTCAGGTATCGAGGTGGCTATCATCACCGGACGGAAAGCTAAACTGGTAGAAGATCGCTGTGAAACCTTAGGCATTACCCATTTGTATCAGGGTCAATCCGATAAGATGGCGGCGTTCAACGATTTACTGGGTAAACTGGCTATCGCACCGGAAAACGTGGCCTACGTCGGGGACGATCTGATTGACTGGCCCGTAATGGCTGAAGTTGGGCTGAGTATCGCCGTTGCCGATGCGCATCCGCTGCTGATCCCGCGTGCGGACTACGTTACCCACATCAACGGGGGCCGCGGTGCCGTCCGTGAAGTCTGCGATCTGCTCCTGCTGGCGCAGGGCAAGCTTGATGAGGCCAAAGGGCAATCGATATGAGTAAAACCAGACGTTGGGTTATCATTTTGCTTTCGCTTGTCGCCCTGGTATTGATTGGCGTGAACCTCGCCGATCGCGACGATACGCAAACGGAAGTGATCAACAATAACGATCCAACCTATAAAAGCGATCACAGCGACACCGTGGTCTACAGCCCGCAAGGCGCGCTGAACTATCGCCTGATTGCCCAGCATGTTGAATATTTTTCAGATGACGGTATTTCGTGGTTTACCCAACCTGTTATGACCACGTTTGATAAGGACAAAGTACCGACGTGGTCAATCAAGTCAGACCGGGCAAAACTGACAAATGACCGTATGCTTTATCTGTATGGCCACGTTGAAGTCAACGCCCTGACCGCTGACTCGCAACTGCGAAAAATTACGACGGATAATGCCCAGATCAACCTGGTGACCCAGGATGTGACGTCGCAGGATCTGGTTACTCTGTATGGCACAACATTTAATTCCAGCGGTTTGAGAATGCGCGGGAACTTACGCAGCAAAAACGCCGAGCTGATTGAAAAGGTTAGAACCTCCTATGAAATTCAAAACAAACAAACTCAGCCTTAAAGTAATTATCGCCAGCGCGATGCTGGCGACCAGTCTCCCCGCGCTTGCTGTAACGGGCGATACCGAGCAGCCGATTCATATCGAGTCCGACACCCAGTCTCTTGATATGCAGGGTAATGTCGTCACCTTCACGGGTAACGTCGTCATGACTCAGGGCACCATCAAAATCAACGCCGACAAAGTGGTTGTTACCCGTCCGGGTGGCGAGCAGGGCAAAGAGATTATCGATGGTTACGGTAATCCGGCGACCTTCTACCAAATGCAGGACAATGGCAAACCGGTGAAAGGCCATGCCACGCATATGCACTATGAGCTGGCGAAGGACCTGGTGATCCTGACCGGAAATGCGTACCTGGAACAGCTGGACAGCAACATTACCGGCGACAAGATTACCTATCTGGTTAAAGAGCAAAAAATGCAGGCCTCCAGCGAGAAAGGCAAACGCGTCACCACCGTACTGGTACCGTCGCAGCTGCAGGACAAAGGCAAAGGCCAGGCCCCGGCACAGAAGAAGAGTAACTAATTCGTTATGGCAACATTAACTGCAAAAAATCTCGCGAAGGCCTATAAGGGCCGCCGTGTCGTAGAGGATGTCAGTCTGACCGTTAACTCCGGCGAAATTGTGGGCCTGCTTGGCCCTAACGGTGCGGGTAAAACGACAACCTTCTATATGGTCGTTGGCATTGTGCCGCGCGATGCCGGCAACATTGTCATTGATGATGAAGACATCAGCCTTCTGCCGCTGCATGCACGCGCACGCCGCGGGATCGGCTATTTGCCGCAGGAAGCCTCCATTTTCCGTCGCCTTAGCGTTTACGATAACCTGATGGCGGTTCTGCAAATTCGTAACGATTTGACCAGCGAACAGCGTCAGGATCGTGCCAACGAGCTGATGGAAGAGTTCCACATTGAGCATCTGCGCGACAGCCTCGGTCAGGCGCTCTCCGGTGGGGAACGCCGTCGCGTTGAGATTGCGCGTGCGCTGGCCGCAAACCCGAAATTTATCCTTCTGGATGAACCGTTTGCCGGTGTTGATCCGATCTCCGTTATCGATATTAAACGTATCATTGAGCACCTGCGCGACAGCGGGCTTGGCGTATTGATCACCGACCACAACGTGCGTGAAACGCTGGCCGTGTGTGAACGCGCGTATATTGTAAGCCAGGGTAACCTGATCGCCCACGGTACGCCGCAACAAATCCTCGAAGATGATCATGTTAAGCGCGTCTATCTTGGGGAAGACTTCAGACTCTGATAGGGTAGAGGTAACGTAACGCCGAACCGGAGAAAAATGCTCTGAACATGAAGCAAGGTTTGCAATTAAGGCTCAGCCAACAACTGGCAATGACGCCGCAGCTACAGCAGGCAATTCGCCTGTTGCAACTGTCCACGTTAGAACTTCAGCAGGAACTCCAGCAGGCGCTGGACAGTAACCCCCTGCTGGAACAAACCGATCTTCATGACGAGGTAGATACCCAGCAATCGCAGGATACAGAAGCGCTCGACACCGCGGATGCACTCGAACAAAAAGAGATGCCGGACGAGCTTCCGCTGGATGCCAGCTGGGATGAGATCTACACCGCCGGAACCCCATCCGGAACGCGTGCGGACTACCAGGACGATGAGCTACCGGTCTATCAGGGAGAAACCACCCAGTCGCTTCAGGATTACCTCATGTGGCAGGTGGAGCTGACCCCCTTCTCCGACACCGATCGTGCGATTGCCACATCCATTGTCGATGCCGTTGATGACACCGGCTATTTAACCGTCACGCTGGACGACATCCTCGAAAGCATGGGCGACGAAGAGATTGAGCTTGAGGAAGTTGAAGCCGTTCTGAAGCGCATTCAGCGTTTCGATCCAGTAGGCGTGGCCGCAAGAGATCTGCGCGACTGCCTGCTGATCCAGCTTTCTCAGTTCAGCAAAGAGACGCCGTGGCTCGATGAGGCGCGCTTAATCATCAGCGATCATCTGGATCTGTTGGCTAACCACGATTTCCGCACCCTGATGCGCGTCACGCGGCTGAAAGAAGACGTGCTGAAAGAAGCGGTGAATCTGATCCAGTCGCTCGATCCGCGCCCCGGTCAGTCGATCCAGACCAGCGAACCCGAATACGTGATCCCGGATGTGCTGGTCCGAAAACACAATGGCCGCTGGGTCGTTGAACTGAATTCTGACAGCATTCCTCGCCTGCAAATCAACCAGCAGTATGCCTCCATGTGCACCAGCGTGCGTAACGACTCCGACAATCAATATATTCGTAGCAATTTGCAGGAAGCGCGATGGTTGATCAAAAGTCTGGAGAGCCGTAATGATACGCTGCTTCGCGTCAGCCGCTGCATTGTCGAACAGCAGCAGGCGTTCTTTGAGCAGGGCGAAGAGTATATGAAACCGATGGTGCTGGCGGATATCGCCCAGGCCGTCGAGATGCATGAATCAACCATTTCCCGTGTCACCACGCAGAAGTATCTGCACAGTCCACGCGGTATTTTTGAGCTTAAGTATTTCTTCTCCAGCCACGTCAATACCGAGGGTGGCGGCGAAGCGTCGTCAACCGCGATTCGTGCCCTGGTGAAGAAGTTGATCGCCGCGGAGAACCCCGCGAAGCCACTGAGTGACAGTAAGTTAACCACCATGCTGTCCGAACAGGGTATTATGGTGGCACGTCGTACTGTCGCGAAGTATCGAGAGTCTTTATCCATTCCGCCGTCCAACCAGCGTAAACAGCTGGTCTGACACAACCGATAAGGAAGACACTATGCAGCTCAACATCACTGGACAAAACGTCGAAATTACTGAGGCTTTACGCGACTTTGTGAATACGAAGTTTGCAAAACTCGAGCAGTATTTCGAAAGGATCAACCAGGTCTATATTGTGTTGAAAGTGGAGAAAGTGACTCACATCTCGGATGCCACCCTGCATGTTAATGGGGGGGAACTTCATGCCAGTGCGGAAGGGCAAGACATGTACGCGGCTATCGACGGCTTGATTGATAAGCTTGCGCGACAGCTCAATAAACATAAAGATAAACTGAAACAACACTAATTGTCCGGGCAGTTAACGGGTGCAGGACGGCCTGTTGTGAAACACAACAGGCCATTTGTACAGTTAGCGCTTAGGTGAAATTATGATGAACAACGATTCCGCTCTTCAACTGAGCAATGTCCTTAACCAGGAATGTACCCGCAGTGCTGTTCACTGCCAGAGCAAAAAACGTGCGCTGGAGATCATCAGTGAGCTGGCCGCAAAACAGCTGGGCCTGCCGCCACAGGTGGTGTTCGAAGCGATCCTGACCCGTGAAAAAATGGGCAGTACCGGTATCGGCAACGGCATCGCCATCCCGCACGGCAAACTAGAAGAGGATACCCTGCGTGCCGTGGGTGTGTTTGTGCAGCTTGAAACACCCATCGCCTTCGATGCCATTGATAACCAGCCCGTCGATCTCCTCTTCGCGCTGCTGGTGCCTGCCGACCAGACGAAAACCCATCTGCATACGCTGTCGCTGGTTGCCAAACGTCTGGCCGATAAAACCATTTGCCGCCGACTGCGCTCGGCCCAAAGTGATGAAGAGCTCTATCAGATTATCACTGAAGCAGAAGGCAATCAGGATGATGCATAACCAGGAGATGGCCTTCACATCTGTTGTCCTGAGGAGAAACGGAACATGGTGCTGATGATTGTCAGTGGTCGTTCAGGGTCGGGGAAATCCGTCGCTCTGCGCGCGCTGGAAGACATGGGTTTTTACTGCGTAGATAACCTGCCAGTCGTGTTGCTGCCCGATCTGGCTCGCACGCTTGCGGAAAGACAAACCTCTGCCGCCGTCAGTATCGACGTTCGTAACATGCCTGAATCGCCTGAAATTTTTGAACAGGCAATGAGTAACCTGCCTGATGCGTTTTCGCCTCAGCTGCTGTTCCTTGATGCAGACCGCAATACCCTGATCCGTCGCTACAGCGATACCCGTCGTCTGCACCCGCTTTCCAGCAAGAACCTCTCTCTGGAGAGCGCTATCGACGAAGAGAGCGACCTGCTGGAGCCGCTTCGTTCACGCGCTGACCTGATTGTCGACACCTCTGAGATGTCCGTTCACGAGCTGGCGGAAATGCTGCGTACCCGGTTGCTGGGCAAGCGCGAGCGCGAACTGACGATGGTGTTCGAATCCTTTGGCTTTAAGCACGGGATACCAATTGATGCAGATTATGTTTTCGACGTGCGCTTCCTGCCGAACCCGCACTGGGATCCAAAACTGCGTCCGATGACCGGTCTGGATAAACCCGTCGCGGCCTTCCTCGACAGGCACACAGAAGTTCACAATTTTATCTACCAGACGCGAAGCTACCTTGAGCTATGGTTACCTATGCTGGAGACAAACAATCGCAGCTACCTGACGGTGGCGATTGGCTGTACCGGCGGTAAACATCGTTCGGTCTACATCGCCGAACAGCTGGCCGACTATTTCCGCTCGCGCGGGAAGAACGTTCAGTCCCGTCATCGCACGCTGGAAAAACGTAAAACATGACCGTAAAACAAACCGTTGAGATCACCAATAAGCTGGGCATGCATGCGCGCCCGGCGATGAAGCTGTTTGAACTGATGCAGGGTTTCGATGCGGAAGTTCTGCTGCGAAATGATGAAGGTACCGAAGCGGAAGCAAACAGCGTGATTGCGCTGCTGATGCTGGATTCCGCCAAAGGCCGCCAGATTGAAGTTGAAGCCACCGGCCCTCAGGAAGAGGAAGCGCTGGCGGCGGTGGTTGCGCTGTTTAACGCCGGTTTTGACGAAGACTAACGCCTCATTTTCTGGCGGGTGGCGCTGCGCTTACCCGCCTTACATCAACTGATTACGCTGCATAAACCCTTCCCCACCCAGCTGACGCATCTGACGCAGAATCCACGCCTGACGGCTTCGCACGTACCCTGACGGGGCACCGGCTTTAAAACGGATAGGGTTAGGTAACACCGCGGCCAATAATGCCGCTTCAGACATACTCAACCGGCTGGCCGGTTTATTAAAATAGCGTTGTGCAGCCGCTTCCACGCCAAATACCCCATCGCCAAACTCAGCGATATTCAGGTAGACGGTCAGAATGCGCTTTTTACTCCAGACCGTTTCCATGCCCAGCGTCAGCCCCGCTTCCAGCCCTTTTCGTACCCAGCTGCGGCCGTCCCACAAAAACAGATTCTTTGCCGTCTGCTGTGACAGGGTTGATGCACCGCGCACGCGGTTTTCGTGGCGTTCATTATGGGCCAGCGCCTTCTCTATGGCCGCGACGTCGAACCCCCAGTGTTCCGGGAATTTCTGATCCTCCGCCGCAATCACGGCCAGCCCCATAAAGGGCGAGATATCGTCCATGCTCACCCAATCAGAATGCGCGACATAGCTGAAATCACCGCTGAACCATGCACCGAGCTGACGCTCAACCATCACGGCAGAAAATGGCACGGGCAGAATGCTGAACAGGGCGAGTCCCCCGCCCCAGAAGACCGCCAGCACAAGAACGATGCGCAACAGGGTGCGCTTCACCCATGCGCCAGCACCGGATGGACGACTCATTCAGCCAGCACCAGCACTCTGGCCACCAACTTCTCAATACCCGTGGCCGCTTCTGCAATATTCTGCGCCAGCATATACGCAGGCGTGGTGACGATCTTATTGTCTTCGTCCACCACAATGTCATCCACCGGACAAGGCACGTGCTCGCCGCCCATATCTTCAATGACTTCCGCGGTATCAATATCCGTCCCGATGGTCAGGCGCAGCGGGAAATCAAAAATTTTAGGCAGCATGGCGGGGGCGATACAGATAAAGCCCAGCGGTTTTCCCGCCGCGTGCATAGCCTGCGAAAGCGTTTTTAGATGCGGATCGATCTGACACTCCGCCCCCTGGGTGGCAAACGTACTGAGATTTTTGGCCGCGCCAAACCCACCGGGCACAATTAGCGCATCAAGCTCTGTGGCGTCTGCCTGAATAAGAGGGTGAATATTTCCGCGTGCAATACGCGCGGCTTCAACCAGTACGTTACGGGTTTCCGCCATTGGCTCACCCGTGAGATGGTTAATCACATCCGCCTGATTTTTGTCCGGCGCAAAACAAATCACCTCTGCTCCCTGTTTTGCCAGGGCCAGCAACGTAATGACGGCTTCATGTATTTCAGAGCCATCGTAAACACCGCATCCACTCAGCACGACACCAATCTTTTTCATCATGAGGATCCTTTTCTGCAAC
Source organism: Enterobacter sp. HSTU-ASh6 (assembly GCF_026319105.1). Lineage (NCBI taxonomy): Bacteria > Pseudomonadati > Pseudomonadota > Gammaproteobacteria > Enterobacterales > Enterobacteriaceae > Enterobacter > Enterobacter sp. HSTU-ASh6. The sequence continues at coordinate 75,802 of NZ_WSPD01000005.1, read as the reverse complement.
TTGCTGAAGCACATTAATAATTTTGATTAAAACGCTATGCTTCACACATTTCACTGATTCATGTAACAAACCATTTAAGATTTGCTATCTTATCTGCGTGCGGCCTAAATTTTTCAGGCGGCGCCGATTCGAAAAATACTTGAAAAAACAGGCGCAGCCACGATTTCCCTGGTGTTGGCGCAGTATTCGCGCACCCCGGTTAAGCCGGGGTCATTTTTTTCTGGTCTCGACCCAGGCTTTAAGCACCGCAACATCGTTTTGCCACTCTTGTTTCATCTCTTCAACCCAATCACCCACGTTATCTTCCCATGCAGGTAAATCAGGCGACTGAATCTGTTGACCCAGCTGTTGCAGGTGGCGCAGGCCGACCGAGCCGGCTGCACCTTTGATTTTATGTCCTTCTTCTACGATGCCTTTCTGGTCGCGCGCGGTCAGGTTGGACTCCAGCACACTCAGATAGCCTGGCATCATTTTTTCGAACACCGCCAGACCGTCGGTAATCAGTTTCGGGCCAACCAGATCGATATACTGCTCCAGCATCGCGGTATCGAGTATCGTTTGAGCTTTTGCGCTATCAACAGACGTCATGGTGCTCTCCTCTTCATCATGGGTATCCCAGAACTTCTTGATCATAGCGGTCAGAGCAGGCACCGCCAGCGGCTTGCTGAGCACATCGTCCATACCGGCATCGAGATACTCTTTTTTATCTTTCAGTACGTTCGCCGTCAGCGCAACCAGCGGTGGCAGCTCATCGGCCGCGTACTGACGCGTCAGTTCACGGGAGATATCCAGCCCGGTCATATCCGGCAGTTGAATATCCAGCAGAACGAGGTCGTATTCACCCGGTTTAAACATCTCCAGCGCAGCTTTGCCCGTCATCGCGACATCCACGCTGTTGCCCAGTTTTTCCAGCACCGAGCGCGCCACAATCACGTTCAGCTCGATGTCTTCCACCAGCAGGACATGCAGCGCTGGCAGCGGCATATCGTCGTCTTCAAAGGTATCCTCAACCTCTTCCGCCACCGCCGGAGCATGCACCGTCAGGGTGAACGTTGAGCCTTTGCCCGGCTGACTGGCTACGGTGATATCCCCGCCCATGCTCTTCGCCAGCCGTTTCGACACCGCCAGGCCAATGCCCGTACCGGTAGCCGGTTTCCCGCCGTTGCTGTCTTTCACCTGGTAGTACATGGCAAAGATTTTGTCCTGCTCCTCCTGCGGAATACCAATCCCGGAATCCTCCACCTCAAAGTGCAGCATGTCACCGTCGTCATAGCGGACACGCACGGCCACCTGCCCCTTCTGGGTAAACTTTACCGCGTTGCTGATCAGGTTCCACAGGATCTGACGCAGACGCGTACCGTCAGTCACCACTTTATGCGGCAGCGGCAGGGTTGGCTCCATGACAAAGCTCAGTCCCTTCTGCTGCGCCTGCAGACCGGACAGGTTTTCCAGATCCGCAAGGAAGCTGGTGAAATCAACCGGCTGATTATCAAGCTGAACTTTTCGGCGTTCCATTTTATCCATATCAATAATATCGTTGAAGATATTCCCCAGCGTGACCGCCGAGACATGGATAGTTTTGAGGTATTTTTCCTGCTCCGCGGTCAGGTCGGTATCCAGCAGAATGCGGCTCAACCCGACGATACCATTCAGCGGGGTACGCAGTTCGTGGCTAATGGTAGAGATAAAGGTGGTCTTATCGCGGCTGGCACGCTCCAGGGCATCCTGATAGCGCTTACGCTCGGTAATGTCGCGGCCAAAGCCCATCAGGCCGTGGCGTTTCCCCACGCGGTCATAGTAGGGGACCTTACGGATCTCAAAGCAGGCTTTGCGTCCGTCCGGATAATCCAGCCACTGTTCATAGGTCAGCGAGACATTGTGACGGAACACTTTTTCGTCCGTCTCCATAACCTTGGCGGCCGCCTCTTCAGAGTAAACGTCCTGTGGCTTCAGGTGGATAAGCTGCTTCTCGCTTTTCCCGGTGAGCAGCTCCATGGCCCGGTTACAGCCGGAAAACTCTTTATCTTCATTGCGGTAGAACACCAGATCCGGCGACGCGTCCAGGAACGAACGCAGGAAAGAGGATTGCTGTTCAAGCTGGATCTGCGTGACCTCACGCTCTTTCATTTCGATTTTCAGCTGCTCCAGCGTGGCCTGACGCTCGGCTTCCGCCTTCTCACGATCCGAAATCTCCTGATTGAGCTGCGCAATGTTGTCTTTGAGCTGAACGTTAAGCTTCAGGTCGCGCTCGCGCATCTCTTCCAGTTTATCGACCAGTTTTGACAAACGCTGACGGGACTCTTCCAGCTGTTCAACCACCACAGACAGGAAATAGACCGCCCAGGGAGTAATCAGCAAGCCAAAGAAGATAGAGCGGATGACGTCGATACTCTCGACCTGACCATGCAAAACCATGGTGACGGCCATTTGCACGACGATGGCCAGAACGACCAGCGCCAGCGCAAGCAGCATGGAGAAACGCACCAGCCCAAGCTTCATCATCAGGTCGACGTAATACTGGGCAAGCATTCGAATTTGCTTCATAGAGGATCCCTTCACGACTTTATCGCTCAATAATACTCAAATTCGCGGCGGGACGTTGAAGGTTGTGAGAAAAAGTGCGGGGTGAAACAGGAGATTAGCCTCGCTCCCGGGTAACCGGAAGCGAGGAGAGGTCAATCAGGAGCGTTTAAGCAACAGCCAGAGGCTGATCAGGAGGAAACTGGCGCTTGGCAGCAGCGCGCCAATAATTGGCGGAATACCATACACCAGCGTCAATGGACCGAAGATCTGATCGAGCACGTAGAACACAAAGCCGAAGCTGATACCGGTGACAACGCGCACTCCCATCGGCACACTGCGCAGCGGGCCGAAGATAAACGACAGCGCCATCAGCATCATCACCGCCACGGACATCGGCTGGAAAATTTTGCTCCACATGTTGAGCTGATAACGTCCCGCATCCTGGCCGCTCGACTTCAGGTATTTCACATAGTTGTGTAAACCGCTGATGGAGAGCGCGTCAGGATCCAGCGCCACGACCCCGAGCTTATCGGGCGTGAGGTTGGTCTTCCACGTACCGGACACCGTCTGAGAACCGGTGATCTGTTTCGGATCTCTCAGGTCAGACTCATCAACCTGCGACAAACGCCACTGCTTATGTTCAGGGTCAAACTTCGCCGAAGAGGCGTGTTTAACTGACTGCAAGCGGCGCTGGTCATTGAAGGCGTAGATGCTCACACCGCCTAACTCATCATCGCCTTTTACGCGTTCGATGTAGACGAAGCTGTTGCCATCTTTCGCCCATAACCCTTGCTGAGTGGAAAGCAGAGAACCACCGTACATCGCCTGAGCGCGGTAGTTACGCGCCATCTGTTCACCCTGCGGCGCCACCCACTCACCGATCGCCATGGTCAACAGCACCAGCGGGATCGCGGTTTTCATTACCGACAACGCAACCTGCATACGGGTAAAACCCGATGCCTGCATAACAACCAGTTCACTGCGCTGCGCCAGCATCCCCAGCCCCAGCAGCGCACCCAACAGCGCCGCCATCGGGAAGAAGATCTGCACATCTTTCGGCACGCTGAGCAGGGTATACATTCCCGCGCCGAGCGCGTCATAACTTCCCTGCCCGGCTTTTTTCAGCTGGTCGACAAATTTGATAATGCCGGAGAGCGACACCAGCATGAACAACGTCATCATGATGGTGGTAAAAATGGTTTTACCGATATAGCGATCAAGAACGCCAAACGCCTGCATTAGATGGCTCCTTTACGCGAGAATCGGGCACGTATGCGGCGCACAGGCACCGTATCCCACAGGTTTAATCCCAGCGCCAGTAAGATATACAAGCTGTTCACGAACCATGTCCAGACCATAGGGTCCAGCTTACCCTTCGCGCCGTTGGAACGAATCGAGGTTTGCAGCAGGAAGTAGATCAGGTAAAGCAGCATCGCTGGCAGCATCGAGAGCACGCGTCCCTGACGCGGGTTCACCACGCTCAGCGGAACAACAATCAGCGCCATCATAAATACGGTAAATACGAGAGTAATACGCCAGTGGAACTCCGCACGCGCTCTGTTGGTATCGGTATTCCACAGGGTACGCATATCCATCTGCTCGGTATCGGTTGGATCGAGCGCCACCGTCTGATGGCCGATAATGGCCTGATAGTTCTGGAAATCCGTAATACGGAAGTCACGCAGCATCGCGGTCCCTTCGAAACGGGTACCTTTGTCCAGCGTCACGATCTGCGAACCGTCTTTGCGCTGAGCAAGTTGCCCGGAGTCGGCAATGACCACTGACGGACGCGCGTTACCTTTCGTACGCAGCTGCGCCAGGAAGACGTCGTTAAACTTGCTGCCGTCAACGCTCTCAATAAAGAGCACGGAGTTCCCGTCGGTGGCTTGCTGGAATTGCCCCTGGGCTAACGCCGCCATGCCGGGGTTGGCTTTCGCTTCGGCCAGCACTTCGTCCTGATGACGGGAAGACAAGGGGCCCGCCCACATCACATTCACCGCCGCAACAATTCCCGTGAACAGCGCCAGTATCATGGCCGCTTTCACCAGTACCGCTTTGCTCAGGCCACAGGCATGCATCACCGTGATTTCACTCTCGGTGTAGAGCTTCCCAAGGGTCATGAGCAGACCGAGGAAAAGACTTAGCGGCAGGATAAGCTGCGCCATTTCCGGGATCCCTAAACCAAGCAGGGAAAGCACCAGATTCGTTGGAATTTCGCCGTCAACAGCCGCACCGAGGATCTTAACCAGCTTCTGACAGAAAAAAATCAGCAGCAGGATGAAGAGGATCGCCAGCTGGCTTTTGAGCGTCTCCCGCACCAGATATCTTATGATTATCACTTTAAATACGCCCGTAAAAACCCGTCTCTTTGCAGGAATTTCGCTTGTTTCATGGCTTAAACGTCATTTATTCTCTTGAGTCGTCGAAATCATCGCTAAGATTAAAACATCCGGCGGATTCACGCTTCAGGACTTTTTCTGACGTGTCGAAACCGTAGTAACGTAAGATTAACACGAAGTCACCACAACAGCGGACATGAGTTACGAAAGGTTTCAATTCTATCCGTAGCCGCCGCCGTTGTCTTTAAGATTCAGGAGCGTAGTGCATGGAGTTCAGTGTAAAAAGCGGTAGCCCGGAGAAACAGCGGAGTGCCTGCATCGTTGTGGGCGTCTTTGAACCGCGCCGACTCTCCCCGATCGCCGAACAACTCGATAAAATCAGTGACGGCTATATTAGCGCCCTGCTGCGCCGTGGCGAACTGGAAGGCAAACCTGGGCAGACGCTGTTACTGCATCATGTTCCGAACGTCCTGTCCGAACGCATTCTGCTGATTGGCTGCGGCAAAGAACGCGAGCTGGATGAGCGTCAGTATAAGCAGGTGATTCAGAAAACGATTAATACGCTGAATGACACCGGTTCAATGGAAGCCGTCTGTTTCCTGACGGAGCTGCACGTCAAAGGGCGTAACACCTACTGGAAAGTCCGTCAGGCGGTCGAAACGGCAAAAGAGAGCCTGTACAGCTTCGATCAACTGAAGACCAATAAAAGCGAGCCGCGTCGCCCGCTGCGTAAAATGGTCTTTAACGTGCCAACCCGCCGCGAGCTGACCAGCGGCGAGCGCGCCATTCAGCACGGTCTGGCCATTGCTGCCGGCATTAAAGCGGCCAAAGACCTCGGCAACATGCCGCCGAACATCTGTAACGCCGCATACCTGGCCTCTCAGGCGCGTCAGCTGGCCGATGCCTACAGCAAGAATGTCATTACCCGCGTCATTGGCGAACAGCAGATGAAAGAGCTGGGAATGCACTCTTATCTGGCGGTGGGTAACGGCTCGCAGAATGAGTCGCTGATGTCAGTCATTGAGTACAAGGGCAATCCGTCCGAAGATGCGCGCCCTATCGTGCTCGTCGGTAAAGGCCTGACCTTCGACTCCGGCGGTATCTCCATCAAGCCGGCCGAAGGCATGGATGAGATGAAGTACGACATGTGCGGCGCGGCGGCGGTGTATGGCGTAATGCGCATGGTGGCGGAGCTTCAGCTGCCTGTTAACGTTATTGGCGTACTGGCGGGCTGCGAAAACATGCCTGGCGGTCGTGCCTATCGTCCGGGTGACGTCCTGACCACCATGTCCGGACAGACGGTTGAAGTGCTGAACACCGACGCCGAAGGCCGTCTGGTGCTGTGTGACGTGCTGACCTACGTGGAACGCTTCGAGCCGGAAGCAGTGATTGACGTCGCTACGCTCACCGGCGCCTGTGTGATTGCGCTGGGCCATCACATCACCGGTCTGATGTCGAACCACAATCCGCTGGCGCATGAGCTTATTAGTGCCTCGGAGCAGGCCGGCGACCGCGCATGGCGTCTGCCGCTGGGTGACGAGTATCAGGATCAGCTGGAGTCTAACTTCGCGGACATGGCGAACATCGGCGGACGTCCTGGTGGAGCCATCACTGCAGGCTGTTTCCTGGCACGCTTTACCCGCAAGTACAACTGGGCGCACCTGGATATCGCGGGCACCGCATGGCGCTCCGGTAAGGCCAAAGGCGCAACCGGTCGTCCGGTGGCGTTACTGTCGCAGTTCCTGCTGAACCGCGCGGGTTTTAACGGCGACGAGTAAGTCATCACGGCAGCAAACCGTAGGCCGGGTAAGCGTAGCGCTACCCGGCTTTGCCTTTGAATCCAAAACAAGAACCCCATATATGAAGAATGCAACGTTCTACCTTCTGGACAACGACACCCATCAGGATGGCCTGAGCGCCGTCGAACAGCTGGTGTGTGAAATTGCCGCAGAACGTTGGCGCGCAGGTAAACGTGTGCTGATTGCCTGTGAAGATGAACAGCAGGCGATTCGACTTGATGAAGCGCTGTGGGCACGCCCGCCGGAGAGCTTTGTGCCGCATAACCTGTCAGGCGAAGGCCCACGCGGCGGCGCACCGGTTGAAATTGCCTGGCCGCAAAAGCGCAGCAGCAGCGCGCGCGATATTCTGATTAGCCTGCGGATAGATTTTGCAGATTTTGCCACCGCTTTCACAGAAGTGGTAGACTTTGTCCCTTACGAAGAATCTTTGAAACAACTGGCGCGCGAACGCTATAAAGCGTACCGCCTGGCTGGTTTTAACCTGAATACGGCAACCTGGAAATAATGGAAAAGACATATAACCCACGCGATATCGAACAGCCGCTTTACGAGCACTGGGAACAGCAGGGCTATTTCAAGCCTAACGGCGACGAAAGCAAAGAGTCCTTCTGCATCATGATCCCGCCGCCGAACGTCACCGGCAGTTTGCATATGGGTCATGCTTTCCAGCAGACCATCATGGACACCATGATCCGCTACCAGCGTATGCAGGGTAAAAACACCCTGTGGCAGGCGGGGACTGACCACGCGGGTATCGCGACCCAGATGGTGGTTGAGCGTAAAATTGCCGCTGAAGAAGGTAAAACTCGCCACGACTACGGTCGCGACGCCTTCATCGACAAAATCTGGCAGTGGAAAGCAGAATCTGGCGGCACCATTACCCGTCAGATGCGCCGTCTCGGCAACTCCGTTGACTGGGAGCGCGAGCGTTTCACCATGGACGAAGGCCTGTCCAACGCCGTGAAAGAAGTTTTCGTCCGTCTCTACAAAGAAGACCTGATTTACCGTGGCAAACGCCTGGTAAACTGGGACCCGAAACTGCGCACCGCCATCTCTGACCTGGAAGTGGAAAACCGCGAGTCCAAGGGCTCCATGTGGCACATCCGCTATCCGCTGGCCGACGGCGCAAAAACCGCAGACGGTAAAGATTACCTGGTGGTCGCGACCACCCGTCCGGAAACTCTGCTGGGCGATACCGGCGTGGCCGTTAACCCGGAAGATCCGCGTTATAAAGATTTGATCGGTAAATTCGTGGTGCTGCCGCTGGTGAACCGCCGTATTCCGATTGTGGGCGACGAACACGCCGATATGGAAAAAGGCACCGGCTGCGTGAAAATCACCCCGGCGCACGACTTCAACGACTACGAAGTGGGCCGTCGTCACGCCCTGCCGATGATCAACATTCTGACCTTCGACGGTGATATCCGTGAAAGCGCAGAAGTGTATGACACCAAAGGCAACGAATCTGACGTTTACTCAAGCGACATTCCGGCTGAGTTCCAGAAGCTGGAACGTTTTGCGGCGCGTAAAGCGATCGTGGCTGCCGTTGATGCGCTCGGCCTGCTGGAAGAAATCAAACCTCACGATCTGACCGTGCCGTACGGTGACCGTGGCGGCGTGGTTATCGAGCCAATGCTGACCGATCAGTGGTACGTGCGTGCCGACGTGCTGGCGAAACCGGCTGTTGAAGCGGTTGAGAACGGCAGCATCCAGTTCGTGCCGAAGCAGTACGAAAACATGTACTTCTCCTGGATGCGTGACATTCAGGACTGGTGTATCTCCCGCCAGCTGTGGTGGGGTCACCGTATCCCGGCGTGGTACGACAACGAAGGCAACGTCTACGTAGGACGTAGCGAAGATGAAGTGCGTCAGGAAAACAACCTGAGTGCAGATGTTGCCCTGCGCCAGGACGAAGACGTGCTGGATACCTGGTTCTCCTCCGCACTGTGGACCTTCTCCACACTCGGCTGGCCGGAGAACACCGACGCGCTGCGTCAGTTCCACCCAACCAGCGTGATGGTGTCCGGCTTCGACATCATCTTCTTCTGGATTGCCCGCATGATCATGATGACCATGCACTTCATCAAAGACGAAGACGGCAAGCCGCAGGTTCCGTTCCATACCGTCTATATGACCGGTCTTATCCGTGATGATGAAGGCCAGAAGATGTCCAAGTCCAAGGGTAACGTCATTGACCCACTGGATATGGTTGACGGTATCTCTCTGGAAGAGCTGCTGGAAAAACGCACCGGCAACATGATGCAGCCGCAGCTGGCAGAGAAAATCCGCAAGCGTACCGAGAAGCAGTTCCCGAACGGGATTGAGGCTCACGGTACCGACGCCCTGCGTTTCACCCTGGCGGCGCTGGCCTCTACCGGTCGCGACATCAACTGGGACATGAAGCGTCTGGAAGGTTACCGTAACTTCTGTAACAAGCTGTGGAACGCCAGCCGCTTCGTGCTGATGAACACCGAAGATCAGGATTGCGGCTTCAACGGCGGCGAGATGACCCTGTCTCTGGCAGACCGCTGGATCCTGGCGGAATTCAACCAGACGGTGAAAGCGTTCCGCGAGGCGCTGGACAGCTTCCGCTTCGATATCGCGGCGGGTATTCTGTACGAATTCACCTGGAACCAGTTCTGTGACTGGTACCTGGAACTGGCGAAGCCGGTCATGAACGGCGGCACTGAGGCTGAACTGCGCGGTACGCGTAATACGCTGATTACCGTTCTGGAAGGTCTGCTGCGCCTGGCGCATCCGGTCATTCCATTCATCACCGAAACCATCTGGCAGCGCGTGAAGGTGATTGCAGGCATCAATGCCGACACCATCATGCTGCAGCCGTTCCCGGAATTCGATGCGGCGAAAGTTGATGACGCGGCATCTGCAGATACCGAGTGGCTGAAGCAGGCGATCGTAGCAGTACGTAACATCCGTGCGGAAATGAACATCGCGCCGGGCAAACCACTGGAGCTGCTGCTGCGCGGCTGCAGCGAGGTGGCGGTTCGTCGTGTCAACGAGAACAATACCTTCCTGAAAACCATGGCGCGCCTGGAAAGCATCACCGTGCTGCCTGCTGATGACAAAGGTCCGGTCTCCGTGACCAAAATCATCGACGGCGCCGAGCTGCTGATCCCGATGGCAGGTCTTATCGACAAAGATGCTGAGCTGGCGCGTCTGGCGAAAGAAGTGGCGAAAGTGGACGTGGAAATCGGCAAGATCGAAAGCAAACTGGCGAACGAAGGCTTTGTTGCCCGTGCGCCGGAAGCGGTCATCGCGAAAGAGCGTGAGCGTCTGGTGGCTTTCGCCGATGCGAAGACCAAGCTGATTGAGCAGCAGGCGGTTATCGCAGCCCTGTAATGCTATTACCCCTTACGCTTCAGGGCGTAAGGGGTATCCTTCCTGAAAACTCCTCGCTTGCACTCCCCTTTCCGCGGTGCTATTAACAGCAAATGTGTGTCAATTTTTGTAATGAGTAATGCTATGAGCGTGATCACTCCCGTCGCGACGACGATGCGTCGGATCGCTGTGCAGGACAACCCGGCTATCGCCGCCGTCATCCGCACGGTTTCTGCCGAATATGGCCTTACGGCTGATAAAGGCTACACGGTTGCCGACCCGAATCTGGACGAACTGTTTCAGCTGTACAGCCAGCCGGGGCATGCTTACTGGGTCATCGAGCAGAACGGCCAGGTCGTCGGCGGCGGCGGCGTAGCACCCCTCAGCTGCAGCGAGCCGGATATCTGCGAACTGCAAAAAATGTATTTTCTGCCGTCCGTTCGCGGGCAAGGCCTGGCGAAAAAGCTGGCGCTGCTTGCCCTGGACCACGCGCGCAAACAGGGTTTTACCCGCTGTTACCTCGAAACAACCGCCTTCCTCAAAGAGGCCATCGGCCTGTATGAACATCTGGGCTTTGAGCATATTGATGCACCGCTGGGCTGCACCGGGCACGTCGATTGCGAAGTCAGGATGTTGAAAACGCTGTAAACCTTTTTGCTGCCCTCTTCTGTTAAACGGTGGTTAACTGAATGCTCTACACTCTCAGTTCACACCACAACGGGGGAAACACGATGTCGAAGATAAAAAGCTACGCCGCACCGCAGGCGGGTGCAGAACTTGAACTGTACGAGTACGATGCAGGCGTTCTAAAAGCAGAAGACGTCGAGGTACAGGTTGATTACTGCGGGATCTGCCACTCGGATCTCTCGATGATCGATAACGAATGGGGCTTTTCAAGCTATCCACTGGTTGCCGGGCACGAAGTCATTGGCCGTGTTGTCGCGCTCGGTAGCGCTGCGCAGGACAAAGGGCTGAAAGTCGGCCAGCGCGTGGGCATTGGCTGGACAGCACGCAGCTGTGGCCACTGCGACGCCTGTATCAGCGGCAACCAGATCAACTGCCTCGAAGGCGCTGTTCCCACCATTCTGAATAAAGGCGGTTTTGCCGATAAGCTGCGCGCCGACTGGCAATGGGTCATTCCGCTGCCGGACAGCATTGATATTGAATCCGCCGGTCCGCTACTGTGCGGCGGTATTACCGTCTTCAAACCGCTTCTGATGCACCATATCACCGCCACCAGCCGCGTGGGCGTCATCGGTATTGGCGGCCTCGGGCATATCGCCATCAAACTGCTACACGCGATGGGTTGCGAAGTGACGGCATTCAGCTCGAACCCGGCGAAAGAGCAGGAAGTGCTGGCGATGGGGGCGGATAAAGTCGTCAACAGCCGCGATCCGGACGCGCTGAACGCGCTGGCGGGTCAGTTTGATCTGATCATCAACACTGTGAACGTGGATCTTAACTGGCAGCCGTATTTTGAAGCCCTGGCCTACGGCGGTAACTTCCACACCGTGGGTGCGGTGATGAAGCCGCTGCCGGTTCCGGCGTTTACCCTGATCGGCGGGGATCGCAGCATATCCGGCTCTGCAACCGGTACGCCGTACGAGTTGCGCAAACTGATGAAGTTCGCCGGGCGCACCAAAGTGGCACCCACCACCGAACTGTACCCGATGTCGAAAATCAATGAAGCCATCCAGCACGTGCGCGACGGCAAAGCCCGTTATCGCGTGGTGTTGAAAGCGGATTTTTGATGTGACAGTGCCGGGTGGCGGCTTCGCCTTACCCGGCCAGGGTTCGTTTTTGTAGGCCCGGTAAGCGCAGCGCCACCGGGCTTTTTCGACTACCGCACCAGTGCCGCAAAGACTTCCGCGACAGCCACCGCCCCCGGATCCATTACGCCATCCAGATTCTCTTTATTCACGTACGACGAACGTCCCGCACCCGCTTTCACCATTTTCGCCGTTGCCTCCGCCCCCTGCTGCGCCGCCTGCGCCGCAGCCTGAAGATCTTTTTTCTGTAAAGCCTCCAGCGCCGGTTGCAGCGCGTCGATCAGCGTGCGATCGCCGAGATCCGCCCCGCCATACTGCTTCATCTGCGCCAGCCCGCTGAGCAATGCCTCCGGGAGCGATTGTCCGTCATGCAGCTTTTGCCCGGCCGCAGTAAAGAAGATCGACATTAATACGCCGCTCGATCCGCCCATTACCGTGGCCAGCCGCTCGCCAGCCAGTAACAGTAGCGTAGAGACATCGTTAAGCGGGAGGGTATTCTCCTCCAGACGCTGCGCAATATCCCGCGCACCTTGCGCAAAAGTGGAGCCGGTGTCGCCATCTCCCACTTTCGCATCCAGCGCGTTGAGGCGGTTTTCCAGCTGGATCAGCGTTTGCGTCACTGAGGAGACACACTCTCCCACCTGCGGATTGTTCGATGGGGTATATTCCACGCGGTCATGAATGGCGCTGTGCTCAACGGTGCGCAAGGGCGCAAACGCCACGGGTTTCTGCCAGCCCAGCGTTTCGACGTCGGCATGAATCGCCTTTTCGAAGAAATCGTTAAGCTTCAGCAGCGTCAGCGAAAAGCCCTTCATGTCCAGGGCGCTTACCAGTGGCGCGGGACCTATCAGGTACGCGATCTCTTCTTTCAGCGCCGAGTGCGCCAGCTCTTTCGTCAGCAGCGCCATCTCCAGCGCCGATACCCCGCCGAGGTTGTTAATCAGCACCGCAAAGCGCCCCTCGCCCGCCTCTGTTTTCAGTGGCGTGACCAGCGTGTCGATAATGGCTTTGCTGTTTTGGGTATCCACCACGGACGCCCCGGGCTCGCCGTGAATGCCCAGACCCAGCTCGACGTGGCCCTGCTTAATGCGCCCCTCTTCCTCCTCGCTGCCGGGCAGGTTACAGGTTTGCATCGCAACGCCCAGGCTCCAGAGGTTATCGCAGGCCTGCTGCGCGATCTTCCGCACTTCACTCAGCGATTTCCCGAGCTCCGCCGCATACCCCGCAATCTTATGCACCAGAGCGGTGCCGGCAATACCGCGCGGTTGCTTGTTATCCGGCAGCGCGATGTCATCCGCTACAATCACCATATCCACCTTCAGACCGTAACGTTTGGCCTTTTCCGCCGCGAGGCCGAAGTTCAGACGGTCGCCGGTGTAGTTTTTGACGATCAACAGACAGCCGCGATCGCCGGTTACGGCGACGATGGCATTGAGTACCGCATCCACGCTCGGCGAGGCAAACAGATCGCCACACACCGCCGCCGTCAGCATGCCTTTGCCAACAAATCCGGCATGCGCGGGTTCGTGTCCTGAGCCGCCACCGGAGATCACCGCCACGCGGCTTTTGTCCCAGTCGCCGCGCGCGACAACCCTGATGGCCGGATCGATATCAAGCTTGACGAGATTTGCATGGGGCGCAGAGAGCAGTATGCCTTCAATGGCATCGTTGACCAGCTGTTTGCGGTCATTAAAGAAGAATCTGGACATAGTTTCCCACTATTTTGTGAACCGTATGCAAAAGCATAGTCCGCGCTGGATAATGCGCCGCAAACTCAGGAATTTACTCATCCCTTTTGCCGTCAGGTTGCCTATACTCCACCCAGGACTACGAGAGGAAGCGCATCATGAGTACACCATTGTTAATTGCCCGGACGCTGGAAAAAGAGCTGTATTTACTGCCCGCCATGACGAACCGCCACGGCCTGATCACCGGCGCCACCGGGACGGGGAAAACCGTGACCCTGCAAAAGCTGGCGGAGTCGCTTTCAGAGATCGGCGTACCGGTGTTTATGGCTGACGTGAAAGGCGATTTAACCGGTGTGGCTCAGGAGGGTACCGCCTCAGAAAAACTGCTCGAACGGCTGAAGAATATAGGCATCACGGACTGGACGCCACACGGCAACCCGGTGGTCGTGTGGGATATCTTCGGTGAGAAAGGCCACCCGGTGCGCGCCACCGTCTCCGATCTCGGCCCGCTGCTGCTCGCCCGCCTGCTGAACCTTAACGACGTCCAGTCAGGGGTGCTGAATATTATCTTCCGCATTGCCGATGACCAGGGTCTGCTGCTGCTTGATTTTAAAGATCTGCGGGCCGTTACTCAGTACATTGGCGATAACGCGAAATCCTTCCAGAACCAGTATGGCAATATCAGCAGCGCGTCGGTAGGGGCCATTCAGCGCGGGTTACTGACGCTTGAGCAACAGGGGGCTGAGCATTTCTTCGGCGAGCCTATGCTGGATATCAAAGACTGGATGCGCACCGACAGTAACGGCAAAGGCATTATCAATATCCTCAGTGCCGAGAAGCTCTACCAGATGCCGAAGCTTTACGCCGCCAGCCTGCTGTGGATGCTCTCCGAGCTTTACGAACAACTGCCCGAAGCAGGCGATCTGGAAAAACCAAAGCTGGTATTCTTCTTCGACGAAGCGCACCTGCTGTTCAACGATGCGCCGCAGATATTGCTGGACAAGATTGAACAGGTCATTCGCCTGATCCGCTCTAAAGGCGTCGGCGTCTGGTTTGTTTCGCAAAACCCGTCTGATATCCCGGATAACGTGCTTGGCCAGCTTGGTAACCGCGTTCAGCACGCCCTGCGCGCCTTTACGCCGAAAGATCAGAAAGCGGTGAAAGCCGCTGCGCAAACCATGCGCGCCAATCCGGCCTTTGATACCGAAGCCGCTATTCAGGCGTTAGGCACCGGTGAAGCGCTGATCTCATTCCTGGATGCGAAGGGCAGCCCGTCCGTGGTGGAACGCGCGATGGTGATCGCCCCCTGTTCGCGGATGGGACCGGTGACGGACGATGAACGCAATGGCCTGATTAACCACTCCCCGGTGTACGGGAAGTATGAAGACGAGGTGGATCGGGAATCCGCGTTTGAGATGCTGCAAAAAGGGGTCCAGGCGACAACGGAATCGCAGGATGCCCCTGCCGCTAAAGGGCAGTCGGTGGCGGTGGATGACGGTATTCTCGGTGGACTCAAAGATATCCTGTTTGGCAGCACCGGGCCGCGCGGCGGTAAGCGCGACGGCGTGGTACAAACCATGGCGAAGAGCGCGGCGCGGCAGGTGACTAATCAGATAGTGCGCGGCATGCTGGGGAGCCTCTTAGGCGGCCGTCGCCGGTAGACGGGGAACCCACGGGCGCCCCAGAGCCGAACCCTGCACGCCGTTTTCCTGAAGATAGCGGTCAATTTCCACCATCCCCGTCCAGCGGTTCTCGCACCACAAGGGTGCCAGAAGCGTTGGACGGCGGGCGCTGGCAGAGATGCGATGGTAGACAATCTCCGGCGGCGTGTGACGAATCATCTCCCCCGCCGTCACCGTATAGGCGTCAAGTTCGATACCGTTCAGGCGCCCGGCTTCCCAGGCTTTGGCCATAATGCTGCCCTTCACGATATGCAGCGGATGCAGCTTGATACCGTCCACGCCGGTCTCAACCACTTTTTCCAGCGTCTCCAGGCCGTGCCGCTGCCCTTCACCAGGCAACCCGACAATCAGATGCGAGCAGACTTTCAACCCGCGCTCACGGGCAAGACGGGTAGTGCGCTGGTAGCAGGCGAAATCATGACCACGGTTGATGCGGTGCAGGGTTTTGTCGTGCGCGGTCTGTAGGCCCAGCTCCAGCCAAACCTCGTAGCCTTGATCGTTATACTCGCTGAGCAGATCCAGCACCGCGTCCGGTACGCAGTCCGGCCGCGTACCCACACAGAGCCCGACAATACTGGCCTGGCTGACAGCCTGCTTATACATGTCGCGCAGCACCTGCACTTCCGCCCACGTGCTGGTATAGGCCTGAAAATAGGCCAGATAGCGTCTGGCGCGGTTTACCAGACTCGCCTGATGCGAAAGCTGTTCGGCAATAGAGCGATGCTGCTGGGCCTCGTCTGCAAATGACGCAACGTTACAGAACGTGCAGCCCCCGCGCCCGATTGTCCCGTCCCGGTTTGGGCAGCTAAACCCGCCATGCAGCGTCAGCTTGTGAACCTTTTGCCCGTACCGCTGCAAAAGATCCCCACCAAACATATTGACTAATTTCTGTAACTGCATAATCTGATAAACCGTCCCGGAGAAAGGGGACAAGCCTGCCACTTTTAGCCTCTGTCGGCGATGACCTGGATCAATCGCCCTGGACGGCTTTTATCCATATGAATAACTACTCAGGATTACTGCAATTTCATTCACGCCAGCCGTGATTACTTTTCCTTATGTTCTGATTGTTTTTTTCATTTATAGCGCCACCTCTGAAAAACAGTGACTTTATGCGGGTTTAACCCCCGCAGCAGCGTAATATTCTGTTAAATAACCGCTATTCAGCATGCTGCATTGATAATACCGCTTTCAGATAGTGAGTCAGATCACACTCCGCCACGCCCTACCAGGGCATTCATTCAATGTAAAATTAGTTAAATTAGCTTTAATTACAAGCAGTTACCTTATCTTTAGCACATTTTTGTATAAATAAGATTGCCATTTGACCTGTGTACCAATTCCCGATAAGTTGGAAATCCGCTGGAAGCTTTCTGGATGAGCGGCCTGCTCATCATATTTATGCAGTAATTGAGATTCCCTCTGAAGCAAGTCCTCAAACTTGTTTACCTGCGCGAAAGGATGAAAAAGAGGGCGAATGCGAGGTCCGCGTATGAAACGCAAACCCCGTCGCCATGCTCTTTCTGCGCCTGTGCGCCACGGTTACGTTCAGAGAGAAGCCCGACGAGCCTGGGGAGGTTCACTGATATGTTGTACGATAAATCCCTTGAGAAGGATAACTGTGGTTTCGGCCTGATCGCCCACATAGAAGGCGAACCTAGCCACAAGGTAGTGCGTACTGCTATTCACGCACTGGCCCGAATGCAGCACCGTGGCGCCATCCTTGCCGATGGTAAAACCGGCGACGGTTGCGGCCTGCTGCTGCAAAAACCCGATCGTTTCTTCCGCATCGTGGCGGAAGAGCGCGGCTGGCGTTTAGCCAAAAACTACGCTGTCGGTATGCTGTTCCTGAACCAGGATCCTGAAAAAGCTGCCGCTTCGCGCCACATCGTCGAAGAAGAACTTCAGCGTGAAACCCTGTCTATTGTCGGCTGGCGCGATGTGCCAACCAACGAAGGGGTGCTCGGTGAAATCGCCCTCTCCTCGCTGCCTCGTATTGAACAGATTTTTGTCAATGCCCCTGCGGGCTGGCGTCCACGTGATATGGAACGCCGTCTGTTTATCGCCCGTCGCCGCATTGAAAAACGTCTCCAGGACGATAAAGAGTTCTACGTCTGTAGCCTCTCGAACCTGGTAAATATCTATAAAGGTCTGTGTATGCCGGCTGACCTGCCGCGCTTCTACCTGGACCTGGCGGACCTGCGTCTGGAATCGGCCATTTGCCTGTTCCACCAGCGCTTCTCCACCAACACCGTACCTCGCTGGCCGCTGGCGCAGCCGTTCCGTTATCTGGCGCACAACGGCGAGATCAACACCATTACCGGTAACCGTCAGTGGGCCCGTGCCCGTACCTATAAGTTCCAGACGCCACTGATCCCTGACCTGCACGATGCCGCGCCGTTCGTGAACGAAACCGGCTCCGACTCCAGCTCGATGGATAACATGCTGGAATTGCTGCTGGCGGGCGGGATGGATATCGTGCGCGCCATGCGTCTGCTCGTGCCACCGGCCTGGCAGAACAACCCGGATATGGATCCAGAGCTGCGTGCGTTCTTCGACTTTAACTCCATGCACATGGAGCCGTGGGACGGCCCGGCGGGCATCGTGATGTCCGACGGTCGTTTTGCCGCCTGTAACCTGGACCGTAACGGTCTGCGTCCGGCGCGCTACGTCATCACCAAAGATAAGCTCATCACCTGTGCCTCTGAAGTCGGTATCTGGGATTACCAGCCTGACGAAGTGGTTGAGAAAGGCCGCGTCGGTCCTGGCGAACTGATGGTTATCGACACTCGCGTTGGGCGTATTCTGCATTCCGCCGAAACCGATAACGACCTGAAGAGCCGCCATCCGTACAAAGAGTGGATGGAGAAAAACGTGCGTCGTCTGGTGCCGTTTGAAGATCTGTCGGACGAAGAGGTGGGCAGCCGCGAGCTGGACGACGATACCCTCGCCAGCTACCAGAAGCAGTTTAACTACAGTGCGGAAGAGCTGGACTCGGTTATCCGCGTGCTCGGTGAAAACGGCCAGGAAGCGGTCGGCTCGATGGGTGACGATACCCCGTTTGCCGTGCTCTCCAGCCAGCCGCGTATCATTTATGACTACTTCCGTCAGCAGTTTGCGCAGGTCACCAACCCGCCAATCGACCCGCTGCGTGAAGCACACGTGATGTCGCTGGCCACCAGTATTGGTCGTGAGATGAACGTCTTCTGCGAGGCCGAAGGCCAGGCGCACCGTCTGACCTTTAAATCGCCGATCCTGCTGTATTCCGATTTCAAACAGCTCACCACCATGAAAGAGGAGCACTACCGCGCTGACACGCTCGATATTACCTTCGACGTGAACGACGCGAGCCTCGAAGAGACGGTGAATGCGCTGTGTGACAAAGCCGAACAGATGGTACGTAACGGTACCGTTCTGCTGGTGCTGTCCGACCGAAATATCGCGAAAAACCGTCTGCCGGTGCCTGCGCCTATGGCAGTGGGTGCTATCCAGACGCGTCTGGTCGATAAGAGCCTGCGCTGCGACGCCAACATCATTGTTGAAACCGCCAGCGCTCGCGACCCGCACCACTTTGCCGTGCTGTTAGGTTTTGGTGCGACGGCGATCTACCCGTATCTGGCCTACGAAACGCTGGCCCGTCTGGTGGATACCCGCGCGATCGACAAAGACTACCGTACAGTGATGCTGAACTACCGTAACGGCATCAATAAAGGTCTGTACAAAATCATGTCCAAAATGGGCATCTCGACCATTGCCTCCTACCGTTGCTCGAAGCTGTTTGAGGCGGTCGGTCTGCATAACGACGTGGCCAATCTCTGCTTCCAGGGCGTCGTCAGCCGCATCGGCGGAGCCGGATTTGCTGACTTCCAGCAGGATCTGGTGAACCTGTCGAAACGCGCATGGCTGGCACGTAAGCCGCTGGATCAGGGCGGTCTGCTGAAATACGTCCACGGCGGCGAGTATCATGCCTATAACCCGGACGTGGTGCGCACGCTGCAGCAGGCGGTGCAGAGCGGCGAATACAGTGATTACAAGCAGTACGCTGAACTGGTGAACAACCGTCCGGCGGCGACGCTGCGTGACCTGCTGGCCCTCAATCCGGGTGATGAAGCGGTCAGCATTGACGAGGTTGAGCCAGCATCTGAACTGTTCAAACGCTTTGATACCGCGGCGATGTCCATCGGCGCGCTGAGCCCGGAAGCCCATGAAGCGCTGGCGGAAGCCATGAACAGCATCGGCGGCAATTCTAACTCCGGTGAAGGCGGTGAAGATCCGGCGCGTTACGGCACCAACAAAGTGTCCCGTATCAAGCAGGTGGCCTCCGGCCGCTTCGGCGTCACGCCAGCGTACCTGGTCAACGCCGATGTCATTCAGATTAAAGTCGCTCAGGGTGCAAAACCGGGCGAAGGCGGTCAGTTGCCGGGTGATAAAGTCACGCCGTACATCGCCAAACTGCGTTACTCCGTACCGGGCGTGACGCTGATTTCTCCGCCACCGCACCACGATATTTACTCTATCGAGGACCTGGCGCAGCTGATTTTCGACCTGAAACAGGTCAACCCGAAAGCGATGATCTCCGTGAAGCTGGTTTCCGAACCGGGCGTTGGCACCATCGCCACCGGCGTGGCAAAAGCCTATGCGGATCTCATCACCATCGCCGGTTACGACGGTGGTACCGGTGCAAGCCCGCTCTCCTCGGTGAAATATGCGGGTTGCCCGTGGGAACTGGGCCTGGTGGAAACCCAGCAGGCGCTGGTGGCTAACGGTCTGCGTCACAAGATCCGTCTGCAGGTGGACGGTGGTCTGAAAACCGGCCTCGACATCATCAAAGCGGCGATTCTGGGTGCGGAAAGCTTTGGTTTCGGTACCGGCCCAATGGTTGCGCTTGGCTGTAAATACCTGCGTATTTGCCACCTGAACAACTGCGCAACCGGTGTTGCAACCCAGGACGAGAAGCTGCGTAAGAACCACTATCACGGCCTGCCGTTCAAAGTGACCAACTACTTTGACTTCATCGCCCGTGAAACCCGCGAGCTGATGGCGCAGCTGGGCGTGAAACGTCTGGTGGACCTGATTGGCCGTACCGATTTACTGAAAGAACTAGAAGGCTTCACGGCGAAGCAGCAGAAGCTGGCGTTGAGCAAGCTGCTGGAAACCGCGCAGCCACACCCTGGCAAAGCGGTTTACTGCACCGAGAACAACCCACCGTTCGATAACGGCGTGCTGAACGCGCAGCTGTTGCAGCAGGCGAAACCGTACGTGGATGACAAGCAGAGCAAAACGTTCTGGTTTGATATCCGCAACACCGACCGTTCTGTGGGTGCGTCCCTCTCCGGTTACATTGCGCAGACGCACGGTGACCAGGGGCTGGCGGCGGATCCGATTACCGCGCACTTCAGCGGTACCGCGGGTCAGAGCTTTGGCGTGTGGAACGCCGGCGGCGTTGAGCTATACCTGACCGGCGACGCCAACGACTACGTCGGGAAAGGCATGGCGGGCGGTCTGCTGGCGGTGCGTCCTCCGGTGGGTTCTGCCTTCCGCAGCCATGAGGCAAGCATCATCGGTAACACCTGCCTGTACGGCGCGACCGGCGGTCGTCTGTTTGCAGCAGGCCGTGCGGGCGAGCGTTTTGCGGTGCGTAACTCCGGTGCCATCACCGTGGTGGAAGGCATTGGCGATAACGGTTGTGAATACATGACGGGCGGGATTGTTTGCGTCCTGGGTAAAACCGGCGTGAACTTTGGCGCAGGCATGACGGGCGGTTTTGCATACGTCCTGGATGAAGACGGCGAGTTCCGCAAACGCGTGAACCCGGAACTGGTGGAAGTGCTGGACGTTGATACGCTGGCTATTCACGAAGAACACCTGCGCGGTTTGATTACCGAACATGTGCAGCATACCGGTTCTTCGCGCGGCGAAGAGATCCTGGCGAACTGGCCAGCATTCTCTGCGAAATTCGCGCTGGTTAAACCGAAGTCCAGCGATGTTAAAGCCCTGTTGGGTCACCGTAGTCGTAGCGCAGCAGAGCTGCGTGTGCAGGCGCAGTAAGGAATTCAGATGAGCCAGAACGTATACCAGTTTATCGACCTGCAGCGTGTTGATCCGCCAAAGAAACCGCTGAAGATCCGTAAAATTGAATTTGTAGAAATCTACGAGCCGTTTTCAGAAGGCCAGGCCAAAGCACAGGCAGACCGCTGCCTGTCCTGCGGTAACCCTTACTGCGAATGGAAATGTCCGGTACATAACTACATCCCGAACTGGCTGAAGCTGGCCAACGAGGGGCGTATTTTTGAAGCCGCCGAGCTGTCTCACCAGACCAACACCCTGCCGGAAGTGTGCGGCCGCGTGTGTCCTCAGGACCGTCTGTGTGAAGGTTCCTGTACGCTGAACGACGAGTTTGGCGCGGTGACCATCGGCAACATCGAGCGCTATATCAACGATAAAGCGTTTGAGATGGGCTGGCGTCCGGATATGTCCGGCGTGAAGCAGACCGACAAGCGCGTGGCGATTATCGGCGCGGGCCCGGCGGGCCTGGCCTGTGCGGACGTCCTGACCCGTAACGGCGTGAAGGCGGTGGTCTTTGACCGTCATCCGGAGATCGGCGGTCTGCTGACCTTCGGTATCCCGGCCTTCAAGCTGGAGAAAGAGGTCATGACCCGCCGCCGTGAAATCTTCACCGGCATGGGGATTGAGTTCAAACTGAACACAGAAGTGGGCCGCGACGTGCAGCTCGACGACCTGCTGAAAGATTACGATGCCGTCTTCCTGGGCGTGGGCACCTATCAGTCCATGCGTGGTGGTCTGGAAAACGAAGACGCGCCGGGCGTTTATGACGCGCTGCCGTTCCTGATCGCCAACACTAAACAGATTATGGGCTATGGCGAAACAGCCGATGAGCCTTTCGTCAGCATGGAAGGTAAACGCGTGGTTGTGCTGGGCGGGGGTGATACCGCGATGGACTGCGTGCGTACCTCTATTCGTCAGAATGCGGCACACGTGATCTGCGCCTATCGTCGTGACGAAGAGAACATGCCAGGCTCCAAACGCGAAGTGAAAAATGCGCGTGAAGAGGGTGTCGAGTTCCAGTTCAACATCCAGCCGCTGGGTATTGAAGTGAATGCTAACGGTAAAGTGAGCGGCGTGAAGATGGCGCGCACGGAGATGGGCGCGCCGGATGCCAAAGGCCGCCGTCGCGCGGAGATCGTGGCGGGCTCTGAGCACGTGATCCCGGCCGATGCCGTCGTCATGGCGTTCGGTTTCCGTCCGCACAGCATGGAGTGGCTGGCGAAGCACAGCGTCGAGCTGGACTCGCAGGGCCGTATTATTGCGCCTGAAGGCAGCGATAACGCGTTCCAGACCAGCAACCCGAAAATCTTCGCCGGTGGTGATATTGTTCGCGGTTCCGACCTGGTGGTGACGGCGATTGCCGAAGGTCGTAAGGCGGCAGACGGTATACTGAACTACCTGGAAGTGTAAAAAAACAGGCCCGATTGGGCCTGTTTTTATTTTACAACGCGAAGAGCCGGTCGCCCCCCGCGCGGTGGCGGATCGTCATCCGGATCGTTATCATCCTGGTGATCGGGTTTGTCACCGTCAATAACGGACATGACCGTGTCGCTTTCACGCTCCCCGGCGGTATCGTCATCATTCAGGCTGGCAACGTCTTCATCGTAAGCCGCTTCCGGCTCGAACATGGTACCCGCACCGTTTTCACGCGCATAGATAGCCAGCACGGCAGCCAGCGGCACCGATACCTGACGCGGCACACCACCGAAACGCGCGTTAAAGCGCACTTCGTCGTTGGCCAGTTCCAGGTTACCCACTGCTCGCGGCGCAATATTCAGCACGATCTGTCCGTCGCGTGCGTATTCCATCGGAACCAGCACGCCCGGCAACGTCACATCCACTACCAGGTGCGGCGTGAGCTGGTTATCCAGCAGCCATTCATAGAAGGCGCGCAGCAGATACGGACGGCGTGGGGTGAGTTGTGACATTTCCACAGTCATTAGCCTCGGCCGAGACGCATTTCACGTTCCGGTTCAGTTAAAGATGCCAGGAAAGAGTCGCGTTCAAAGACGCGAGTCATGTAGCCCTTCAGCTCTTTGGCGCCAGGGCCGCTGAATTCAACACCCAGGGTTGGCAGACGCCACAACAGCGGCGCCAGGTAGCAATCCACCAGGCTGAACTCATCGCTCAGGAAGAACGGTTTCTGGCCAAACACAGGGGCAATAGCCAGAAGCTCTTCACGCAGTTGCTTACGCGCAGCGTCAGCTTCCGCAGCGGAACCGCTGGTAATCACGTTCATCAGCGAGTACCAGTCTTTCTCGATACGCTGCATGTACAGGCGGCTTTCACCACGCGCGACAGGGTAAACAGGCATCAGCGGCGGATGCGGGAAACGCTCATCCAGATATTCCATAATGATACGGGATTCCCACAGGGTCAGCTCGCGATCCACCAGCGTCGGTACGCTTTGGCTCGGGTTGAGATCGATCAGATCCTGAGGCGGGTTATCCTTTTCCACATGCTCGATCTCAAAACTGACACCCTTCTCGGCCAGCACGATACGAACCTGATGGCTATAAATGTCAGTAGGACCAGAAAACAGCGTCATTACCGAACGTTTGTTGGCAGCGACAGCCATGAAAACCTCCAGGTATATTCAGAATTTTTACTGCTACCGGCCCAACAGGGGCCAGCCAGATGTTGTATCGCCCATCCCAGAGAAAACACATTGTTCAAGAATCGAACAAAAAGCGAGTATTCACCGATATTTGGGCAGAAAATTGGATGATAGTTTACCAGATTTTGATGGCTTTGTGGTGAGGGGATTCTGGAAATGTGGAAAAAGAGAAGATATATGCATTGATATTGTGGATAACCTGCGCATTATCCATAAAAAAACCCGCCGAAGCGGGTTTTTCGCCAATCGTTCTGCGCAAGCAGAATGGATTAACGTTTGGAGAACTGTGGACGACGACGTGCTTTACGCAGACCCACTTTCTTACGTTCAACCTGACGAGCGTCACGAGTAACGAAGCCAGCTTTACGCAGTTCAGAACGCAGGGATTCGTCGTACTCCATCAGAGCGCGGGTGATACCGTGACGGATCGCACCTGCCTGACCGGAGATACCACCACCTTTAACAGTGATGTACAGATCCAGTTTTTCTACCATATCAACCAGTTCCAGCGGCTGGCGAACTACCATGCGGGCAGTTTCGCGACCGAAGTACTGTTCCAGAGAACGCTGGTTGATAACGATTTTACCACTGCCCGGTTTGATGAAAACGCGAGCTGCGGAACTTTTGCGGCGACCAGTGCCGTAGTATTGATTTTCAGCCATTGCCTATAATCCCGATTAGATGTCAAGAACTTGCGGTTGCTGTGCCGCGTGGTTGTGCTCGTTGCCTGCGTAAACTTTCAGTTTACGGAACATAGCACGACCCAGCGGGCCTTTTGGCAGCATGCCTTTAACCGCGATTTCAATCACACGCTCAGGACGGCGGGCAATCATCTCTTCAAAGGTCGCTTCTTTGATACCACCGATGTGGCCGGTGTGGTGGTAGTACATTTTGTCAGTACGCTTGTTGCCGGTTACAGCAACTTTATCAGCGTTCAGAACGATGATGTAATCACCGGTATCAACGTGCGGAGTGTATTCCGCTTTATGCTTACCGCGCAGGCGACGAGCCAGTTCAGTAGCCAGACGGCCCAGAGTTTTACCGGTCGCGTCAACAACATACCAGTCGCGCTGTACGGTTTCTGGTTTAGCTGTAAAAGTTTTCATTAAAAGCTTACCCAAATAATAAGTTACACGTTGGTGAACACCCAAACGTTTAGTCAGTTGAGGTTCACACGACAAAGTCCGGCAAACCTACCCCTTCGAATAGCTCATGCCGACACATAGAAAGTTTCGGGAAAAAAACCTTCTCGTAACGTGGGGTCGCAAGATTATAGAGAAGTTGAGGTCAAAGATCGACCCTTAAATGTGATTTGGAATGGGTTTTTCGAGGGTGGGTAGTGTGCGGTCTGATGCCCTCACCCCCAGCCCCTCTCCCACAGGGAGAGGGTGGCATTTATTATGGCATATGCTCAAGCTTCAGGTATTCCTCGCTCTGCATCTCCTGCAGGCGCGAGAGGCAGCGCTGGAACTCAAACTTCAGCCTTTCCCCCTGGTAGATCTCATATAAAGGTACCTCGGCGCTGACCACCAGCTTGACGTGACGCTCATAAAACTCGTCCACCAGCGCAATGAAGCGCCGTGCTTCGCTCTCCATCAGCCGGGTCATCACCGGCACATCCAGCACCATCACGGTGTGGAACAGACGCGAAAGCGCAATGTAGTCATGCTGACTGCGGGCATCTACGCAAAGCGTCGTAAAGGAGACCGCCAGCGTTTGGTTCTCAACGCCGAGGGTGGGCAACGGGCGATGGTTAATCTCAAGTTCCGGGGCATGCTCGCGCTTTGCCCCCGCCAGCGCCAGCCACAGTTTGTCCATCTGGCGGGTGGTCTCGGTATTTAACGGTGAAAGCCACAGGTGCGCCTGGGTCAACGTGCGCAGGCGGTAATCCACCCCGGCATCCACGTTCATGATGTCGCAGTGTTGCTTGATGGCGTCAATCGCAGGCAGGAAGCGAGCCCGCTGCAGGCCATTGCGGTACAGCTCGTCCGGCGGGATATTCGAGGTGGCAACCAGCGTAATCCCGCGGGCAAATAACGCTTTCATCAGGCCGCCTAACAGCATGGCATCGGTGATATCAGAGACAAAAAACTCATCAAAGCAGAGCACGTCCGTTTCCGCCTTGAATCTGTCGGCCACAATCTCCAGGGGATCGCTTTTACCCTGCAGCGCCGTCAGCTCTTCATGCACCCGCAGCATAAAACGATGGAAGTGCAGACGCTGTTTACGCGCCCCCGGCAGGCTCAGATAGAACAGATCCATCAGCCAGGTTTTTCCCCGCCCGACACCGCCCCACATATATAAACCGCGCACCGGCGTGTGCTCTGGTGGTGCTTTTTTACCGAGTAACCGCCCAAACGCCGCCTTTAGCCCACTGCTCTGCTCTGTTTCAGCGGGTCTGGCCGTGAGCGCCTGATAAATCATCTCCAGACGGCTCACCGCCTCACGTTGAACGTCATCCGGCTGATGCGTGCCCTCGTTAAGGGCCAGTTGATATCGTGATGCAGGGGACAGGTTTTGCATAATCTTATTGTTATTCCTTCAATTAACGCTCATCAGCAGGCGTGACTGATGAAAAAAAGGCCGTTCTACACTACGCGATGATACGTCAGGATTCCACTTCTGCGGAAATAGCGGTTATAGTGGCATTATCAGGCACAGGCAGGAGCCGAGCCAACACCCTACGGAACAACAAGACAACGGGAGAAGTTCATGACCTGGGAATATGCGCTAATCGGTTTAGTCGTCGGCATCGTCATTGGTGCTGTGGCCATGCGTTTCGGTAACCGCAAATTGCGTCAGCAGCAGTCACTGCAGTACGAACTGGAAAAGAACAAAGCCGAGCTGGAAGAGTATCGTGAAGAGCTGGTCAGCCACTTTGCCCGTAGCGCCGAGCTGCTGGACAACATGGCGACCGACTATCGTCAGCTGTATCAACATATGGCCAAAAGCTCCAGCAGCCTGCTGCCGGAAATGACGGCGGAAACCAACCCGTTCCGCAACCGTCTGGCAGACTCTGAAGCCGGTAACGATCAGGCCCCTGTCCAGATGCCTCGCGACTATTCAGATGGCGCGTCCGGCCTGCTGCGCGGCGGTGTAAAACGCGATTAATCGCACAACCTGAATTTATTTTACGGGCGCAGCGATTGCGCCCGTCTTTTCTTCATGACCCCAGCTATCATTTAGTTAAACACCTCATTGTTCAGCGGTTTAAAATTCAATAACATCAACGTGTTTTTAGGGCCGTTTTTCCTTTATTCCAGGTTACGAGAGTCAACATCGATGAAGAAAAAAAACCAGCTGTTGAGCGCTATCGCGTTAAGTGTCGGGTTATCTCTCTCGG
The DNA here is from genome assembly GCF_026319105.1 of Enterobacter sp. HSTU-ASh6. NCBI lineage: Bacteria > Pseudomonadati > Pseudomonadota > Gammaproteobacteria > Enterobacterales > Enterobacteriaceae > Enterobacter > Enterobacter sp. HSTU-ASh6. The sequence goes on along the minus strand of NZ_WSPD01000005.1, from coordinate 48,637 downwards.
CGTCCTTCCCCGTAGTGGCCGCCATTCCCTCCCAGGTGCCCGGGCAAGCGGCCGTTCCAAGCCTCGCCCCCATGCTGGAAAAAGTGTTGCCGGCGGTCGTTAGCGTACAGGTTGAAGGCACGGCCGTACAAAGCCAACGCGTCCCTGAAGAACTGAAAAAATATTTTGGCGATGAGGCTCCCGACCAGCAGGCTCAGCCTTTTGAAGGCCTGGGTTCAGGCGTCATTATTGATGCAGCCAAAGGCTATATTCTGACTAACAACCATGTTATCAGCCAGGCCGATAAAATCAGCGTTCTGCTTAATGATGGGCGCGAGTTTGATGCCAAACTGATTGGCGGCGATGACCAGAGCGACATCGCGCTGTTGCAGGTGCAAAACCCCAGTAATCTGACCCAGATTGCCATCGCGGATTCCGACAAACTGCGCGTCGGTGATTTTGCCGTCGCCGTGGGCAACCCCTTTGGTTTAGGGCAGACCGCGACGTCCGGGATCGTCTCGGCGCTGGGCCGCAGCGGCCTGAATCTGGAAGGGCTGGAAAACTTTATCCAGACCGATGCCTCAATCAACCGCGGGAACTCCGGCGGGGCATTGCTCAACCTTAACGGCGAGCTGATTGGGATCAACACCGCGATCCTGGCCCCGGGCGGCGGCAGCATTGGGATCGGTTTTGCTATTCCGAGCAATATGGCCAAAACCCTGGCGCAGCAGCTCATCCAGTTCGGCGAGGTCAAACGTGGGCTGCTGGGTATCAAAGGAATGGAGATGAGCGCGGATATTGCGAAGGCGTTCAATATTAACGTGCAGCGCGGGGCGTTCGTCAGTGAAGTGCTGCCAAACTCCGGCTCGGCAAAAGCGGGCGTGAAGTCGGGGGACGTGATCGTCAGCCTGAACGATAAACCGCTGAGCAGCTTTGCAGAACTGCGCTCGCGGATTGCCACAACCGAACCCGGCGCCAAAGTGAAGCTGGGCCTGATCCGCGACGGCAAGCCGCTCAGTGTTGAAGTGACGCTGGATAAGAGCACCTCTTCCTCCGCCAGTGCAGAGCTTATCGCTCCAGCGCTACAGGGGGCTACGTTGAGCGACGGGCAGTTGAAAGACGGAACGAAGGGGATCACCATCGACACCGTTGAGAAGAGCAGCCCTGCCGCACAGGCCGGATTGCATCAGGATGACGTTATCATTGGTGTAAACCGTAATCGCGTGCAGTCCATTGCTGAACTGCGCAAGCTGCTGGAAAGTAAACCGGCTGTGATTGCCCTGCAGGTTATGCGTGGCAATGAGTCTATCTATATTCTGTTGCGCTAAGCATTTGCGATCCCGGACATCACCGCTGCGTGTGATGTCCGGATAACTCATGTTATGCTGCAAATCGTTCCTTTTTTTCACGACACGCGCATCATGCTTTTAAAGCTCTTACGTTCTATTGTCATCGGTTTGATTGTCGCTGGCCTGCTGCTGCTGGCGTTGCCGTCTTTACGTCAGTTCAATAAACTGTCGGCTCCCCAGTTTGATAGCACGGATGAAACACCGGCCACCTATAACCAGGCCGTTCGCCGTGCCGCACCTGCCGTCGTCAACGTCTATAACCGTGGTCTGAATACCTCAGCCCATAACCAGCTGGAGATCCGTACCCTCGGCTCCGGGGTGATTATGGACGAGCGGGGCTACATTATTACCAACAAGCACGTGATTAATGATGCCGATCAGATCATCGTCGCCCTGCAGGATGGCCGCGTGTTTGAGGCGTTACTTGTGGGGTCGGATAGCCTGACCGACCTGGCTGTTCTGAAAATTAACGCTACGGGCGGTTTACCGGTTATCCCGATCAACCGTAAACGTACCCCGCATATTGGTGACGTCGTACTGGCTATCGGCAACCCTTACAACCTGGGCCAGACTATCACCCAGGGGATTATCAGCGCGACCGGTCGTATTGGTCTCAACCCATCGGGACGGCAGAACTTCCTGCAAACCGATGCCTCAATCAACCACGGTAACTCCGGTGGCGCGCTGGTCAACTCGCTGGGTGAGCTGATGGGCATCAACACCCTCTCGTTCGATAAGAGTAACGACGGAGAGACGCCGGAAGGGATCGGCTTCGCCATTCCGTTCCAGCTGGCAACCAAAATTATGGATAAGCTGATCCGCGATGGCCGTGTGATCCGCGGCTATATCGGTATCGGCGGCCGTGAAATTGCGCCTATGCATACCCAGGGCGGCGGTATCGATCAGATTCAGGGCATCGTGGTCAACGAGGTCGCACCGGGTGGTCCGGCGGCTAACGCGGGAATTCAGGTCAATGATGTCATTGTGTCGGTCAACGGCACGCCGGCGGTTTCTGCGCTGGAGACCATGGACCAGGTGGCAGAAATTCGCCCGGGTTCCATCATCCCTGTTGAAGTCATGCGCAACGATAAGAAACTGACGCTGCATGTGACCATTCAGGAATACCCGGCCACCAACTGACAGCCATAAAAAAACCGAAGCCAGTAAGTGCTTCGGTTTTTTTGCCGGGTGGCGCTAACGCTTACCCGGCCGACAAAAGCGGGTTCGTTTTATTTGTTAACGAACTCTTCGCCCAGGGTGATATCTTTCTTCAGCGTATCCAGCATGCCTTCCATCGCGTGTTGTTCAAACGCGCTCAGCGTGCCAATCGGCTTACGCTCTTCGATACCATTTTTACCCAGCAGCAGCGGCTGAGAGAAGAAACGAGCGTGTTCGCCATCACCTTCAACGTAAGCGCATTCAACCACGCCTTTCTCGCCCTGCAGTGCGCGAACCAGTGACAGACCGAAGCGCGCAGCCGCCTGGCCCATAGACAGGGTTGCAGAACCGCCACCCGCCTTCGCTTCCACCACTTCGGTGCCCGCGTTCTGGATGCGTTTGGTCAGATCAGCCACTTCCTGCTCGGTGAAGCTCACGCCAGGGATCTGTGACAGCAGAGGCAGAATGGTGACGCCAGAGTGTCCGCCAATGACCGGGACTTCAATGTCAGTTGGCTGTTTGCCTTTCAGCTCTGCAACAAACGTGTTGGAGCGGATGATATCCAGCGTGGTCACGCCGAACAGTTTGTTCTTGTCGTAAACACCCGCTTTCTTCAGCACTTCTGCCGCGATAGCAACGGTGGTGTTCACCGGGTTAGTGATGATACCGATGCACGCTTTCGGGCAGACTTCTGCGATCTGCTGCACCAGGTTTTTCACGATGCCCGCGTTGACGTTGAACAGGTCTGAACGATCCATGCCTGGCTTACGCGCCACGCCTGCAGAAATCAGCACCACGTCTGCACCCTGCAGGGCAGGACGCGCGTCTTCACCGGAGAAGCCTTTGATTTTTACAGCGGTCGGGATGTGGCTCAGGTCAACCGCCACGCCTGGGGTTACCGGAGCAATATCGTACAGGGAGAGTTCTGAGCCTGAAGGCAGTTGGGTTTTCAGTAGTAGGGCAAGCGCCTGGCCGATACCACCAGCAGCGCCGAGGACTGCGACTTTCATCCTAAACTCCTTATTATGGTTAACTTAAGTATCTGTAAATCCGTTGCGGCGACCATAATTCAGCAAGTGTTTAATTACAATTTTCGTAGCTAAAGAATTTGAGGTCGCGCGACTTTATCTCTCTTCAGATGGCTCTGACGACAGACGGCAACGCATTAAGAGGGGGTTACAATACACCCTGCCCCGCCACCAAAACAACATCATTTTGATAACATTTAATTTACTTTTAAGCTTATTTGCGTGGCGTGACCCAGGCATGTTTTCTGATAACGAAATCTGATAAAATCACTCCCTTTCATAACATTATTTCAGGCTGCTGTCTGGTAGATAATTTGCATAAAAATTCATCCACATGCATAATAATGTTGTTTCTATCGTCATATTCCGGGTGACTTATGCGAAGCTCGTCTAAGCAAGAAGAATTAGTCAAGGCGTTCAAAGCGCTACTCAAAGAAGAGAAATTCAGTTCTCAGGGAGAAATTGTTCAGGCGCTGCAGGAACAAGGCTTCGATAACATCAATCAGTCGAAAGTCTCCCGCATGTTAACCAAGTTTGGTGCGGTACGTACCCGCAATGCCAAAATGGAGATGGTCTATTGCCTGCCTGCGGAACTTGGCGTGCCAACCACCTCCAGCCCGCTCAAGAATCTGGTTCTCGATATCGACTACAACGACGCTGTTGTGGTGATCCACACAAGCCCGGGTGCTGCGCAGCTGATTGCCCGCATGCTGGACTCGTTGGGTAAAACGGAGGGTATTCTCGGCACCATCGCCGGTGATGACACCATCTTTACCACTCCGGCTAACGGATTCTCGGTGAAAGACCTCCACGAAGCGATTCTGGTGCTGTTCGAACAGGAACTGTAATCCTCTCTCCCCGTAGCACCGCTGCGGGGATCGTTCTGCTCCCCCTCTTTTTCTCCCGCTATTCCACTGCCCCTGCTTTGGCAAATAGTGCTTTTTACCACCCTTTAACATTCACTTGGTGAATGATAAATCAAAAAATCGCACAAAATATCAAAATCAAATATCCATATGATTTAATTAGAGATAACCACGTATATCGCACAAAAAACAGTCAATCTTATGCATTTTGGTTATTAAAAAAAGACCGGTTAACACGTAATAACAACAGAAACCATTAGTCTGGTATTAATTTTTGCCGTTATTAGTGTATGCTTGATTTTGTGATGAGGGTCACGAAACAAGACCCCACTAAAAAATTCGACGAGGTAAAGAATCATGAAAATCAAAACCACTGTAGCGACGCTGAGCGTCCTGTCTGTCCTGTCATTCGGTGCTTTCGCAGCGGACTCCATCAATGCCGAACAGGCGCAATCCCGCCAGGCAATCGGTACGGTTTCTGTCGGCGCGATCGGCACGTCTCCGATGGACATGCATGAAATGCTGAACAAAAAAGCGGAAGAACAGGGTGCGTCATCCTATCGCATCATTGAAGCGCGTTCAGGTGACCACTGGCACGCTACCGCAGAGCTGTATAAATAAGTTTTAGTAATAACTGAATACGTAAATCTCCACTCAACGGCACCAGGCATAAAAATAGCGGTTCAACCCTTCTCGCCGTTGAGCAAAACCTCTTCAGGAGTAAAGACTATGAAAACTAAATTGATCATCGCAACCCTCGGTCTGGCATCGGTTCTCTCTTTCGGCGCAAGCGCAGCCGTTCAGCAGGTGAACGCAGACCAGGCACAAAATCTGCAGCCTATGGGCAGTGTGTCCGTAACATCCGTTACCGGCTCGCCGATGGATATTCGTTCCGAACTTGCCGCCAAAGCTGAAAAAGCAGGCGCCAGCAGCTATCGTGTCACCGAACTGAATCAGGGTGACCACTGGCATGCTACGGCAGAACTGTACAAATAAACCCTCGTCGTATCTCATCATACGACTTGCCCCTGGCTTCATGGTCAGGGGCTTTTTTTTATCTCTTTCAATGCCGCGCGTTAAAACGCAGTTGCCCTTCCAGCTCTTCTTCCGCCTCATCGAACAGTAATATCAGTGCGCCAAAACGTCTGCGCAGCTTATCGGGCAAATGGATGAACTCGATCTCCAGCGGTAGCGGCAACAGGCTACCGGTCACCACATCCCACAGCGTATCCAGATTCGTCACGCTTTGCCGTTCAAGATCAAACACCCGGATAAATTCACGATAGAAGTCTTCCTGACTGTCGATCTCGTCAAAATCAAAGGTATAGGTTTTCATTGCCAGCCACCCAGTCCAGGCGAGCGGCATCTGCCGCCCTGTCTATTATAATCCCCCGATATGCAGGGTTTTCACTTCCAGATACTCTTCCAGCCCCAGTACGGAGCCCTCACGTCCCAGCCCTGACTCTTTGACGCCACCAAATGGCCCCAGCTCCGTGGAGACGGCGCACTCGTTAATGCCAATCATCCCGCTCTCGATGGCCTGCGAAACGCGGAATACCCGCGAGAGGTTCTGGGTGTAGAAGTAAGCCGCCAGCCCATACGGCGTGTTGTTGGCACGCTGGATCACTTCATCTTCCGAGGTAAAACGGAAGCAGGCCGCCACGGGGCCAAACGTCTCTTCTTCTGCCAGTTTCATCCCTTCATGGCAGTCACCCAGTACGGTTGGCATCCAGAAGTTCCCGCCCAGCGGGTGCGGTTTGCCGCCCGCCAGAACGGTCGCGCCCCGGGCAACAGCATCCTCAACGTGCTCGCGTACTTTGTTCACCGCCGAAGGTTCGATCAGCGGGCCAACGACAACCCCCTCCTCCAGGCCATTCCCGACTTTCAGCGCCGTGACCGCATCGGCCAGTTTATTGACAAACTTGTCGTAGACGGTTTCCTGAATATAGAAACGGTTAACGCTGACGCAGACCTGCCCGGCATTACGGAATTTATTGGCGATGGCCCCTTTAACAGCCGCGTCGATGTCCGCATCCTCAAACACGATATACGGCGCATTTCCCCCCAGCTCCATGGAGACTTTCTTCATGGTATCTGCGGCGTTACGCACCAGTGTTTTGCCAACGGCGGTCGAACCGGTAAAGGAAATTTTGCGCACCTCCCGGCTTGCCATAATCGCATCGCTGATCTCATGCGTATTCCCGGCCACGGCGTTGAGGACGCCGTCAGGCACACCGGCCTGTTTTGCCAGCGTAAGCAGCGCAAAAGCACTGAGGGGCGTGTTATTTGCCGGTTTGATGACCCCGGTACATCCCGCAGCCAGGGCCGGACCTAACTTGCGAGTGAGCATCGCCATCGGGAAGTTCCACGGCGTAATCGCCGCAACCACGCCCACGGGTTCCCGGGTCGCCAGAATACGCGAGCCGGGTTTGATCGGCGGAATAATCTCCCCGTTTGCGCGCTTGGCTTCTTCGGCAAACCACTGGATAAAGCTGGCAGCGTACTCTACTTCGCCTTCCGCTTCTTTCAGGGGTTTACCCTGCTCGGTCGTCATTAAGCGACCGAGCCAGCTTTTATTCTCAATAATCAGCTCGTACCAACGATAGAGAATGGCAGAGCGCTCCTTCGCGGTTTTGGCGCGCCATGCCGGGAAGGCTTTAGCGGCCGCTGCGATAGCGTCTTCGGTTTCCGCTTTGCCGGCTTTCGCCACTCTGGCGATGACCTCACCGGTCGCGGGGTTCAGCACATCAAACGTTGTGTCCAACGTTTTCCAGATCCCGTTGACCAGATAACCGGTCTGAAAAAGAATGTGGTCCTGTAGCGCCTGGGTCGTCATATGCCCTCCCTTTCTGAAATGTAAGAACATGCTGGAATTAAGTATAGCCACAAAAAAACCGACGCTTTTGGCGTCGGCTTTTTTACTTCAGTCAGTTATCCGTGAGGGCATTCTGGTAGCGATGCAGCATAAAGACCAGCCGTCCTACCGGCTCGGTCACCTGAGGCGGTGCTTCCCAGACCTTAAGCTTCTCCTGGTAGATATCGAGCTCCTCCAGCAGTTGCGTAAAGTAACGACGCCGTTTGTCGTCACTGCTGGCGGACAATACGTGGTCGGCAGTGCGACGCAGTTGACGGTGCCAGGCCGACAGATCGTCGTTAATCGGCACCGGCGCGTTACGCAGGCGCTGGTGTGCAATGATCATGGTCAGCGCCAGGCGGAACTTGGCGATATCGCCCGGGAACTTGTTCAGCAGTAAAAACAGCTGCTGATAGAGTGCGGGCAGGTGGTTCTCTTTCCGACGCGCCGTATTGGTGGTCATGGACGACACGGCAGCCGATACAAACTGGTTCAATAACACGCGTCCCGTTCTTGCCTGGGAGTTATCCCGTACCAGCAGAATAACCATCATCGCCAGGAAACAGCCCACCAGTTGGCCTAACGCGCTGTCGAGAAATTGGCTGAAATGGAAGGTCATCGGGTTATCCAGCACAATAATGTTAATCGTGCTCGCCAGCGCCCCCAGCGATCCGAGACGTCGTTTTTGCACCTCAATGCCGATAAAGAACGCCATCACCGCCAGGCTGATACAGAGCAGCAGCATACTCTGCTGGGTAGACGGAATGATCACCAGGAGGTAAAGCGCACCTATCGGCAATGCGGCGATGGTGCCGTACAGGAAATCAATGGCGACCATACGCGGGTTAGGCAGGCGCATCGCAAGGGCGGTAACGACGGCAATCATCACCATCGCGCCGCTGCCGGAGGTCCAGCCCGTCCACAGCCAGAACAGGGTGCCGAGCATGCAGGCCAGCGTCGTACGCCAGAAGTTGACCATCGCATGATGACGCTCGGCAGATTCTGCCTTGATCACCACTTCCCCCTGGAGCACCTCTTCTTCCGCCGCGCTGATTTTGGTGTTACCGATCACGCCGCGTTTCAGCAACAGGTAGCGCGTCGCAGCGCCGACCCAGGTGTAGATCGTCACGGGCGTATCGCGCTCCCCGGTCCAGGCGATGACCCGGCGCATGCGCTTAAGCTGCTTGTGCACGTCCTGCACCGTTTCCACCGGTTCGGCAAACAATTCGCGGAAGGTATCAGTGACCGCTTCCGGTCGGGTGTTTTGAATGAGGTAGGTTTCGCACGCCTGGGTGATAAGCGTTAATGAGACGGTGTTGAGCGCTTTAAGGCGACGGTTGGCGCGCGCCCAGCGCGACGACTCCATATTGAGGTTGCTGCGCATCCCTTCCAGGGCCTGCGTACGGCGGACCAGACCGCTCCAGGCTTTATCTACCTCTTCACTGTCACCGTGCTTAATGCATAGCTGCATCAGCTGGTACTGGGCCACAATCAGCGCGTCGAGCTCGCGATCTACTTCCTGTTTAATGGAGCGCGGAGAGAAAAGCAGGTCAGCGACAATGGCGCTGACGATACCAATCACAATCTCACTGCAGCGTTCAACCGCAAACTGCGGCGCGAGCAGCGGCTCGGACTGAATGGTGATGACAATAATCAGCGCGGTATAGCCCGCCAGTCCCCAGGCATAGGAGTTCTCGACCTTCACCAGCGAGGAGATCCAGGTACAGAACCCCGCCCAGATGCAGCACACCATCAGCATCAGCAGCGGCGTGCGGATCATCAGAATAATAATGGTGAGCGCCGCGAAACAGCCGATGAACGTCCCGATGATACGCAGCATCCCGCGATAGCGGATCGCGCCTGAATAGGGCTCCCCACCCGCGGCAAAGGCTGGGCCCGCCGCGACAATCGCCGCCGTCAGCACCGCCCAGCGAGGGGTTTCAAGCTGGAAGTGGAAGCCCACAAACAGCGCCAGCACAATGGCACACGCCAGCTTCACAGCGAAGCGAATGTGCTGGCTGGCGATGGAAAAGATACCCATAGCGGTTAACCAAACTCGCGCAGGCGATGGGCAATTTTACGGAAGAATGAGTCCTGGCTGGCGTCCCGGTCTTTTTCCCCGGTGATCACCACCGTCGCCGTGGTACCGGCAGGCCACACATTACCCTGCTGTTCGTCCAGGTGGATACGCACCGGCACACGCTGGGCCAGACGTACCCACTCAAGGTTGGAATCGACGGTCGCCATCCCTTTTGCATCGTTAGAGCTGCTGGAGTTGGTCACCCCTGCCGCGACGCTGTCCACGGTACCTTTAAAGACGCGGTTGCTGCCAAGCGGCGTGATTTCCGCCCTAAAACCGGGACGTACGCCTTCCAGCTTAGTCTCTTCCATATAGGCGAGCACGTAGAAGGAGTTCTGTTTCACCAGCGCCACAGCGGTTGAGCCGCGGGTGATAAATTCTCCGGCATAGACATTCAGGTTGGTCACCCAGCCGTCAGCGGGCGCACGGATCACGGTGCGCTCCAGATCAAGCTTCGCCAGATCGCGCGTCGCCTGCGCTTTCGCCAGCTGGTGCAGTACGGTTTGCAGCACGTTGTTGGACTGATCAATCTCTTCGCGGGACATCGCCTGAACGCCCAGCTGATTACGACGCCCGGCCTCACGACGTTTCTCTGCGGCCAGCGCCTGGTAATAGGCTACGTCCGCTTCCGCTTCTTCCAGCGCCTTCTGGTAACGCGGCTGGTCGATGGTGAACAGCACCTGGTCTTTCTTCACTAACTGGTTATCGTGAACGTTAACCGCCGTGATAAGCCCGGCCACGTCGGGAGCGATCGCCACGACATCCGCGCTGAAACGCGCGTCACGCGTCCACGGCGATTCGGTGTAATAGACCCAGGCGCGAAAAATAGCGATGAACGCGAGGATAACCAGCGCCATGGTGATGGCGGTGCGGGAGATTTTTCTTGTTAGCGTTTTCACATCAACCTCAGACAAACATGCGCGATATCAGGTAAAACAGGCAGCAATACAGCGCGGTATTGAACAATGCAGGATGCCAGACGAAATCGTAGATCCCGGTAGGAACCAGCACCTTGCGCACCAGCCAGAAAATCGCCAGTGATAAAAGCAGCTCGAAAAATATCGGTGGGAACGACAGACCGAACACCACGATAACGGGAAACAGACTCATGTTGACCTTGATAAGCGAGAGTGCAGGCTTCAGAATTTTTTAGCGTACGCCACCGCAGGAGAGCAAGAAACGCCGGGCGGGAATGGCGCAGCCGTTATGTAATTAATAATATATTAACGTAACTGTTATGCTGTTATCTATAATATGTGATCTAAATCACTTTTAAGCCAGAGTGAACAATGGAACGTTTAAAACGCATGTCGGTCTTCGCCAAAGTGGTAGAACTGGGCTCTTTTACCGCGGCGGCACGCCAGCTTCAAATGAGCGTCTCATCCATCAGCCAGACAGTGTCCAAACTGGAAGATGAGCTTCAGGTCAAGCTGCTCAACCGCAGTACCCGCAGCATTGGGCTGACGGAAGCGGGTAAAATTTACTATCAGGGCTGTCGCCGCATGCTGCATGAAGTGCAGGATGTTCACGAGCAACTCTACGCCTTTAACAACACGCCTATTGGCACCCTGCGCATTGGTTGTTCTTCAACTATGGCACAAAATGTTCTCGCCGCCATGACCGCGGATATGCTGAAAGAATACCCGGGGCTGACCGTCAATCTGGTGACGGGTATTCCGGCGCCGGATCTGATTGCCGACGGGCTGGATGTGGTGATCCGCGTCGGTGCATTACAGGATTCCAGCCTGTTCTCGCGTCGGCTGGGCAGCATGCCGATGGTGGTCTGCGCCTCAAAAAGCTATCTCGCGCAGTACGGTGTCCCCGAGAAACCCGCCGATCTCAGCAACCACTCGTGGCTGGAGTACAGCGTACGGCCCGACAATGAATTTGAGCTGATTGCCCCGGAAGGGATTTCCACCCGACTGCTGCCGGAAGGCCGGTTTGTGACCAACGACCCGATGACCATTTCGCGCTGGCTGGTGGCCGGGGCCGGGATCGCCTACGTGCCGCTGATGTGGGTGATCAACGAGATCAACAGCGGCGTGCTGGAGATCCTGTTCCCGCGCTATCAATCCGATCCGCGCCCGGTGTACGCCCTGTATACCGAAAAAGACAAGCTGCCGCTCAAGGTACAGGTATGTATTAACTATCTGACCGACTATTTTGTGGACGTGGCAGAGCTGTTTCAGGGGATGCGGGGAAGAAGAAAGGAATAAGTGATTAATTTCTGAAATATCCACGCCATTAATATTTCAGGATGAAGCAGACCTTCATCCAGGAATATTCTTTTGCCACTATCAGGAATAGCGAATTGACACTGCCGCCGCCTGCCCTTTACCTTAATAACAGTCTGGTATTCAGACTGTTATTAATTTGTTGCTGATTTGAATAATAAAATGTATTCCGCAGGATGACGTTAAACAAGGAAAAGAAATGAATATATTTGAACAAACACCGCCGTCACGCAGGCGCTATGGACTCGCCGCGTTCATCGGTTTGATTGCAGGGATTGTCTCCGCGTTTGTCAAATGGGGTGCCGAGGTCCCCCTCCCGCCACGAAGCCCCACCGATTTATTCACCGCCGCCTGTGGGCCGGAGCAATTAATAAGAGCCGCGGGTCAGATTGATTGCTCCCGTAATTTTTTAAACCCACCCTATGTTTTTTTACGCGACTGGCTGGGCGTCGTTGATCCTAACGCGGCGGTTTATACCTTTGCCGGACATATATTTAACTGGGTTGGTGTAACACATATTATTTTCTCCGTTGTCTTCGCGGTGGGATATTGTGTAGTTGCTGAAGTCTTTCCGAAAATTAAACTCTGGCAGGGTTTGCTGGCGGGTGCATTAGCCCAGCTTTTTGTTCATATGATCTCCTTCCCGCTGATGGGGCTGACACCACCGCTGTTTACACTTCCCTGGTATGAGCACGTGTCAGAGATCGTAGGTCATCTGGTCTGGTTCTGGTCGATCGAGATCATTCGTCGCGATTTACGCAACCGCATCACCCACGAGCCGGATCCGGAGATACCGCTGGGTCACTTACGTTAAAAAAAAGGCGCTACCCGGTAGCGCCTGTTTTTTATGTGAACGCAGGTCAGGCCGTACCGCCCACCGTCAGGTTGTCCACTTTCAGCGTTGGCTGGCCCACGCCAACCGGCAGGCTCTGGCCCTCTTTACCGCAGACGCCGACGCCGTTATCGAGCCTGAGATCGTTACCGACCATAGAGATCTGCTGCATGGCTTCAATACCGGAGCCAATCAGCGTTGCGCCTTTCACCGCTTTGGTCACTTTGCCTTTCTCGATCAGGTACGCTTCTGACGTGGAGAAGACGAACTTCCCGGAAGTGATGTCCACCTGGCCACCGCCAAAGTTTGGCGCAAAGATACCGTAATCAACGGATTCGATAATCTCCTGTGGCGTCGATTTGCCCGGCAGCATATAGGTATTGGTCATGCGCGGCATTGGCAGGTGCGCATAGGATTCACGTCGGCCATTACCCGTTGGTGCAACGCCCATCAGGCGCGCGTTGAGTTTGTCCTGCATGTAGCCTTTCAGCACGCCGTTTTCAATCAGCACATTGTACTGGCCTGGGGTGCCCTCATCGTCGATAGCTACCGAGCCACGACGATCGCGCAGGGTACCGTCATCCACCACGGTGCACAGCTCAGAGGAGACAAGTTGCCCGATCTGACCGCTGAATACGGACGTACCGCGGCGGTTAAAATCGCCTTCCAGACCGTGCCCTACCGCTTCATGCAACAGCACGCCCGGCCAGCCGGCACCCAGCACCACCGGGAATGACCCCGCCGGTGCCGCGACAGCATTCAGATTCACCAGCGCCATGCGCACGGCTTCTTTTGCCCACGCGTCAGCGCGCGCTTCACCGTCAACATCCCCCAGGAACCAGTCATAGCCGAAACGACCGCCGCCGCCGCTGGAGCCGCGCTCGCGTTTGCCATCATCATCGACCTGCACGCTGATGGAGAGACGCACCAGCGGACGCACATCCGCCGCCAGGGTACCGTCAGTGGCCGCAACCAGAATCAACTCGTACACACCGCTCAGGCTGGCTGAGACCTCCTGCACGCGTTTATCGGCAGCACGCGCCACTTTGTCTACGCGGCGCAGGATATCCAGCTTCTCTTCACGGCTCATGCTCTGCAGCGGATCGATGGTGGTATAGAGCGCAGAGTGCGACACTTCACCCAGAGTTTTCACGCGACCATCGCCGGTATCACGCACAATGGTACGCGCGGCCTGCGCGCTCTGCTCAAGTGCGGTCAGGCTAATCTGATCGGCATAGGCAAAACCGGTTTTCTCGCCGCTGACGGCACGAACACCCACGCCCTGATCGATGTTATAAGAGCCATCTTTGATGATGCTGTCTTCTAAAACCCAGGATTCGTGATAGCTCGACTGGAAATAGAGATCGCCGTAGTCGAGACGGCGTTCGGTCAGTTGACCAAGAATGGAGAACAGGTCCTGATGGCTCAGGCCGTTCGCTGCGAGCAAATGTTCACTTACCAGGTTCAGACTCATCGTATTGCTACTCGTTCGTTGCCGCCCGTGGCGGTATAAAGATCGTATTTATTGAGAGTGAGGCAATTACCTGCCCACGTCAAATCATTGCTGTGCATCTTTGCGCGGCTGGCGCAGCACCTCGTTAATCTGCGGTTTATCCACCGGACCGGTAATGCGGTAGCGCAGAATGGAGACCTTGCTCCACAGCGGCCCCAGCACTTTGCTGGCGGCAAACACCGCCGCACCGACAATCGGGTTCACCACAAAGGCCGCCGCCACACCCACGCTGGCGGAAATTTCCGGCGCCACCACGGCTTCCATATCCAGCTCGCGACGCACGAGGTTGACCGAGCCTTTCATGGCGATATCCGCTTCGAGGCCGTCCACCAGCGTGTCGTCCGTATGCATCACGCCGTCCTTGATCCACGCCGTACTGCGGATGGAGTCGTAGTAGAACCCTTCGCTGAAGGTATCGCTGAAATCGAAGCGCAGCTTACGCAGCAGCGCATCAAAGCTCAGCAGGCGCAGGATCTGCCCTGCACGCCCCGTGCTCACGTCAGCGATTTCACCTTTGCCGAAGCGGGTTTTCAGAATGCCGTTCAGCGAAGCCTCATCCGGCTTCCACGGTGCGTCACGCCAGTGAAGATCGTAATCGACGTCAAATGACGAACCGCGCAGCGGTGTACTGATACCAAAGAAATTGGTGGCCGCATCCAGTTTGTTACCTTTAATGTCGCCTTTCAGAGACGTTCGTTGTTCCCCGGGATTATTCACCCATTTCCCTGCGGCGGTCATGCGACCAAAACCGGTATCAACCAGGCCGCCGGAGAGCTTCAGCGTGTTTCCATCAATGGCGAAATCACCGTCGATACGGCCATATTTTTGCCCCCACAGCCAGCACTCCGCACAGCGCAGCTGGAGATCGGGCCAGCCGCTAAAATCAACGTGGGATGTCTTGCTCAACGGCGATGTCTCGGCCGGCGAGTTTTTCCCGCTCGCGCTTGCCGGGTTGTAATAGAGATAGCGGATCGCCGCTTGCCATGGGGCGTTATCGCGCATGGTCAGCGTACCGTTGATCTCCCTGCCCTGAGCCTCCACTTTCGAGCCGTTAGCGGTGGGCTGAGACACGATGCTCAGGTTGTTCCACTGCTGCCCGCCCAGCATCAGCGACGGGGTGCGTACGGTAATGGTTTGCGGGAACTGGGCCGATTCATCAACGTTTTGCCCCACACCTTTCTGGAACAGTGCCAGCCATTCTGCACCGTCCATTGGCGGGAGATTAAGCTCAATGCCCGACTGCTGCGGCAGCGGTGGCGTGGAGCGGCTATCCGTCGTCCAGATGGCTTTATCGAGGGTGAGCTTGCGGTTAAGCAGCCAACGGCTGTTGAAGTGGTTCATCCCGCCCGCGTTTCCGGTCAGCTCGAAGCTGTTCAGGTTGCCGTCAACGTTCAGCTTCACCGGCAGCGGCTGTCCGGGCTGTTTATCCAGCGGTGCTGGCAGCTGGCTCTGCAGGTTTTTCAGATCGCCCGTAATGTCGACCTGATAACGCGCCTCCGCGTGATAAGGCAGATCGATTGCAACCTTGCCCTGCCAGGCGACCGCGCCATTCACTGACGACTCAATCGGCTTCGGTAGGACATCCATGCGCGATGGCTGCCAGTTACCGTTCAGATTGACGGCCACCTGATACGCCTTTTCCCCCTCGGTCGTCGAGAAGTCAATATTCACAGGCTGATTAAACCAGCTGGCGGTCAGCGGCTCGCTTTTCAGGTTACCGTTCTCAAAACTGAACTGCCCGCTGAGGTTTTTCAGGGTGCTCTCAAGGGGTTTGATATACAGACTGTTGTTCTTCAGACGGACGTCGCCTTTGGCGGTAGTCATTTCGCCGTCCAGCGGAATATCAAGATGTAAGCGAGCATTCACATCGCCATCAAGCTGGAGCTGCTGCAGCGTCGCCGCCAGCGACGCTTTTAGCGGCGTCTCCTCAAAATAGGGCCCCACGGCTTTACCCGGACCGTTGATGTCGGCATCAATCAGCAGTTTCTCTTTTGAATAGTCGGGGATGTTTGCCGTCAGGTTGCTGGCCGTCACGCCGCCCAGCGCCACGTTGTCTGACTTCATCCACAATCCGTCATTGAGGAAATTAAGCTCAATGTCCAGGTTTTTCAGCGCCGGCCAGCCCGGCTGAAACGCGAAGGTGGCGTTGTGTAACGGCACCAGTACCTGGAACTGACCTTCATTATGTTTGTACGGGAAAAGATGTGGATTGCCACCGTAAACCAGCGTGGCATTATCGGCCTGACCGCCCTGAATGGCACCGCTCAGATAATCTACCAGCGCTTTACCCATCAGGTTTTCCGGGAAATAACGCCAGGCCTGAGAGCCATCAGTGGTACTGATCCCCGCCAGGATCCCCAGCCAGGGTTCATCACCTGCTGGCTGCAGATAGCGGAAATCGCCACGGGCATGTACGGCTTTGGCTTTAACGTCGATATGGCGGCCATCAAGCTGGAAACCTTTATCGTTACGGAGCCAGTTAAGCACCGCGATGCCCTGTTCAATTTCCAGCGGCGCGCGGAACACCGTCTCGTAAGGCATTCTGGCGTCGTGCATATCAACCGTCAGCCGGCCGTCTTCCACGCTGCCTTCCAGCTTGCCGCTAAAGTGTTCCGCCCCCGGCAGCAGCTTCCACTGCTTCCAGGCAAGATCTTTCCACGAGGCCTGAAAACGGGTCTTTTCCGTTGCCTGCAGCGGGATGTCGAGCGCCAGGGCGTCTATCTTCCCGCTCGGCTGCGTGGCCAGCCAAATCTCACCGAGATCCGGGGAGAGCTTTGCGGCCATCGAGCGCAGGCCTTCAATGGCACCGAGATCCAGATTGCTGGCGCGGATGCGCAGTTCATCGCTGCGTTTGTTTGCCACGCCGCCGACATCCTGCTCCGGCATCCAGGCCAGCGTCAGCGCGCCGCGCGGCCAGGCCTTGCCGTCCATGGTGATACGCGTATCCGGAATGGCGAACTGCCACCCCTCTTTCTCCTGGGTTACGTGCGCCGTAAGGTTATCGACGGAAAGCTGGTGCTGCTGGTTTTCACCTTTCCAGCTTGCGCCACCCTGCTTGAGCCAGATATCCCCGCTGGCAAATTCGCCTTTCGTCAGGGTCAGCCAGCCTTCAAGGCTGAAACGGGCGGTTTCCAGCTGCATATTCTGCTGGATCCACTCCCCCAGCCACGGCTTCACATCCACATCGTCGGCCTGCAGCCAGACTTTGCCGTTGTTGAGCAGACCGTCATCATCCCGCAGATCCATGCGTACCTGCATGACGCCGTGCTGACCGTTCAGGCTGGAGAGACTCACCTGCCCTTCAGCGCGGTGCCGGTTTCTGCCGTTGAGCCAGGTCAGCTGTGGGATCGCCAGTTCCGCGCGCTGTCCAGAGAGGGTAATAAAGCTCACCTCGCTGTCGCGCAGATCGAAATGATCGAACTGGCGCAGGAAAAGATCGCTAAATCGGTTGGCCTCAAGCCCCTGACTGCTGTCGCCACCCGAGATGGGGGTATTGGTCAGAAACTGGAGCTGATAAAAGGTGAGATCGCGAAACTGCCAGCGCAGATGCAGCAGGCTTTGCCAGACATCGAGCGCCAGGGTCACGCGTTTGATTTTGAGGTGGCCGCCATCTTTCAGGCTGGCATTAATATCCCGGGCATCGAGCGTCGGGCCAAAGTTCTGCCAGCTGGCGCTTATCTGGCTGACGTCCACCGGCACGCCGGTGGTGGATTCGATTTTTGCCAGCAGTTGCGGACGCCAGCTGTCCAGATGCGGTAAAACGAGGCGTAGCCCACTCACGAGCAACGCGACAATCACGACCAGCGTTGCCCCTGTAAGCAATAAAATCCCCGGCAATCGCCTCACGCATCTCTCCTTGTCAGCTTTGGTCACACAGCGAACTGCGTCTTACATCATCACGACGTCGAACTGCTCCTGGTTATAGAGCGGTTCAATTTGTACTTTTACCTGTTTGCCGACAAAAATTTCCACCTCCGCCAGCGCGTGTGACTCTTCGCCTTTCAGCGCTTCAGCCACCGCAGGGGAAGCATAGACCAGAAAACGATCGGAGTCGTAGGCATGATGAACGCGGACGATTTCACGCATAATTTCGTAGCAGACGGTCTCAACCGTCTTTACCGTTCCGCGTCCATGGCAGGTTGGGCATTCATTACACAGCACATGCTCCACGCTTTCACGGGTACGCTTACGCGTCATTTCCACCAGCCCCAGCTGTGAGAACCCGTTGATGCTGGTCTTCACGCGATCCTTACTCAGCGCCTGCTCAAGCGAGTGCAGCACGCGGCGGCGATGGTCTTCATTACTCATATCGATAAAGTCGATGATGATAATACCGCCCAGATTACGCAGACGAAGCTGACGCGCAATGGCCTGCGTGGCTTCGATGTTGGTGTTAAAGATGGTGTCATCCAGGTTGCGATGGCCGACAAACGCGCCGGTATTGATATCGACGGTGGTCATCGCCTCGGTCTGATCGATGATCAGGTACCCGCCAGATTTCAGCTCGACCTTACGCTCCAGCGCACGCTGGATCTCGTTTTCGACATCATACAGATCGAAGATCGGCTGACGCCCCGTGTAATGCTCCAGCAGGCCTGGCATCTCCGGAATGTACTCGGCGGTAAATTCCAGCAGGGCTTCGTAAGTCAGGCGAGAGTCTACGCGAATGCGGTCAAGCTGTGCATCGGCAAAGTCACGGAGAACACGCTGAGCAAGGGCCAGCTCACCATAGAGCTGGCAGCGGGTCTGATTGCGTTTTTTACGCTCCATCACTTTGGTCCAGACGCGCTTCAGGTACGCCGCGTCGGACGCCAGGTCTTCTTCGCTGATCCCTTCCGCGGCGGTACGGATGATAAATCCGCCCTGTTCATCGCAGTACGCGCTGACCACTTTTTTAAGGCGCTCACGCTCGCTTTCGCTCTCAATACGCTGCGAAACGCCCACGTGCGACGCGCCAGGCATAAAGACCAGATAACGGGAAGGTAAGGTGATGTCGGTGGTCAGACGGGCGCCTTTAGTGCCGAGGGGATCTTTCACCACCTGCACCATCAGATCCTGTCCCTGACGCACCAGCTCAGAAATATCGCGCACGGCAAACTGTTTTTGCTCTTCGCCGGCGACGCACTCGGTGTGCGGCATAATATCGGAGGCATGTAAAAATGCCGCCTTATCCAGTCCAATATCTACAAAAGCCGCCTGCATACCCGGTAGTACACGACTGACACGACCTTTGTAGATATTGCCTACTATTCCGCGCCGCGCTTCACGCTCAATATGAATTTCCTGAAGAATGCCACCATCAATGTAGGCCACACGGGTTTCCGATGGCGTTACGTTTACCAACAATTCAGCCGTCATAATTATCCCTTCCCTCACGCAGTGAGTTAAAATTGCTCAGCAACTCATACGTTTCCACCAGCGGTAAGCCGACTACGGCGTGATAGCTGCCATTAATCTTCCTGACAAAACAGCCACCCAGCCCCTGAATACCGTATGCACCTGCCTTATCCATCGGTTCACCGCTGGCAATATAAGCGGCGATCTCGTCGTCGGTAAGTACTCTGAATGTCACATCCGTCACCACCAGGCAATCCAGCACGTGCTGACGGTCAGCCAGCGCGACCGCCGTCATCACCTGATGCGTTTGTCCGGACATTTTGCGCAGCATGCGCGCCGCATGATCGGCATCGCAAGGTTTCTCAAGCACTTCACCGTTAAGGATAACGATGGTATCTGCTCCCAGCACGGGAAGATCGCGCGGTACACTGGCGACGCCAGCCTGCGCTTTCTCGCGCGCCAGGCGCGACACGTACTGTTGAGCACTTTCGCCCTCGGCACGTTTTTCTTCAATGCCGGTCACGATGCGTTCAAAAGATACCCCTAACTGCGCCAGAAGTTCCTGGCGGCGCGGGGAGCCGGAAGCGAGATACAAAGACGTCATAGAAACCTTTTATTGCACAGCAAACTGCTGGCGAACCTTACGCATCAGCAGGAACAGCCATGGCCAGAGCACACCGTTTACTACACTACTCCAGAACACTTCCGGTCGGAAAGAGACGTTGATCACTAAAAACTCTGCCCAGAAAACAACGATATCCGCAGCGAGCGACAATAACATCACGACCAGAGCCTGTTGCCAGAGCGCAAGGTTACGAAAGAGCTGGAATTTGAGTGCGACGAGGTACGCAATAATACTCATGGACAAGGCGCGCACGCCAAGCGTAGAGCCGCTAATGAGATCCAGTATGGCACCCATCACAAAACCTGTGCCGACATTTACGCGATGCGGCAGGGCAAGGATCCAGTAAAGCAGAATGAGCAATACCCAGTTTGGCCGGAAAACGAGAATCTCATCCGGCCAGGGCATCACCTGCAGTAACAGTGCAATGAGAAACGAGAGCCAGATGACCCAGCGTCCCTGGCTACGATAGCTTGCCACTACTGCCCTCCCGAAGAGAGTTTAGGCGGTGGCGGCGCATCCGGCAGCGGCTGCGTTAAGCCTGTAGCCGGCGCTGGCACGGGCGCAGGCGGCCCCATGGAATCCGCTGGCGGGAGAACCTGCGGCATCATCTGCATCAGGCGTTCATTCGCCACACGATGCACCTCTTCAGGCGTCATCGGGTTAGCGCCATTCCGATCGGCACCCCACAGCAGCAGCAGATAGCGCAGACGCTGTAAGCCTGCGGTTGGACGCGCCTGGATCACGGTATAGGCCCGTTGCGTATCCAGCTTAACTGACGAGACCACCGCAACCGGATAGCCCTCAGGGAAGCGTCCACCCAGACCGGAGGTCACCAGTACGTCACCAACACGGATATCCGTGTTGGCAGGCAGGTGTTCCAGCTGCAGGTCATCCGTACAGCCGTTACCGGCCGCGATCACGCGAATGTCGTTACGCAGAACCTGGATCGGCAGCGCATGGGTAGCATCACAAATCAGCAGCACGCGACTGGTCAGCTTGGCCACGGCGACCACCTGGCCCACCACGCCTTTATCGCTAATAACAGGCTGGCCTTCATACACGCCGTTTACGCTCCCTTTGTCGATCACAACCTGATCGCTGTAAGGGTCGTTCACGGTGGAGATCACCTGCGTGACCATTTTCTGCTCATCCTGACGCAGCGGCGAGCCGAGGAGCTCACGCAGACGCGCGTTTTCCTGCTTGTATTGCCCCAGCATCAGCAGTTCGCTGTTTTTCAGCAGCAGTTCCTGGCGTAATGCCCGGTTTTCGAGTTCGAGTTGGTCACGCGAAGACAGCGTTTGTGAAACGGAGTCGAGGAGTTCACGGGGACCATTTGATACAAAGTAGAAAGGACTGACGGCGGTATCCATGTACGTTCTGATCTGGCTGAACGTACCGAGGCGGCTATCGGCAATAATGACCCCAAGCGCAACCAGAACCGCCAGAATAAGGCGAAACTGTAGCGATGGGCCACGGCTAAAAATTGGCTTCATAGGCTATGCGTATTCTCGCGTCAGAGAGAAAGGGTAGCAAATTGCTACCCTCTCAAACTCGACTACTCTTCGCTGAACAAATCGCCGCCGTGCATGTCGATCATTTCCAGCGCCTTGCCACCACCACGGGCGACGCAAGTCAGTGGATCTTCTGCAACTACGACAGGAATACCTGTCTCTTCCATTAACAGGCGGTCGAGGTTACGCAGCAGCGCACCACCACCGGTCAGAACCATACCGCGCTCGGAGATATCGGACGCCAGTTCTGGTGGGCACTGTTCCAGCGCAACCATTACTGCGCTCACGATGCCCGTCAGTGGTTCCTGCAGTGCTTCCAGAATTTCGTTGGAGTTCAGGGTAAAACCGCGTGGAACACCTTCAGCCAGGTTACGGCCACGCACTTCGATCTCACGCACTTCATCGCCCGGATACGCAGAGCCGATTTCGTGTTTGATACGCTCTGCGGTCGCTTCACCGATCAGAGAGCCGTAGTTACGGCGCACGTAATTAATGATGGCTTCATCGAAGCGGTCACCACCGATACGTACGGAAGAGGAGTAGACAACACCGTTCAGAGAGATAACGGCCACTTCAGTGGTACCGCCACCGATATCCACCACCATCGAACCGGTGGCTTCAGAAACAGGCAGACCTGCACCGATTGCCGCCGCCATTGGCTCTTCAATCAGGAACACTTCACGTGCACCTGCACCCTGGGCAGATTCACGGATTGCGCGACGTTCTACCTGGGTTGCGCCAACCGGCACACACACCAGAACACGCGGGCTTGGACGCATGAAGCTGTTGCTGTGAACCTGCTTGATGAAGTGCTGAAGCATTTTTTCAGTCACGAAGAAGTCAGCGATAACGCCGTCTTTCATTGGGCGAATGGCGGCGATGTTGCCAGGGGTACGACCCAGCATCTGCTTCGCGTCATGACCCACTGCAGCGACGCTTTTCGGCGAGCCTGCACGATCCTGACGAATGGCCACAACAGAAGGCTCATTCAATACGATGCCTTGTCCTTTTACATAAATAAGGGTATTCGCGGTACCCAGGTCAATGGACAGGTCATTGGAAAACATGCCACGAAATTTTTTCAACATACTAAGGGATAATCCTGAAAGCTGGGGCGGAAAACAAAATCCGCTTACTTTACCAACCACACGCAGCAGCGACAAGGCGCAAAAATCATCTGCAACGGTGAAAATTTGTGCAGTACGTTTCCTGATGTTACAAATTCATCCCCTGACTCCCTCAGGGCTGAGTAAACAGTAGCGTTCCCCACTGACATTTGTAACCCGTTAAAGGTCGTTCACTGGCTATTTGCTCGACATACTCAAAGCTACAGGCGCGATATTCTACGTGAAAACAGCGTAAACGGCAGGTCAAACAGAGTATCTTTGCAAATATTTTTTCACGTTGGTGTCAAGCGGTTGAGAGGCAGCAAAAAAATCCCCCTGACCACCCATGACACCGCGCTCTGTTAACATCTGCCATTCACCTCTGGAGCGCACGCCCGTGGCAAAGACTTGTGTCCGCGTTCCCTTGCAGGCTTCAACCAGACTCTGTACCAGCAGCTGGTTTTCCGTTCGCTTCTCAATATTCCTTACCAGGCCTGGATGTAGCTTTAATAACTCCACATCCAGCTCCTTTATCCAGTTGGTACTCACCAGCGTTAAACCGGCCTGCGTCACCGCAATACGCGCGCCGAGCGCATTGATCAAACGTACCACCGGGCGTAACCGGCTGATGTGTTGACCAACATCCGCCTCTGCAAGTTCAAAAATAATGTGTTTGCGTTGCGATTTTTCGCATTGCATTAAGGTATCACGCAGCCAGCGCTGAAAACGCGGGCGTATTAACGACTCCACGGTGACCTGTAACGCCAGGTTTTCTTCAGGCCAGAACGATAAAAACGGAATCAGCCGGGTAATTTGCTGGCGGTCATACTCTTCAGAGAGGCCAAATTGCAGCACCATCGGCAGATATTCCGCTGAGATAACCTCTTCCGTCCCGTCAAAAATACGACACATCAACTCGCGATGATGCACATTGCCATTTTTCATGACCGCGGGTTTTTGATAAATACGTGGTCCGCCGCGGCTAAGCATTTGCTCGATCAGCGTTCGCCAGCGCACGTTGCCGCGCCCTTTTTCCGGTAGCGAGTCATCATACACTGCCCATCCGTTCGCTCCCTGCAGCACGGCGTTGCGGGTGGCGGCTTCGGCATGTTCCATCACCTGTTCAGCCGATTGCCCACCGCGCCAGGCGCAGATCCCCATATGCACCATATCGTCCCTGTCGAGCATTTTGCTCTGCGGTAGCGCATCCACCGCCTTCAGCAGCTGGCTGGCAATGCTTTCCGACTCCTTCAGCGTGCGATGAGGCAGCAATACGGCAAAGTCGCTGCGGTGATAGCGGGCCAGTAACGCGCCCGGGTAGCGCATAATAAAGGTGGAGAGCAGGTTAATCAGCGTGAAGAGATTCTCTTCCGCGGCCCGCTGTCCCCAGGTGTCGCGCAGGAGATCGAAATCGGGCAGGCGAATCATCATTACCACCCCGTGTGTCCCTACCTTTTCTGAATCGTCGAGCAGCGTGGCGAGCTGATTATCAAAGAAAAGACGGTTGTTAAGGCCGGTTTTATTATCCTGGGCGGCATAAGAGCGGATCAGCGTGTCCATACGGCTACGCTGATCGCTGGCAAACTGAATTTCGGAGAGCAGCGTATCCAGCGCGCTGCTGGCGCGTGCAGGCCATTCATGGACCGAGCCCCTCACCTGCGGTCCGCGTTCACCGTTGAGGATCCGTACCGAGCGGAGCTCCAGTAGCTCCTGACCAGAGAGCTGGCGCCGCAGCCAGCGGACCGCGAGAAAGATCAGCATGACAATAAACACCACGGAGACGGTGAGCGGCGCAGTGGTCATCATGGAGCGGAAATAGCTGGCCATCGGATCGAGATAGACCATGTGTATAGTCATCCCAGGATTTTTAAGGGAATGTACCGTCACTTCCCGGTACTGGCTCACCACGCCCGCAGGCCGATAACCTCCCTGCCGTTCATGGCTTAATACGCGATGCTTTCCCTGTTGAATATCGATCTGCACAATATCGACAGGGACCATTAACTCATCAAGTTCACGGGAGAGGGCCGGTAACGACGTCGTCACCAGACGCGTATCAATCACCGATGCGACAGACTGTACCCGGTTGACCAGTTTGTCCTGAATGGCGTTATAAAAGCTTAAAGAGCAACCCAGAAGGGTGACAAAAATGGTAAGTCCCGTCAGCAAGGTGATAAAAGCTGAGAACTTCGTCGTTAATCGCATCCTTGAGATTACTCCGTGGGTTGATGGGGTAGCGAGTAAGCGCTAACTTGCATTTCAAATGCGGCATACTACCAAATCGGGTGTATCTGGCAATTTATTGCGTTAAATCGGCATCGCGTTTCATTGAGCGAGTATAGTCTTCAGGACAAATTTTCCAATCATCAGAATAGTGAGGATCCTGTATGCAGGCTTTGATCTTAGAACAGCAGGACGGCAAAACCGTTGCTTCGGTGCAAGCCATTGAAGAGAGCCGACTGCCTGAAGGCGACGTCACTGTCGACATCGACTGGTCCAGTCTGAATTACAAGGATGCGCTGGCCATTACCGGCAAAGGTAAAATCATCCGAAATTTCCCGATGGTACCCGGGATTGATTTCGCGGGCCGGGTTCGCACCAGCGAAGATCCGCGCTTCCATACCGGCCAGCAGGTGCTGCTCACCGGGTGGGGCGTCGGTGAAAATCACTGGGGCGGGCTGGCCACGCAGGCGCGGGTGAAGGGCGACTGGCTGGTGCCGATGCCGAAAGGTATGGATGGCCGTAAAGCGATGATCATCGGCACCGCAGGCTTTACCGCCATGCTGTGCGTGATGGCGCTGGAAGATGCCGGCATCCGCCCTGAGTCGGGTGAAATTGTCGTCACCGGCGCCAGCGGCGGCGTGGGCAGTACGGCCGTCACGCTGCTGCACACGCTGGGCTATCAGGTCGCAGCGGTTTCGGGTCGCGAAAGCACGCGCGACTATCTGCGCCAGCTCGGTGCCAGCCGTATTCTTGGTCGCGACGAGTTTGCCGAAACTCGTCCACTAGAAAAACAGGTCTGGGCAGGGGCGGTGGATACCGTTGGTGATAAGGTGCTGGCAAAAGTGCTGGCACAAATGAACTACGGCGGCTGCGTTGCCGCCTGCGGGCTGGCGGGAGGCTTTGCCCTGCCAACCACCGTGATGCCTTTTATTTTGCGTAACGTACGCCTGCAGGGTGTCGATTCCGTTATGACGCCATCCGCCCGTCGTCAGGAAGCCTGGGAACGGCTGGTGCGCGATCTGCCAGAATCCTTCTATACCCAGAGCGCAACGGAAATCACGCTCGGCCAGGCGCCGGAGTATGCCAGCAAGATTATGGCAAATCAGTTCCACGGTCGCGCGCTGGTGAAAATCGCCTAATCTTCAAATTTTCGTGACATATTCGCGCGAATCTCTCTCCTCCGTCATGCTTAGAAAAACGCATGACGGAGGATGCCATGAAAAATCGAAAACTGACGGAAGCCGACGTAACGTCCGAGTCTGTCTTTATGTTACAGCGCCGCCAGATCCTGAAAATGCTTGGCATCAGCGCCACCGCGCTCACCCTTTCCCCGGCGGCACACGCCGACCTGCTCGACTGGTTTAAAGGCAACGATCGGCCTAAGGCCCCTTCCGGCGCCCCGCTCACCTTTACGAAACCTGCCGAGTGGCAAAACAAACTGACGCTCACGCCGGAAGATAAAGTCACTGGCTACAATAACTTCTACGAATTTGGCCTCGACAAAGCCGATCCAGCCGCCAACGCTGGAAGCCTCAAAACCGATCCCTGGACGTTGAAGATCGATGGCGAAGTGGCCAAACCCCTGACCCTGGATCATCACGACCTCACCACCCGTTTCCCGTTAGAGGAGCGCATCTATCGTATGCGCTGTGTGGAAGCCTGGTCGATGGTGGTGCCCTGGGTCGGCTTCCCGCTGCATAAATTACTGGCAATGGTTGAGCCCACCAGCAACGCAAAATATGTCGCTTTCCAGACGCGTTACGCGCCGGATGAGATGCCAGGGCAGAAAGACCGGTTTATCGGTGGTGGACTGGACTATCCCTATGTAGAAGGATTACGTCTTGACGAAGCGATGCATCCTCTGACCCTGCTGACTGTCGGCGTTTATGGCAAAGCGCTTCCCCCGCAGAACGGCGCCCCTGTCCGCTTAACCGTGCCGTGGAAATATGGCTTCAAAGGGATTAAATCGATCGTCAGCATTAAGCTGACCCGCGAACGTCCGCCAACCACCTGGAACCTGGCCGCGCCGGACGAATACGGATTCTTCGCGAATGTGAATCCGCATGTGGATCACCCGCGCTGGTCGCAGGCAACCGAGCGTTTTATCGGTTCCGGCGGTGCGCTGGACGTGAAGCGGCAGCCGACGCTGCTGTTTAACGGCTATGCCGATGAGGTGGCGTCTCTCTATCGTGGACTGAACTTACGGGAGAATTTCTAAGTGCGTTTAACAGCAAAGCAGATTACCTGGCTGAAAGTGCTGCTGCACCTGGCCGGGTTACTTCCTTTTATCTGGCTGTTCTGGGCCGCCAGCCAGGGCCTCTTTAGCGCCGACCCGGCCAAGGATATCCAGCATTTTACGGGTAGGATGGCGCTGAAATTTTTGCTGGCCACCTTGCTCGTGACGCCGCTGGCACGCTACGCTAAACAACCATTATTGATTCGCACCCGTCGGCTTTTGGGGCTATGGTGTTTTGCCTGGGCGACGCTGCACCTTACCAGCTATGCGCTGCTGGAACTGGGGATTAACAATCTGGCGCTGCTGGGCCGCGAACTGGTGACACGTCCTTATCTGACGCTGGGTATTGTGAGCTGGGTGATTTTACTGGCGTTAGCGCTGACCTCCACGCAATATGCGCAGCGTAAACTGGGCAGGCGCTGGCAGTTGCTGCACAACTTCGTCTATCTTGTCGCGATCCTCGCCCCCATTCACTACCTGTGGTCAGTGAAGATCCTCTCGCCTCAGCCCGTTCTGTACGCACTGGCGGCCGCAGTGCTTTTAGCATGGCGTTACAAGAAGTTCCGCCAGTGGTTGCGATAGTTCGCGAAACTGTGCGTTTTCCCGCAGATTCCCCGTCAACCGCAAATCTTTTTCGGATAGCGGTTGATAATCTTCCCTGATAAGACCAGTATTTAGCTGCCAAATGCTACGAAATCGTTATAATGTGCGACTTTGGTTTCCCTGACGGAGTTTTCGGACTCTGATTAGGTGACAATCGCGCGTTGAAGGTATATTTTGTTTTTTACCCGAGATTCGCAGGAGATAGCGGCACAATGGCTGATAAATTCCAGATCTTAGTTTTGAACGGACCGAACCTCAACATGCTCGGCACCCGCGAGCCAGAGAAGTACGGAACGCTGACATTGAGTGAAATTGTTAACCGTCTGGGTACGGAAGCAGCGTCACTGAATGTGGATTTGGACCATTTTCAGTCAAATGCGGAGTACGCACTCATCGACCGTATTCATCAGGCTAAAGACAATGTGGACTATATCCTGATCAATCCGGCCGCGTTTACGCACACCAGTGTTGCTATCCGCGACGCACTGCTGGCGGTGAGTATCCCGTTTATCGAGATCCATCTCAGTAACGTGCACGCCCGAGAGCCGTTCCGCCACCATTCGTATCTGTCGGATATCGCCGCTGGCGTTATCTGTGGACTGGGCGCTGACGGTTATTCATACGCTTTACAGACAGCGGTAAAACGCTTGTCACAATCACACTAAACAAGAGTACGGAACCCACTCATGGATATTCGTAAGATTAAAAAACTGATCGAGCTGGTTGAAGAATCAGGCATCTCCGAACTGGAAATTTCTGAAGGCGAAGAGTCTGTACGCATCAGCCGTGCAGCCCCGGCCGCTAGCTTCCCGGTAATGCAGCAGGCTTATGCTGCGCCAGTGCAGCAGCCTGCGCTCTCCGCAGCCGTTGCACCAGCAGCAACTGAAGCCGCACCTGCCGCTGCAGCAGAAATCAGTGGTCACATCGTACGTTCCCCAATGGTTGGTACTTTCTACCGCACCCCGAGCCCGGACGCGAAGGCGTTCATCGAAGTGGGTCAGAAAGTCAACGTAGGCGATACCCTGTGCATCGTTGAAGCGATGAAAATGATGAACCAGATCGAAGCAGACAAATCAGGTACTGTGAAAGCGATTCTGGTCGAAAGTGGTCAGCCGGTTGAATTTGACGAGCCGCTGGTCGTCATCGAGTAACGAGGCGAACATGCTGGATAAAATTGTTATCGCCAACCGCGGCGAGATCGCACTGCGTATTCTTCGTGCCTGTAAAGAGCTGGGCATCAAGACCGTCGCTGTGCACTCAAGCGCGGATCGCGATTTAAAACACGTATTGCTGGCGGATGAGACGGTCTGTATTGGCCCGGCTCCGTCCGTAAAAAGCTATCTGAACATCCCGGCTATCATCAGCGCCGCTGAAATCACCGGCGCGGTGGCAATTCATCCGGGTTACGGCTTCCTCTCTGAGAACGCCAACTTTGCTGAGCAGGTTGAACGCTCTGGCTTTATCTTCATCGGTCCGAAAGCTGACACCATCCGCCTGATGGGCGACAAAGTGTCCGCGATCACTGCGATGAAGAAAGCCGGTGTTCCAACTGTACCAGGCTCTGACGGCCCTCTGACCGACGACATGGATGCTAACCGTGCTCATGCGAAACGCATTGGCTACCCGGTTATTATCAAAGCGTCCGGCGGCGGCGGCGGTCGCGGTATGCGCGTTGTGCGCAGCGATGCTGAACTGGCGCAGTCCATCTCCATGACCAAAGCTGAAGCGAAAGCCGCGTTCAGCAATGACATGGTATACATGGAAAAATACCTGGAAAACCCACGCCACATCGAAATTCAGGTGCTGGCTGACGGTCAGGGTAACGCTATCTATCTGGCAGAACGTGACTGCTCCATGCAGCGTCGTCACCAGAAAGTGGTCGAAGAAGCACCGGCACCGGGCATCACCCCGGAACTGCGTCGCTACATCGGCGAGCGTTGCGCCAAAGCGTGTGTCGATATCGGCTATCGCGGTGCGGGTACCTTCGAGTTCCTGTTCGAAAACGGCGAGTTCTACTTCATTGAGATGAACACCCGTATTCAGGTTGAACACCCGGTTACCGAAATGATCACCGGCGTTGACCTGATCAAAGAGCAACTGCGTATTGCTGCCGGCCAACCGCTGTCCATTAAGCAGGAAGAAGTTGTGGTGAAAGGCCATGCGGTCGAGTGCCGTATCAACGCCGAAGACCCGAACACCTTCCTGCCAAGCCCGGGTAAAATCACGCGTTTCCACGCGCCGGGTGGCTTTGGTGTGCGTTGGGAGTCTCATATCTACGCCGGTTACACTGTACCGCCGTACTATGACTCGATGATCGGCAAGCTTATCTGCTACGGTGAAAACCGTGACGTGGCGATTGCCCGCATGAAGAACGCCCTGCAGGAACTGATCATCGACGGTATCAAAACCAACGTTGATCTGCAGATGCGTATCATGAGCGATGAGCACTTCCAGAATGGTGGTACCAACATCCACTATCTGGAGAAAAAACTCGGTCTGAACGAGAAGTAATAAAGCAGCGTTGCAAAAAGGCCGGATTTCCGGCCTTTTTTATTTCTGGGGCCTGGAAAGCCTCATCATGTACAATCCCCGCTTTCTTCATCCACAAGGGACAAACAATGGACAAACGTTTTGTTCAGGCCCATAAAGAAGCGCGCTGGGCGCTGTGGCTGACCCTTCTCTATCTTGCTGCATGGTTAGTAACTGCTTACTTACCTGACTCCAGTATCGGTATTACCGGCCTGCCGCACTGGTTTGAAATGGCCTGCCTGCTCGTACCGCTGATCTTCATCCTCCTTTGCTGGGCAATGGTGAAGTTCATTTATCGCGATATTCCCCTGGAGGACGACGATGCAGCTTGAAGTCATTCTGCCACTCATCGCTTACTTACTGGTCGTATTTGGCTTGTCCGTGTATGCCATGCGTAAAAGGAGCACCGGCACCTTTCTGAACGAATACTTCCTCGGCAGCCGTTCGATGGGGGGCATTGTTTTAGCGATGACGCTGACAGCCACCTATATCAGTGCCAGTTCGTTTATAGGCGGTCCCGGTGCCGCCTATAAATATGGATTAGGCTGGGTGCTGCTGGCGATGATCCAGCTTCCGGCCGTCTGGCTCTCTCTGGGGATACTCGGCAAGAAGTTTGCCATCCTGGCGCGTCGCTATAACGCCGTGACGCTGAACGACATGCTGTTTGCCCGTTACCGCAGCCGGTTACTGGTTTGGCTGGCAAGTCTCAGCCTGCTGGTCGCCTTTATTGGCGCAATGACGGTGCAGTTTATCGGCGGAGCCCGTCTGCTGGAGACCGCAGCAGGGATCCCGTACGAAACGGGCCTGCTTATCTTCGGCATCAGTATCGCGCTCTATACGGCGTTTGGTGGATTCCGCGCCAGCGTGCTGAATGACACCATGCAGGGCCTGGTGATGCTCATCGGAACCATCGTGCTGCTGGTGGGGGTTGTCCATGCAGCTGGAGGGCTGAGCCACGCGGTTGAAACCCTTGAAGCGATTGACCCGAAACTGGTCGCTCCGGAGGGCGCAGATGACATCCTTTCGCCAACCTTTATGACCTCGTTCTGGGTGCTGGTCTGCTTCGGGGTTATTGGTCTGCCGCATACCGCCGTACGCTGTATCTCATATAAGGACAGTAAAGCGGTCCACCGCGGGATTATTATCGGGACCATTGTGGTGGCGATACTGATGCTGGGAATGCATCTGGCAGGGGCTCTGGGCCGGGCCGTGATTCCGGACCTCACCGTGCCCGATCTGGTGATCCCAACCCTGATGGTGAAAGTGCTGCCACCGTTTGCTGCCGGGATTTTCCTTGCCGCGCCGATGGCTGCCATTATGTCGACCATCAACGCTCAGCTGCTGCAAAGTTCCGCTACGATTATCAAAGATCTCTATCTGAATTTGCGTCCTGAGCAGATGGAAAACGAACGACGCTTAAAGCGCATGTCTGCCGTAATTACGCTGGTATTAGGCGCGCTGTTGCTGCTTGCCGCATGGCGTCCGCCGGAGATGATCATCTGGCTGAATCTGCTGGCGTTTGGCGGCCTCGAAGCCGTTTTCCTCTGGCCGCTGGTGCTAGGGCTCTACTGGGAACGGGCGAATGCTGCGGGCGCTTTGAGCGGCATGATTGTCGGCGGTGTGCTGTATGCCGTTCTCGCAACGTTTAAAATTCAGTACCTGGGCTTCCATCCGATTGTGCCTTCGTTACTGCTAAGTTTACTGGCGTTTGTGGTGGGGAACCGTTTTGGTCAGCCCGTCCCACAACCTGTGATTTCTACTGATAAATAAAGAGTTTTGCCATGCCGTGGATCCAACTAAAACTGAACACAACCGGCGCTAACGCCGAGGAACTGAGCGATGCGCTGATGGAGGCCGGCTCGGTCTCTATCACCTTCCAGGACACGCATGACACGCCAGTCTTTGAGCCACTGCCGGGCGAAACCCGCCTGTGGGGCGACACCGACGTTATTGGCCTGTTTGATGCCGAAACTGACATGAAAGAAGTGGTCGCCATTCTTGAAAACCATCCGCTGCTGGGCGCGGGTTTTGCTCACAAAATCGAACAGCTGGAAGACAAAGACTGGGAACGCGAGTGGATGGATAACTTCCACCCGATGCAGTTCGGCAAACGTCTGTGGATCTGTCCAAGCTGGCGTGAAGTCCCTGATGAAAACGCCGTTAACGTGATGCTCGATCCGGGCCTGGCGTTTGGTACAGGCACCCATCCAACCACGTCCCTGTGCCTGCAGTGGCTGGATGGCCTGGATCTTGACGGCAAGACAGTGATCGACTTCGGGTGCGGATCCGGGATCCTCGCCATTGCCGCACTGAAACTGGGCGCGGCAAAAGCCATCGGGATCGATATCGATCCACAGGCAATTCAGGCCAGCCGCGATAATGCTGAGCGCAACGGCGTCTCCGATCGTCTGGAGCTGTATCTCCCGGACGCGCAACCAGACGCCATGAAAGCCGATGTGGTAGTCGCAAACATTCTGGCGGGTCCACTGCGCGAGCTGGCACCGTTAATCAGCGTGCTGCCCGTTGAGGGCGGTCTGCTGGGGCTCTCCGGCATTCTGGCAAGCCAGGCTGACAGCGTATGCGAAGCCTATGCCGATCTCTTCACTCTCGACCCGGTGGTGGAAAAAGAAGAGTGGTGCCGTATCACCGGCCGTAAAAAATAAGCCTTTGGCGTGGTCATCTGACCACGCCGCTTTCCCTGCCGATCGGCTTCATTTCCCTACTCTTTATCCGGTAAAGTAACCATACAAATCATGTTGATTTGTATTACAAAAATTCACCGGAAGAATATGATGAAACACATTACAGGCAAGGCAGCGCTGCTGGCGCTGAGCATGGTTACGGCTTCAGCATTCGCATCACACTGGGGCTACGAAGGGAAGGAATCACCGGAACACTGGGGCGAACTGGACGAGGCATACAAGACCTGTCAGAAAGGAATGAACCAGTCGCCGATTAATATTGATTCAACCCTGGACGCCCATCTCTCCCCGCTCCAAACACACTACATTGATGGCCCCGTGACGCTAACGAACAATGGCCACACCATTCAGGCAAGTGAACCGGCTGACACCCGCGATACGATCACGCTGGATAAGCAAACCTGGACGTTACAACAGTTCCATTTCCACTCTCCGAGCGAAAACACCGTTCACGGCAAGAAATATGCAATGGAAATGCACCTGGTTCATAAAAATGCCGCAGGGGAGCTGACGGTGGTTGCGGTGATGTTCGATAAAGGCGCCGCAAACCCGGAGCTTGAAAAGCTGTGGAGCGTGATGCCTCAGTTGGCCGAGCAGAACGTCTCCATCAAAGGAGATCTCAACCTGAATACGCTGCTGCCGGAAGATAAAACGTACTTCCGCTTTAGTGGTTCACTGACCACCCCTCCGTGTTCAGAAGGTGTCACCTGGATTGTGCTTAAGCACCCGATGACAGTCTCCGCAGAACAGCTCGATAAGTTTACCCATACCATGCATCATGATAATAACCGTCCGGTACAGTCTCTGCATGGACGTGTAGTGGTCGAATAACAGGCATTTCTCGCAATACGATCATCTTCTGAAATGCGACGCAGATCGCAAAGAAGCGGGATAAACTGCTGTTAAAAACAGCAGAATATCCCGCTTCAGTGACGCTTTTATTCAGAAATGACGAGAAGTTACGGTAAATTGTAAGCGTCCATAAAATAACCATCCACGCCTAACATAATGATTTAAATAGTGAATAATTTTGAACGGAAAGACAGAGCGGCGATTCCATGATCTATAACAGTGGATTGTTCAAAGTTTGGCCTTTCATCTCGTGCAAAAAATGCGTAATATACGCCGCCTTGCAGTCACAGTATGGTCATTTCTTAACTCATGCGCATCGGACACCACCAGCTTAGAAATCGCCTGATCGCAGCCCCAATGGCAGGTATAACAGACCGGCCGTTCAGGACGCTGTGTTATGAGATGGGAGCCGGTTTAACCGTATCCGAGATGATGTCGTCTAACCCGCAGGTCTGGGAAAGCGATAAATCCCGCCTTCGGATGGTGCACATTGATGAACCAGGTATCCGCACCGTGCAAATTGCCGGAAGCGTGCCTGAAGAGATGGCAGATGCCGCGCGGATTAACGTGGAAAGTGGTGCCCAGATTATTGATATCAATATGGGGTGCCCGGCCAAAAAGGTGAATCGCAAGCTTGCAGGTTCAGCCCTTCTGCAATACCCCGATCAGGTGAAATCTATCCTGACGGCGGTTGTCAGCGCAGTGGACGTTCCTGTTACGTTGAAGATTCGCACGGGTTGGTCGCCGGAACACCGTAACTGTGTAGAAATTGCCCAACTGGCCGAAGACTGTGGCATTCAGGCCCTGACCATTCATGGACGCACTCGCGCCTGTTTGTTCAACGGTGAAGCTGAATACGACAGCATTCGGGCAGTTAAGCAGAAAGTTTCCATTCCGATTATCGCGAATGGCGACATAACTGACCCGCTTAAAGCCAGAGCTGTGCTCGACTATACGGGAGCTGATGCTCTGATGATAGGACGTGCCGCTCAGGGAAGACCCTGGATCTTCCGGGAAATCCAGCATTATCTGGACACTGGGGAGCTGCTTGCCCCCCTGCCACTGGCAGAGGTTAAGCGCTTGCTTTGTTCGCATGTTCGGGAATTGCATGACTTTTATGGTCAGGCAAAAGGGTACCGAATTGCGCGTAAACACGTCTCCTGGTATCTCCAGGAGCATGCTCCAGATGACCAGTTTCGGCGCACATTCAACGCCATAGAGGATGCCAGCGTACAGCTGGAGGCGTTGGAGGCATACTTCGAAAATCTTGCGTAATGAAATAAAGAGCTGACAGAACTATGTTCGAACAACGCGTAAATTCTGACGTACTGACCGTTTCTACCGTTAACTCTCAGGACCAGGTAACTCAAAAGCCCCTGCGTGACTCGGTTAAACAGGCACTGAAGAACTATTTTGCTCAACTGAATGGTCAGGATGTTAATGACCTGTATGAGCTGGTACTGGCTGAAGTTGAACAGCCACTGTTGGACATGGTGATGCAATACACCCGCGGTAACCAAACCCGCGCTGCGCTGATGATGGGTATCAACCGTGGTACTCTGCGTAAGAAACTGAAAAAATACGGCATGAACTAATTTCGGTTAGCAAATGCTTGTTTAAAAAGGCGCTACCTGGCATGGGGATGCGCCTTTTTTATTACTTTCTCTTCTCCGTCAACGCTGTGTAAACCTTCGTTTATCCCGCTTTTAAAGCTCGGTTTTTCGTGTATATTTCACCCACCCTACTGGCGCTCTTCTCGCGGAATGACACAATGATTCGTAAATACTGGTGGCTGGTTGTCTTTGCAATCTCCGTTTTCATTTTCGATACACTGCTGATGCAGTGGATTGAGCTGATGAGCACCGAAACCGATAAGTGTCGCAATATGAACTCCGTGAATCCGCTCAAGTTAGTGAACTGCTCAGAACTCGACTGACCGCGCGATTGCGCAAACCACCCTGCTATTACCCAGTAAAAACGGGGATTTAAATCCCTTTGAGCCGTTACCTTACGGTGATAATGTCTCGCCCTTCTCAACCGCTCTGGCGTAACTTCACACTCGAGTAGAACCGACCATGCTGGTTAGCCAATACAACTCAATCCTTGTTGTCCTCTCCTTTGTTGTTGCCATCCTTGCGGCGTATACCGCCCTGAATATGGCTGCACGTGTCGCCGGGAGTCAGGGCGTCGCCGCACGCGTCTGGCTGGCTGGCGGGGGCATTGCAATGGGCATTGGCGTGTGGGCCATGCATTTTATTGGCATGCTGGCGATGGACCTCTCCATGAGCATGAGCTACAACGCCACCCTGACGGTGTTATCCATGGTTATCGCCGTGGGATCGTCACTGTTTGCGCTGTGGCTTGTCAGCGGCGAACAATTGCGCTTGCGTCGTCTGCTGCCAGGCGCGCTGGTGATGGGTGGCGGTATTGTTGCCATGCATTACACCGGCATGGCAGCGCTGGAAGTGATGCCCGGGATTATCTGGGACACGTTCTGGGTCGCCATTTCGGTTGTGATTGCCCTTGCCGCTTCACTCGCGGCACTCTGGCTAACCTTCCGCCTGCGCCACGAAGCCGCGCAGGTCGTGCTGATGCGCATGGGTGCCGCCATCACCATGGGGATTGCCATTGCCGGTATGCACTACGCCGGGATGAAAGCCGCGCAGTTTCCGATGTCCACCATGGTTCATCATGACGGTATAAACGGGAGCTGGCTGGCGGTGCTGGTCAGCGTCGTCGCGCTCTCTATTCTTGGGATCACCCTGCTGGTGTCGATGCTGGATGCCCGTCTCCAGGCACGTACCGCCCTTCTGGCCTCATCGCTTGCAGAAGCGAACCGGGAACTCGCACAACTGGCCCTGCACGATACCCTGACGCGGCTGCCCAACCGTATTCTTCTGGAAGACAGACTCGATCAGGCCATCAGCAAAGCCGATCGTGAAGGCACCCGTTTTGCGCTGATGTTCATGGATCTCGACGGTTTTAAAGCCGTCAATGATGCCTACGGCCATGATGTCGGCGACAGGCTGCTGGTCGCCGTCACGCAGCGTCTGCTGCTTCTCCTGAAAGGCCAGTTCACCCTTGCGCGTATCGGCGGTGATGAGTTTGTTCTGCTGGCAGAGGGTGAAGGTCCCGACGATGCTGCCTCGCTGGCAAATTCGCTGGTGCATGCCATCGATAGCCCGTTCAATCTCGACCCCTATGAACTGGTGGTGACCCTCAGTATTGGCATCGCACTTTATCCTCACGACGGCAAAACCGAGCGCGAGCTGATGTTTAATGCCGATGCTGCGATGTATCACACGAAGCATATGGGCCGGAACGGTTACCACTTTTTCCAGCCTTCCATGAATACCCTGGCGCAGACCCATCTTCAGCTAATGAACGATCTGTGGATGGCGATCGATCGTGATGAGCTGCGCCTGCTGTATCAGCCAAAATTTCACGCTCCCGCAGGGCCGGTTCTCGGCTTTGAGGCGTTATTACGCTGGCAACATCCTAAGCAGGGATTACTGACTCCGGACCTCTTCCTGCCGCTGGCGGAAAAAACGGGGCTGATCATCCCCATTGGTAACTGGGTCATTAATGAAGCCTGCCGCCAGCTGCGGGAATGGCATCTTCAGGGGCATCAAAGCTGGTCAATGGCAGTCAACCTGTCAACGTTGCAGTTCGAACAACCTTCGCTGGTTAAAACGGTTCTCGACTGCCTGGCGCGTCATCATGTGCCGCCGGAAATGTTGATCCTGGAAGTGACGGAGACCACGGCAATGAGCAACCCGGATGAAAGTGTGCGGGTGCTGACAGAGCTGACGGATGCAGGTGTGAAGGCCTCTATTGATGATTTTGGCACCGGATATTCAAGCCTGCTCTATCTCAAGCGCTTGCCGGCCTGCGAACTCAAGATCGACAGGGCATTTGTGAAAGAGTTAAGCGGTGAGAGCGAGGATGCCACCATTGTTTCGGCGATTGTGGCCCTCGCAAAAACGCTTAACCTGAAAGTCGTGGCGGAAGGGGTGGAAACCGAAGAACAGCAAAACTTTTTGACCGAGCTTGGCTGTAATACCCTTCAGGGTTATCTGTTAGGTAAACCTGTCAGCGCGCAGACCGTAGAGGCACTTTGTGCCCGGGGAGAAATGTTACCTGGCGCGGAGCTGTAATCATCATGAGGCGATACGCGAACGATCGGGAGTGTCGCCAGAATGCTATCGACAAGGGCGGGCGCCTGCTGGTAGAGATTAAAACTGTCGTTATTCATTAACCAGTTTTTAATGATTCCGCTAAAAAAACCGTGAAATACGATCAAGGTGAGGTCCACATTCATCCTGGGTGAAATAATCCCCCGCGAAATACAGCCCTCCAGCGTGACACGTAACGCGTCATCATTGAACCCAATACGCTTTCTGATTTCACTTTCTGAAATCATATCGCTGCTAAATTCACACTTATGATACAGAATTTGTAAAAGCGCACATTGCCGCGGCTCATGAGCAATATACTGCAATGCTGTAATAAACTGCTCACGAAGCATTAACAACGGATCGTCACTTTCGGAAAGGGAAAGCCGGTCGCGAATAATGTCGCGAAGCGGTAATTGCTGTTCCCAGATGGCATTAAAAATTTCAGATTTACTGGTGAAGTGCCAGTAGATCGCGCCGCGCGTCACCCTGGCGGCATCCGCGATATCCGTCAGCGTCGTATTGGCTACGCCACGTGTTGCAAACTGTCCGATAGCCGCCTCAATCAGCTGCTGTCGGGTCTGTTGAGCCTCTTCTTTCTTTTTACGCGCCATAGACGACTACTCGTTATACACAAGGTTTATAGATATTGCTGCGTTCATAAAAATGAAAGTATTCACCAATTTCCGTTTTCATTTTGCACAAAAAAAGTCAACGCACATAATTTATCATTAATACAAATACATTAAGCCAATTAAATTCATGACCTGAATGAATGGATAACCTTAAACGCTGTTTATCTGATAATTATGCCAGACGTATATTACCGTAAACCTCAGGCCCGATTCTGATTTTGTCTTCAGGCCAGCTCATTCGCACTTATAAATTAAAAAACATTAAATACCCTCATTATTATACGCAGCTACATTTTATTTTTTATCCCTCTGCCCCAACTACCGGTTCATGACATATATCGGTTAATGGGTATTTAAAGGAACAGTAATGACGAATCATTTCAGACGCTTACCCTTATCCGGTTTCATTGTCTGCGCGGTACTGCTCACTGGATGCGATGGTCAGGAAAAACAACAACAACCCCCGCAGGCACCTCAGGTCAGCGTGCATATCGTGAAAAGCGCGCCTCTGGCTGTTACCACTGAACTCCCGGGCAGAACCGACGCTTTTCGGGTTGCGGAGGTTCGTCCTCAGGTTAGCGGCATCATCCTGCGTCGCAACTTCACGGAAGGGAGTGATGTTAAAGCGGGTGAGTCACTTTATCAGATTGATCCCGCGACCTATCAGGCAGCCTATGACAGTGCGAGAGGCGAGCTGGCGAAGGCCCAGGCGGCAGCCAGTATTGCGCACCTGACCGTGAAACGTTATCTCCCACTGGTGGGCACCCAGTATGTCAGCAAGCAGGAGTATGACCAGGCTGTAGCAACGGCTCAGCAGGCAGACGCCAGCGTCGTTGCTGCCAAAGCCGGTGTTGAAAGCGCGCGTATTAACCTTGCGTACACCAAAGTTACATCGCCTGTCGATGGCCGCATCGGTAAATCCAGCGTAACCGAAGGGGCTCTCGTCACCAACGGACAAGCCACAGCCCTGGCAACGGTCCAGCAGCTTGATCCGATTTATGTCGATGTCACCCAGTCCAGTAATGAGTTTATGCGTCTGAAACAGACGAGTCTGCAAAAAGGCGAGTCCGCCAGTACCGTTGAGCTGCTGATGGAGAATGGGCAGCCCTACCCACTGAAAGGCACTTTGCAGTTCTCTGACGTCACGGTCGATGAGAGTACCGGCTCGATAACCCTGCGTGCCATTTTCCCGAATCCGCAACATCTGCTGTTACCCGGCATGTTCGTTCGTGCCCGCATTGATGAAGGCACGCAGCCGGATGCGATCCTGGTTCCACAGCAGGGGGTGACCCGTACGCCACGAGGCGATGCAACCGTTATGGTGGTGAATGATAAAAACCAGGTTGAGGCACGTACCGTCGTCGCCCCACAGGCAATTGGCGATCGCTGGCTGGTAACAGAAGGGCTGAAAAACGGTGACCGCGTTATTGTCAGCGGGTTACAGAAAGTCAGACCGGGGGCAACCGTGGTCGCCACGCCTGATACCACCACCGCTCCAGCCAGTTAAGGGACGACAACATGGCTAATTTCTTTATTCAGCGGCCGGTTTTCGCCTGGGTACTTGCCATCATTTTAATGATTGCCGGCGGGCTGGCCATTCTCAAACTTCCCGTCGCCCAGTATCCGACCATTGCGCCTCCTGCGGTGGCGATATCCGCAACCTACCCGGGCGCTGATGCCCAAACGGTGCAGGATACGGTGACTCAGGTTATCGAACAGAACATGAACGGTATCGATAACCTGATGTATATGTCTTCCACCAGCGACTCGGCAGGTAACGTCACGATCACCCTCACCTTCGAGTCAGGGACCGATCCGGACATCGCCCAGGTGCAGGTTCAGAACAAACTGCAGCTCGCCATGCCGCTGCTGCCGCAAGAGGTACAGCAACAAGGGATTGGCGTTGAGAAGTCCAGCAGCAGCTTCCTGCTGGTCGCAGGTTTTGTTTCAGATAACAAACATCTCACGCAGGATGACATCTCCGACTATGTCGCCTCAAACGTCAAAGATGCCATCAGCCGAACGTCTGGCGTCGGCGACGTCCAGCTGTTTGGTGCTCAGTATGCGATGCGCATCTGGCTCGACAGCAATGCGATGAACAAATATCAGCTGACGCCGCTGGATATTATCAACCAGCTGAAAACGCAGAATGACCAGATAGCGGCAGGCCAGTTGGGTGGAACGCCGTCCATTCCCGGGCAGCAGCTGAACGCCTCGATCATCGCGCAAACCCGCCTGAAATCGCCGGAAGAGTTTGGCCGGGTCACGCTCAAAGTGAATCAGGATGGCTCAATGGTGCATCTGAAAGATGTGGCTCGCATTGAGCTGGGCGGCGAAAACTACAACATGGTGACCAAAATCAATGGGCAGGCGGCAACCGGCCTGGGGATTAAGCTGGCGACCGGGGCAAATGCGCTGGACACGGCGGCAGCCATCAAGAGCAAACTGGCGCAACTGCAGCAGTTCTTCCCGCAGGGGCTGAAGGTTGTCTACCCCTATGACACCACACCTTTTGTGAAAATCTCCATTCACGAAGTGGTGAAGACCCTGTTTGAAGCGATTATTCTCGTCTTCCTGGTCATGTACCTGTTCCTGCAAAACCTGCGGGCGACGCTCATCCCGACTATCGCGGTTCCGGTCGTTCTGCTGGGGACCTTCGCGGTTCTGGCGGCGTTCGGTTTCTCCATCAATACCCTGACCATGTTCGGCATGGTGCTGGCGATAGGTCTGTTGGTGGATGACGCCATCGTGGTCGTCGAGAACGTTGAACGCGTCATGGTAGAAGACAAGCTGCCGCCGAAAGAGGCCACGCAGAAATCGATGGGGCAAATCCAGGGGGCGCTGATGGGGATCGCCATGGTGCTCTCGGCGGTCTTTATTCCAATGGCCTTTTTTGGCGGTTCAACGGGGGCAATCTATCGCCAGTTCTCACTGACGATCGTTTCCGCCATGGCGCTCTCCGTACTGGTTGCGCTCATCCTGACGCCCGCACTCTGTGCAACGTTGCTCAAGCCCGTCTCCGGCGACCATCATGCCCAGAAAGGGGGGTTCTTCGGCTGGTTTAATGCGCGCTTTGATAAAAGTGTGGAGCACTACAGCAACAGCGTGAGCGGTATTTTGCGTAAGACCGGCCGCTATCTGGTGGTGTACGTCATTATTGTCGGCGGGATGGCGGTGCTCTTCCTTCGTTTACCGACCTCCTTCCTGCCCGAAGAGGATCAGGGGGTGTTTATGACGATGGTTCAGCTCCCGGCGGGGGCAACCCAGACGCGCACTCAGCAGGTCCTCGACCAGGTTCAGGATTACTATCTGAACAAAGAGAAGGCGAATGTGGAATCCGTCTTTACCGTTAACGGCTTTAGCTTTAGCGGCCAGGGTCAGAACTCCGGCATTGCCTTCATCAGCCTGAAGCCCTGGGAGGAGCGCCCGGGGGCGGAAAATGGCGTCGAAGCCATTGTGGGTCGCGCGACCAAAGCCTTCAGTCAGATTAAAGATGGTCTCGTGTTCCCGTTTAACCTGCCTGCAATTATTGAACTGGGTACCGCCACGGGCTTCGACTTTGAGCTGATTGACCAGGCTAACCTGGGGCATACCCAGCTGACGCAGGCACGTAACCAACTGCTCGGCATGGTGAAAGAGCACCCTGATCTGCTGGTTCGCGTGCGTCCTAACGGTCTTGAAGATACGCCTCAGTTCAAGCTGGATGTCGATCAGGAGAAAGCGCAGGCGCTGGGTGTCAGTATTTCTGACGTTAACCAGACGATCTCGACGGCGTTAGGTGGCACCTATGTGAATGACTTTATCGATCACGGACGCGTGAAAAAGGTCTACGTTCAGGCCGACGCAAAATTCCGTATGCTGCCAGGCGATATTAACAACCTCTACGTGCGCAGCGCGAATGGGGAAATGGTCCCGTTCTCAGCCTTTAGCAACGCGCACTGGGTCTATGGCTCACCTCGCCTGGAGCGCTACAACGGGATGCCATCAATGGAGATCCTCGGTGAATCAGCCCCGGGGAAAAGTACCGGTGAGGCGATGGTGATGATGGAAAGCCTGGCGGCAAAACTGCCTTCCGGCATCGGCTATGACTGGACGGGAATGTCTTATCAGGAGCGGCTTTCGGGTAACCAGGCGCCGGCGCTGTACGCCATTTCACTGATTGTGGTGTTCCTGTGTCTGGCGGCCCTGTATGAAAGCTGGTCCATTCCGTTCTCAGTCATGCTGGTGGTGCCGCTGGGTGTCATTGGAGCGCTGCTTGCAGCGTCGCTGCGCGGGTTAAACAATGACGTCTATTTCCAGGTCGGCCTGTTGACGACGATTGGTTTATCGGCGAAAAACGCCATCCTGATCGTCGAGTTTGCCAAAGACCTGATGGAGAAAGAAGGTAAAGGTATTATTGAAGCTACACTGGAGGCGTCAAGGATGCGCCTTCGCCCCATCCTGATGACCTCCCTGGCCTTTATTCTCGGCGTCATGCCGCTGGTGATCAGCACCGGGGCCGGGAGCGGCGCGCAAAACGCGGTGGGTACGGGCGTGATGGGAGGGATGCTTTCCGCAACGCTTCTGGCCATTTTCTTCGTGCCCGTTTTCTTTGTGGTTGTCCGCCGACGATTCACCCGCCATAAAGAGTAATGTTTTCCTGAAAAGGCACCTTCGGTGCCTTTTTATTTTTAACATAAACAACGAATTAGACTTTACAAAATAGCAGCGTTAAAACCAGGGTAGTTTGCATTAAGTAAAAACAGCCTTTTGCAGCTTCATAATTTCTCCATTAATTCTTTCTGAAACCGACTTTTCTCCACGATTTTTACAAACGACATAAATTGAGATTATTCCTCGTGTAACACGGTCTTACCCCGGTGGTAAAATAACCTCCTGTTCGCTAATTGCCCTCCTGGCTTTATAGCGGACGAGAAATAATACTGAGGTAACATCATGAAAAGATTCATTTCCGTTGCACTCCTCGCTGCGTTGCTTGCTGGTTGCGCGCACGACTCTCCATGTGTACCGGTTTACGATGACCAGGGCCGACTGGTTCATACCAATACCTGTATGAAAGGCACCACCCAGGATAACTGGGAAACCGCGGGTGCTATCGCTGGTGGTGCAGCCGCTGTGGCGGGTTTGACGTTGGGTATCGTTGCCCTGACCAAATAACATCTGTTCAGAAGCGCGGCTCCGGCCGCGCTTTTGCTTTTAAAGAGTGCAGTGTTTTCAAATAAGTAAAAAAATAGCCCCGTATTTATTCAAATAATTAATTGCAGCCAGAAGCCAGTCACAACTTTTCCGTATACTCATTAAAATTTCATATTCTATCGTGATGATTTTCACACATTATTCCTATTGAATACCCTGCCAATATTCACTCTGGAAACTATCTCTTCATTTCCTCTGACTCTCGTTAAAACTTTTGCTCCGATTTGTGGCACAGGTTGTAATTTCGCACCGTTTCGGGGCGCTCGTTTTATTTAAGCCTGTCTACACTCAGCATTAAGCGTTCACTTCTCACTTATTTTGTCGAACGCAAAACTGGCATTACGTTTGCTTTATAAACGTTGGCCAACGCCACAGACAGGTAAAGCGTTTTTAAAACGCCTCTATAACGATAAATTCGCCACACAGGATGCATTATGAAAAAGACGATGATAGCCAGCCTGGCCGCTGCAGGCATGTTGTTTGCCGTAGCCGGTCAAGCCCATGCGGGAACGACACTGGATGCCGTTAAAAAGAAAGGTTTTGTTCAATGTGGTATCAGTGACGGTTTGCCTGGCTT
Source organism: Enterobacter sp. HSTU-ASh6 (assembly GCF_026319105.1). Classification (NCBI taxonomy): domain Bacteria; kingdom Pseudomonadati; phylum Pseudomonadota; class Gammaproteobacteria; order Enterobacterales; family Enterobacteriaceae; genus Enterobacter; species Enterobacter sp. HSTU-ASh6. The sequence continues at coordinate 4,437 of NZ_WSPD01000005.1, read as the reverse complement.
CTCCTATGCCGATGCGAACGGCAAATTTACCGGTATTGATGTGGATGTCTGCCGTGGCGTCGCAGCTGCCGTTTTTGGTGATGACAGCAAAGTAAAATATACCCCGCTGACGGCGAAAGAGCGCTTTACGGCGCTGCAGTCCGGCGAGGTTGACATGCTCTCCCGTAATACCACCTGGACCTCCTCCCGCGACGCGGGTATGGGAATGTCATTTACCGGCGTGACCTATTATGACGGCATCGGCTTCCTGACCCATAACAAAGCGGGCCTGAAAAGCGCGAAAGAACTGGATGGTGCCACCGTCTGTATCCAGGCTGGTACTGATACCGAGCTGAACGTCGCAGACTATTTCAAAGCCAATAATATGAAGTACACCCCTGTGACATTTGACCGCTCGGATGAATCGGCTAAAGCGCTGGAGTCCGGTCGTTGTGACACCCTGGCTTCTGACCAGTCACAGCTGTATGCCTTACGTATTAAGCTGAGCAACCCGGCTGAGTGGATTGTCCTGCCTGAAGTGATCTCAAAAGAACCTCTCGGACCTGTGGTACGCCGTGGCGATGAAGACTGGTTCTCCATTGTTCGCTGGACATTGTTTGCCATGCTGAACGCAGAAGAGATGGGCATCAACTCGAAAAACGTGGATGAGAAAGCCGCGAATCCATCCAACCCGGATATGGCGCACCTGCTCGGTAAAGAGGGTGATTTCGGTAAAGATCTGAAGCTGGATAACAAGTGGGCTTACAACATCATCAAACAGGTGGGCAACTACTCTGAGATCTTTGAGCGCAACGTGGGATCGGATAGCCCACTGAAGATCAAACGCGGACAGAACAATCTCTGGAATAACGGCGGTATTCAGTACGCGCCACCAGTACGTTAAGTCATAGCTGTAACGGGCACTGCTCAGGCGGTGCCCACTCCAGAGTCATGGTTATTGAGGTTTCTTTATGTCCCATCGCCGCTCAGCCGTAAAAGGATCGCTATCCTTTTCTCATCCCGCGGTCCGCGCCTGGCTATTCCAGATTATTGCTATCGTTGCGGTTGTTCTCATCGCCGTGTATCTCATCCACAACACGATCACCAACCTGAATAACCGCGGCATTACCTCCGGTTTTGCGTTTTTGGATCGCAGCGCGGGGTTTGGCATTGTTCAGCACCTTATTGATTACCAGGAAGGAGACACCTACGGACGCGTGTTCGTCGTCGGTTTATTGAATACGCTGTTGGTCTCGGCGCTGTGTATCGTCTTCGCGTCGATACTGGGGTTCTTTATCGGCCTGGCGCGTCTCTCTGAAAACTGGCTCCTGCGGAAACTGTCGACTGTTTATATCGAGACGTTCCGTAATATCCCACCACTGCTGCAGATCTTCTTCTGGTATTTCGCCGTGCTGCGTAACCTTCCGGGTCCCCGTCAGGCCGTCGACGCGTTTGAGCTGTTTTTCCTCAGTAACCGAGGGTTGTCCATTCCTTCTCCTCTGCAAGGTGAAGGGCTGTATGCGTTCATCGCCGCAATTGTGATAGCGCTTGCTCTCTCAGCTGGGGTATTCCGTTTTAATCGCAAGCATCAGATCAAAACCGGGCAGCTTCGCAGAACCTGGCCCACGGCGGCTGTCCTGATTGTTTGCCTGCCGCTGCTGGCACACTGGCTGTTCGGAGCAGCGCTACACTGGGATATTCCGCATCTGCGTGGCTTTAACTTTCAGGGCGGGATGGTATTAATTCCTGAGCTGGCCGCACTGACGCTGGCGCTGTCGATTTATACGTCCGCGTTTATCGCTGAGATTATCCGTGCAGGGATCCAGGCTGTACCTCACGGACAGCACGAGGCGGCACGCTCTCTGGGTTTGCCCCATACCGTGACGCTTCGCCAGGTCATCATTCCGCAGGCTTTACGGGTCATTATTCCTCCCCTGACCAGCCAGTATCTGAACATTGTCAAAAACTCGTCGCTGGCCGCAGCCATAGGCTACCCCGATATGGTGTCACTCTTCGCCGGAACCGTGCTTAACCAGACCGGACAAGCCATTGAAACCATCGCGATCACCATGTCTGTCTATCTGATCATCAGCCTGGTGATTTCATTGCTGATGAACCTTTATAACCGTCGTATAGCACTGGTCGAGCGCTAAGGAACTATGATGACAAAAGCGATACTGTCGCACGCCTCGCGCCCTGCCAACTCGACAGGTGGACGCTTTATTCTGTGGGCGCGTAAGAATCTGTTCTCCAGCTGGAGTAATAGCCTGCTGACGATCGTCTGCCTGTGGCTGATGTGGGAATTGATCCCGCCTCTGCTGAACTGGGCGTTTTTACAGGCTAACTGGGTCGGTTCCACCCGGGCAGACTGCACCAAAGCTGGCGCTTGCTGGGTGTTTATTCATGAGCGTTTCGGTCAGTTCATGTATGGATTGTATCCACATGAACAGCGCTGGCGGATAAATCTGGCGCTGGTCATCGGCCTGCTCTCTGTCGCGGTCATGTTCTGGAAAAAGCTGCCTCATCGTGGACGCTACATTACCGGCTGGGCAGTGGTTTATCCCATCATTGTCTGGATACTGCTGTATGGCGGTTTCCTGGGGCTGGAACGCGTAGAAACACGCCAGTGGGGCGGACTGACGCTGACGCTGATTATCGCTTCGGTGGGGATAGCCGGCGCACTGCCGTGGGGGATTTTACTTGCCCTGGGACGGCGTTCAAAAATGCCGATCGTACGCGTGCTCTCCGTTATCTTCATTGAGTTCTGGCGCGGCGTGCCGCTTATCACCGTTCTGTTTATGTCTTCGGTCATGCTGCCGCTGTTTATGGCAGAAGGCACCACGATAGACAAACTGATCCGTGCGCTGGTTGGGGTGATTCTCTTCCAGTCAGCCTATGTTGCTGAAGTTGTACGAGGTGGGCTGCAGGCGTTACCTAAAGGCCAGTACGAAGCGGCGGAATCACTGGCGCTCGGTTACTGGAAAACGCAGGGGCTGGTCATTCTTCCACAAGCTCTCAAGCTGGTTATCCCGGGACTGGTCAACACAATCATTGCCCTCTTCAAAGATACCAGCCTGGTGATCATCATCGGGTTGTTCGATCTCTTTAGCAGCGTGCAACAGGCCACCGTGGACCCTGTCTGGCTGGGCATGTCCACAGAAGGATATGTCTTTGCAGCCCTTATCTACTGGATCTTTTGTTTTAGCATGTCGCGCTACAGCCAGCATCTGGAAAAGCGCTTTAACACCGGGCGTACACCGCACTGAGGAAATTATGAGCCAAATAACTATGACACCCGCCGACGCGATGATTACGCTGGAAAATGTGAATAAATGGTACGGACAGTTCCATGTCCTGAAAGACATTAATCTCAAGGTAAAGCAGGGGGAACGCATCGTTCTTTGCGGCCCTTCCGGCTCCGGGAAATCCACAACCATTCGCTGTATTAACCATCTTGAAGAACATCAGCAAGGACGCATTGTGGTTGATGGTATCGAGCTGAATGAAGATATCCGCAACATTGAACGCGTGCGTCAGGAAGTGGGAATGGTATTCCAGCACTTTAATCTTTTTCCACACCTGACCGTTCTGCAGAACTGTACGCTTGCGCCAATTTGGGTACGAAAGATGCCTAAAAAGGAAGCGGAGGCGCTGGCAATGCACTACCTCGAACGCGTACGTATTGCAGAGCATGCCAATAAATTTCCTGGTCAGATATCGGGTGGCCAACAGCAGCGCGTGGCTATCGCCCGCTCGCTGTGTATGAAGCCGAAAATTATGCTGTTTGATGAACCGACGTCAGCCCTGGATCCTGAGATGGTGAAAGAGGTGCTGGATACCATGATTGGGCTGGCACAATCCGGCATGACCATGCTGTGTGTGACACATGAAATGGGATTCGCGAGAACCGTGGCCGACCGGGTGATCTTTATGGATCGCGGGGAGATTGTTGAGCAGGCACCACCGGATGAGTTCTTTGCCCATCCTAAGTCAGAACGCACGCGAGCCTTCCTGTCGCAGGTGATTCATTAACCTGCTCTCTTGCCCGGAGGCGCGTTGCCTGCCGGGCCTACGGTTTTCACGGCAATCATAACGCAAAAAGGCCATCCTTTCGGATGGCCTTTTCACTTGTTTGATGTCTGGCAGTTCCCTACTCTCACATGGGGAGACCCCACACTACCATCGGCGCTACGGCGTTTCACTTCTGAGTTCGGCATGGGGTCAGGTGGGACCACCGCGCTAAAGCCGCCAGACAAATTCTTTTACTTCTTGCCGAACTTTAACCTAAGTATAAAGTGGTGCTGATACCCAGAGTCGAACTGGGGACCTCACCCTTACCAAGGGTGCGCTCTACCAACTGAGCCATATCAGCACGCTAAATTTGATGCCTGGCAGTTCCCTACTCTCACATGGGGAGACCCCACACTACCATCGGCGCTACGGCGTTTCACTTCTGAG